>JAGWTI010000105.1 GCA_028876065.1 Nitrospirota bacterium
GAGCGGGCTTCAGCTGAAAAATCATAGGGTTGCCAAACGAAACATCTTGAGCTGAGTTCGGGCTTGACTTCCCCCGGTGCATTGCCTATCATACGCGAGCTTACGGCCGAACGGTGGTAAGGACTGGTTGGAGAATGTATTGATGAATACGAAGGAAAGCCAGCGGGGCCTCGCCGATTCTCTCACCGTACCATCCGGCTCTGTTGCCATCAAGGACTCCCCAGCCGTCGAGCGAGCTCTCGGGCGCAGTAAGCTGTATCTCTTGCTTTCGTGGAGCATGCTCTACCCGGAAGACGATGAGTTTTTGGATTACCTACAATCCGGGGAATTTGTCGAAGATGCGCGATCGGCGCTGGAAAGTTTGCGTCAGGGTCTGGAAGGAATAGGCGGGGAGCGGGCGCGGACGAAACTCGCCGCCATCGGCAAATCTCTGGATCAAATCGAATCGCTCGTTGCCTCCGAGTGCGTCAACTGGCAACTAAGTGATCTGCAAGCCGAACACCGGCGGGTGTTCAGCAACGTCATTACGTTGGATTGCCCTCCCTACGAAACCCTCTTTGGCAACGATCACGTCTTCGGTCAAGCCCATGTGATGGGCGATATCGCCGGCTACTACCGCGCGTTCGGAGTCGAGCTTTCCAAAGATATCCACGAACGGATGGACCATCTGAGCGTCGAGCTCGAGTTCATGCATTTTCTCGCCTACAAAGAATCTTATGCCCGTTGTCACGACGGCGCCGACAAAACACAGATTGTGGTGGATGCCCAAAAGAAATTCGTCAAAGAGCATATCGGACGCTGGGTTCCCCTATTCTGCCGCATGCTGGTCAAGAAGGCAGACTCCGGATTTTTCCGGCACATGGCCGATCTTGGCTCGGAATGGATGGATTTTGAGGCTGCGTATCTCGGTGTCACGCCGCAGCCCTATTCCGAGGCCGATTATCGCCCCGCCACGTTCAACGCACCCGAAGGCCAAACCTATGAATGCGGTGCGCAAGATCAGGGGAACGAGTTGAGCATCCTGCTCAACGAAGTGGGCGCCTCGTCCTTCCTGGACAAGAACAAGGATAAGGATAAAGATGAGGCCGGGCCTACGGGCACGGCGTAAGGGGCCGTTTCATTCGTCATGGAGAGCGGAAGAGTTGGTCGTTTTTGCGAGCAGTCTTTAATCATTAATTGAGAGGAGGGTATATTCATATGAGAGTGGTGCAGACACGCAACAAGAAAGTGGTGTTTGGCATTCTTCTCTCGGCATTGATCGTGGGCGTCATGTTGACGCTGGGTCAGGTGCCGCTGGCGGTGAGCCAGCCGGTTACGATCCCGGTGAAGGCCATCAAGGGCCCGATCCCCATGGATGGAGCCAATCCCATTTGGGAAGGCGTGCCGGGTGTGGTCATCCCGTTGAGCGGGCAGACGATTACGACGCCGATGCATCCGAACATTTCCGTCAAGTCCGTTTTCGTCAAAGCGGTCTCGAACGGAAAGGAACTGGGCTTCCGTCTTGATTGGGCGGACCAGACCATGAACAATACGACGATCGGGCCGCAGGACTTCCGCGATCAGGCTGCGATCCAGTTCCCGGTGAACACGTCCGGGGCGCCGCCCTTCCAGTGCATGGGCCAATCCGGCGGAACCGTCAACATTTGGCGGTGGAACGCGGAGTGGCAGAAGGACCTGGGCAAGGACAGCGCCGGGTTGTGGGATGTGGACGACCAGTACCCGGGCATTTTCTGGGATTACTACTTTGAAGAGCCGGCCGGTGGCGTGACCTATCCTGACCGGATCGGCCGCAGCCTTGGGCCATTCAATACCGCTATGTGGTCCGGCAATATCATGGCGGATCCGACTCTGCGCGTGAGCTCGGTGGAAGATCTGAATGCCAACGGATTCAGCACGCTGACGACTCAGACGCATCAGGATGTGTTTGGAAACGGGGTGTGGGAGCCGGCTGGTTCTGTCAAGGGCGGTTGCTGCACCGGTCCGACCTGGCGTATCGTGGTAAAGCGCGCCTTGACCACCAGTGACCCCAACGACGTGCAGTTCAAGGCCGGTGCCTCGGTTCCTGTGGCCTTCGCGGTCTGGGATGGCACCAACGTCGAGCGGAATGGCATGAAGGGCATTTCGACCTGGTTTACGCTGAAGTTGCCCTGAGGCGTTCTTCCTTTCCCCGTCAGGGGATAGAGTGAGGGCCTGAGGTGATCATCTGCCAAAGGCCGTGACGGAATAGCCCCGAGTCGCCCACCAAGGTGGCTCGGGGCTTTTCTTTGCTCGAACAATGTCCCCATAGCGGTGTATTTTGGTGAGGGGCGTGGCTAGGCTTCGCATGCAGTTGCATTTGCAAAAGCCGCAGGTGTATAAGAATCATACCCGAAGTAACTGGCAAGAAGCCTTCTTTTGAAGGATTTCCGTGAAGATATCCCTGTTGTTTCCACCAACCTGGCACCCATCGCAACCCTATTTGAGCCTTCCTTCTTTGACCGGATTCTTGGCCAAGGCCGGAGTCCGGAATGTCCAACAGCGTGATCTTGGGATCGAGGTGTTGGATACGGTCTTGACGCAAGAATATGGCGCGGAGGTCTACCAACGGCTGGTTGATAAGGTGAAGAAGCTGGAACGGGAGCGGACGGGGGAGACGGGGCCAGGGAGTGCGGAACAATACACGCGACTGGTCGAGTCTTTGGACCGTTTTCCGTACCTGATCGATGCGATTGAGCCGGCCAAAGAGTCATTGCGGGGAGAAGAATTTTACGACATCGAGCGGTATCGCGAGAGTCTCTTTCTGATCGACAAATGGTTGGAGCTCCTTTCCACGCTCTATTTTCCGACCAGGCTGACGGTCGTCGACAATCAATTCAGTACCTATTCCATTTACTCATCAAAAGACTTGCTCAAGGCCATTCGTGACGAGGAGCAAAATCCCTATCTGAGCCTGTTCCGAGACCGGTTCCTGCCGTCGATTTTAGCGGATCAGCCCGATCTGGTGGGAGTCTCGATCACGGCCACGAGTCAAATCATTCCGGGACTGACCCTTTGCCGCCTCATCAAAGAAGCCAATCCCAATCTGCATCTGACGATCGGCGGCAGTATCTTTACCCGACTGGTTGATAATCTTCGCCGGTGCCCGTGGTTGTTCGATCTGACGGACGATTTCATCGTCTTTGAAGGGGAAACGGCCTTGCTGGAACTGGTCAACCAGCTTGACGGGAAGCGGGACTTCAACAAGGTCCCGAACCTGATCCACCGCCAAAACGGAAAAATCACGGTGAATCAGCCCTTCTACTCCGAAAACATCAACGAGCTTCCGGCGCCGAACTACGATGGCTTTCCCTTGGGACGGTACCTGTCTCCCAGCACGGTGCTCCCGGTGCAGTTCTCCCGAGGGTGTTACTACAAAGACTGCGCGTTTTGCGCGCTCACCCTCGATCACCAGAACTTCCGTCAGCGGGATCCGGGCAAGACGATCGATGATTTGCAGTGGCTGTCGGCTCGCTACAACACGCCGTATTTTTTCTTTACGGACGAATGTTTTGCCCTGTCCCCGACCAAGCGACTTTGCCAGCAGATGATCGATCGCCGTGTGAATTTCTCTTGGACCTGCGAGATGCGGTTCGAGAAGAATCTGTCGCGTGAGTTGTTGACGCAGATGCGTGACGCCGGTTGTCTGAAGATCGTCTTCGGGCTCGAATCGTTCAATCAGCGGGTGATGGATTTCATGAAAAAGGGGATTTCCCAGGCGAGCGTCCGTCGCATCACGGAGGACTGCCTCGATCTGGGAATCGCCATCCACTGCTATATCATCGCAGGTTTCCCGACCGAGACCGAAGCGGAGGCGATGGAGACAGCCAACTTTGTCATCCACAACGAGCGACTCCATCAATCGTACGGGTTTTCCTGTCAGCCCTGTTTGTTCGATCTCGAAAAAGAAGCGCCGATCATGAGCGATCCGGGCAGTTATGGCATTCAACGCATTATGCGCCCGGCGTCAGAAGATCTCAGTCTTGGGTTTTTCTACGAAGTGAAAGAAGGGATGACGCCGGAACAAGCGGAGCGGGTCTACCAGGAGATATACGGGAAGATCAGCGAGGTAGTCTGCGAACTGCCGTTTAACTATTCCATGGCGGACGGTCTTCTCTATATTGCTCGGGAAAAAGCCAAGGTGCAGCGCGTCCCCTTGCCCGCCGGTTCGTAAGCGTTCCGCCGTCGTTACGGTTCCTCCCGCCGCCATCCTTGGGTTGACGCTTCCGGACGCTTCTGGATATAATCCATCGGTATCCTTAGGATTTATCGATCATAATAGGGATTGATTGTTTATGCTCGGTGCGGCGGTTGCAGAGAAGGGCGGGGGGCGGCTTGAGGAGCATGGTCTTCTATTCGAATACACGGCCAAGTTCTTGTTGTTAGCCGGGCTGCTCGAACTGATCCTCTACCGCCTCGTCTCGCGCCTGGGCATGCATCTGAGCAAGTTGGCGCAGAAGTACGAGTCGGTGCGGATCTCCCTCAAGACCTTGTCGTCCATCGGGTTTACCCTCCTGAACCTTGTTTCGATGCTCGTGTTCCTGGCTCTTCTGTTGCTGATGTTAAACAAAAGCCGGGCCATTGGAGCGGGACGTTACGATGCGCTGTTGATTCCGTCCGTGTCCTTGCTGGTCCTGTTGACCGTTGCGTTCTTGTTTTTCCCCCCCACGATGCTCGGGTCGATCCTCTACAATGCGGTCTTCATCGTCGTGTTGGCCATACTCGTCGCGGAACATCTGGCGACGAACCACTCCTGGGCCCAACGCAGCACGGTCCTTTGCTTTGTGCTCGGCATTGGCGGATGGCTCTATTATCAAACCCTCTCCACGACGTACGGTTTGCTCAAACTGGCCGCGGCTCCGCCGATCGTGCACGAAGTCAATCGGATTGGAGAGGCGCTCATGGTGCTGGCCAGCATTTTGGTGTTCTGGGCATACGGCGCGACGCCTCTTTGGACCAATAATAAGAAACAGCGCCGCCGTGCCGTCATTTTTGCTCTGGTCGGCGGCGGCGTGTTTCTTGGGTTGCTGGGCCTCGATTATATCTTGGGGCTCTATGATCCGGCCGTAGCGGAGAGCGTCCGGAAGGCCGGCGAGGGGATCGGGTGGATCTTTCAAATGGGCATGGGATACACGTTTTACCTGCCGTTTGCTTTCTATGTCGCGGGGCTGCTGTGTTGGAGTTACACCGTCATTAAATTGTTGACCATCGGGCGGCTGGCCGGGTATGGGTTGGGGCTGATGTTCATCGCGGGGTACGCGTTGCAGCTGTCGCACCTGACCCTTATGGTGGTGCTCGGACTGATGTTGCTGAACCTGGATAAGCGCAGGGGCGCGGTGCCGGCCAACGATGCCGGGCTTGAAGGCGGACTGCTCTCTCAGCCGTCACAGCCCTTGCTCAGTGAACGAACCTAAACGGAACGATAGGATTGGTACCATGAGCGAACAGGAAACGACGCAGGTAACGGACACCGGAAGCGCGGCGGTCGAACAGCCGGAGCCGCAGTTGACCCCCGATGAGGAGATTGCCGAGCTCGAGAAACTGCTTGGCGAGGAGCCGGATGACTTTCAAGCCCGCTGCCGCCTGGGGGAGCTCTATTTCAGCAAAGGCCGGATGGACGACGCGCTCACCGAGGTCAAAAAGTCCATTGAGATGGCCGAAGTGCTCAGGGAAGAGATGAACCGTTCCCTGGCCATGTACTATTCGAATCTGGGCACCATCTATGCGACCAAGAACATGGTCGACGAAGCGGAGGGGCAATTCAAGAAGGCGCTGGAGGTACATGCGTACGATGTTCTGGCGCTGTTCAATCTCGGCCGGGTGTACTGTGAAAAACGCCAATTCATGGAAGCGAAAGCCTACTATGAGCGACTGGTCGAGGTGACGCCGGACGATCCTATCGCCTGGTTCAACCTTGGCAACGTGTACGTGGAATTGGACAATCCGGCGGTGTCCGATTACAACACGGTTGATATGGCGATGCAGTGTTATCTGCGGACTCTCGAACTCGATCCCAAGCACTTGGACGCCAGTTTCAAGCTCTTGGACATCGCTCTGAACCACAAGAAAACGGATTTGGCCATCAAGGTGATGGAAGATGCCGTCGAACATAACCCGGATGAACCGCTTGTCTACTATAACCTCATCAGCGCCTATGAAAAGTGCAAGATGTTCGAACAGGCGGAGCAGGCCAGGCAAAAGTTGAAGGATCGTTTTGCCAAACGGACGAAGGAAGCAGGCAAGGCCTAGCAGGCGTTCATCCTGAAGGAGAAAGGGTCACCATGTTTGGGAGCCTTGGGTTTACCGAGCTGATTTTGATTTTGGTCATCGTGCTGATTATTTTCGGGGCGGGCAAATTGCCGCAACTCGGCGAGGGGTTGGGCAAAGCGATCAAAGGGTTTAAGAAATCCGTCCATGAAGCGGATGTGATCGAAGCAGAAGCCCAGGCGCAAGCACAGGTGACGGCTCAGGTACCGGGCCAGGCCCAACCGACTCCAGCACCCGAACAGGGTACGGTGGCCACTCCCTCGACCGCGGCGCCGGAACAGCCTCCCGTGGCCACGCCGCCGTCTTCCAAGGCGTAGCAGGTCTCCCCAGGTGTTTCCCGTGCTGAGGGCGTCGGCGCGGTCTGAGTCTGAGCCGTTGGGCTGATGTGAAGGAGTGAGTATGGAAACCGGAGTCGTACTGCCTGTCGGCTACATCGAGACCTTTGCGGGTAACGGCAAGGCTCGCAGCACGGGGGATGGCAAGCGGGCCGTCAAATCCGGCATTCCGCTCCCGCACCATGTGGCGCTCGACAAGGACGAACGGTATCTCTACTTTGCCGAATCCGGATCGGACCGAGTCCGGCGTATCGACTTGCGCGAAGGGACGATCCACAATTTTGCGGGGATCGGAGAAACCTGTTACAGCGGAGACTCTGGGCCGTGCGGAGAGGCCGGGCTCTACCTTCCGCTCGGCGTGGCGTTTGATTCCCATAACGACCTGTATATCTGCGATTCGGGCAGTAATCGGATCAGAAAAGTCGATCACGAGACCGGCATTATCACCACCGTCGTCGGAACGGGGCAGTTTGGCTTCAATGGCGACGGTCCCGCTCTGGATGTCAATCTCACCTACCCGGCGGCGATCACGTTCGATACAGACGATGTCTTATATATCGCCGATACCCAAGCCCACCGGGTCCGTCGCTACGATCCCAGAACCGGGCAGGTGACGACCATTGCGGGCACCTGGTCTGCCGAGGATGATGCGCGCGAGCAGCCCTTAGTGGCAAGAAATCTGGTGGTGCTATCGGGCGACTCGATCGGGATCGATTTCAGCGACGATCACGGATGGCTCAGGCCGGAGTGCTCGGATGGATTGGATCTGTCCTTTTACCTGGACGACGGCCGGTCCGCTCTGGACGCCAGACTGTACGACTTGGTCGGAATCGCCGTGGATGTCCAGGGGCATGTATACGTCGTTGATAAGGGAAGCAATCGAGTCCGGAGGATCGATCGGCATAGCGGGATCATTTCTACCGTCGCGGGAGTCTGCCGGTATGGGTTCGACGGGGACAACAAGCCGGCGCTCAAAACGATGCTGCATGCGCCCGAGGCGGTGGTGTTCGATCCGGCCGGAAACTTCTATGTTTCGGATACGATGAATCACCGGGTTCGGAAAGTCGATCACGCGACCGGCCTCATGACCACCGTGGCAGGAAACGGGGACAGCGGGTACGAAGACAAGAATATGGGCGGGTGCGGGGCGGCTCAATTCGTGGCGAAGGAAAGTGCGGGCATGATCAAGCATGGGGATGGTCTGCAGGCGGTGGAGGCGGTGGTCAACTCGCCGGTCGGACTGGCCCTCGACTCGCAGGGGTTTCTCTATATCTGCGAGCGCGGAGAAAACAAGATTCGGCGCGCAAAATTGTGGTGACCCCCTGCCTCACGTGGACGGACTGATTGGTCCTTCCGCGAGAGACGCGCCATTTTCGCAGCGGTCGTTCGGGTGGAGACGAGGCCTCGGTATGGCGCGATTCGAACGGGCTCGGGGGTCTCTGGTATCGATCGTTCCTCTGTTTGCCGGGCTGCTCGCCGGCGCGGCGGCACTTGGGTGGCTGGGAATTCCCGTCGTCAGTTCTGAAGGCCTCTTCGTTCGCTCCCACCTGATCTCCGGCAATGTCCCATCTACTCCGGAAGACCCTGCCTGGGAGAAAATTCCGCCGTTGACGCTGCCGCTCAGTGGGCAGGTGATCACCAGACCGGTGTGGCCGGAACCGAGTGCGCGGGCGCTGGGTATCCGGTCTGTCCACAACGGGATCGAGATTGCCTTTTTGCTGGAATGGCAGGACAACACGAAAAATGACCGCTTGACGCCGGGCACGTTCCGGGACGGTGTCGCGGTCGGGCTCCCGCTGGGGGAAGCGCCCGCCTTTTTCTGCATGGGACAACTCGATCATTACATCAATATCTGGCACTGGAAAGCCGATTGGCAAAGCGATATTGACCGGCGGGCCGCCAAGGCCGCCGAGCGCAAGGGGGAAAGCGGGGAAGTCCGCCGGTTCGAGGTGATTCCCCGCCGGGCCTCCTCCGTTGAAGACTTGGTCGGCGGCGGGTTCAGCACCCTCACCAGCAAGCAATCCCAGGGGAGGGTACAAGGGAATGCCGTCTGGAAGGACGGCGTGTGGCGGGTGGTCATCAGGCGGCCCCTGGCCAGTACCGATCCGGAAAATGAAGCGAAGCTGGAACCGGGCCGTTTGCAAGCCATTGCGTTTGCGGTGTGGAACGGCGAGAACAAGGAACGTAATGGGCAAAAGGCGGTGGCGCCCTGGTTCCAACTCTCCATCGACCCGACGGCCAAGCTGTGATCAGTCGGCCTCGGTTGTTATCGAGTCGTTATAGCGCCGGGACGTGAATGCGAGGACAGCGCTTTCAGCACAGGTGCAGGCGGCGACAAGCCCTCCCCACGGGTAGGGCTTTTTTCTTGTGCCTATTGGCGCTGGGCTGGTGGGCCGTGACCGTAGGGCCGGTCGCTGCGGCCGATCCTGATACGGCGATGACGGAGGCCGAAGCGGTTCGGCTTGGAGAAGAATTCGGCATTGTGGTGGGCCCCGTCGACGAGGAGATTCAAAAAGAACTCAAGATGCAAAGACCCGAAGGCGTGGTGGTCTTCGAGGTGATTGGCGGCACCCCGGCCGATCTGGCCGGCATCAAAGTCCGGGCTGTCATCAAGGAAATCGACAAAGTCGAAGTGCGCACCTTGCTCGACTTTGGCCGGGCCCTCAAACGGGCCATCCCCACCGGCAATTTCACGGTCGGGAGCTATGAGCCTGCGGACCCGGAGGTCCAGGGAGTGGGTGGGCTGATCAACTTTCATTTTGTGCGCATTGTGAAGGACTAATCGTTGGCCTGAGCGAGCCCGCGGAGCACGTATGAGACGGATGCAGAAGCTGGTGATCATGGCGATGGTGGCCTGTGTCGTGGGCATCAACGCCCTGTACCATGATCGGGCGGTGGCCCAGAAGGCGGAGGCCCAGCCGACGGCTCCCTGGGTGGCGGAAATCGAACAAGTCTTTATCCGTTCCGAGGATTGCAAGCAGTGCCATGATCGCCACTACGAAGAATGGAAGGGCATGCGCGAGCAAACCCCGGATCTGAAGACGTTCGGGCGCGTCGATGCGGCCTTGCTTCACGGGACCTCCCTCGAATCCCCCGTCTTCAAGACGGTGCTCGGGCTTTGGCTGCAAACCGGTCCGACGGCGGAGGAGCGGACACGGTGTCTCTCGTGCCACGTGCCATCCGTCACGGTCTTTCCTCAACACACGGACAAAATCAACCAACAAGTGTTGTCCGGAAAAGTGGATGTCGAGGGAATCAGTTGTGCCTCGTGCCATTTGATCAACGCCGTTTCCGAAACGCCGGCGCCCCCGCCGACGTTCAAGCTGCAATCGGGGAAAGTGATGTACGGGCCGTATGCGGAGCCGGAGGAAAACTTGGTCCATCCGGCGAGCCAATCGGATCTCTACCGAGGGGCCAACTACTGCGCGGCATGTCACTTCGATAAAGTCAAAGACGTGACCAAACGGGACTTGCCCGGCGAGATTCTGCAGGGCACGATCTGCCAGGATTGTCACATGGAACCTTCGACGGGCAGTTCGACGTCGAGGCGCGGGGCGATGACGAGGTCCATCGGCCGCCACTGGTTCCGGGGCGTGGTGATCCCCGGCATCATGCTGAAGAATCGGAACCTGCAAGCCGAATGGATGCCGCGCGTGGACGTCGAAGCGGTCAAGTCGCCGGCTTCCGTGGGCGGGACGGTGCTGGTGCGGACGGGCAGCCTTCCGCACAGCTTTCCGGACGGGGATCCGGTGCTCAAGCAGTTCGTGGTGACGATCACGGTCAAGAATGCGCAAGGACAAGAGCTGGCTCGCGAGCAGAAGCGGTTCGGATTGCCGTATGAGCAGATCATGAGAGGCCCCATTCCGGAACCCCTGGTACGGGGAGGAACCACGAAACGCGTGCCCTTTACGCTGGCGGTGCCTGCCGGGGCTGTTCCTGCGACGGTGGAGGCGCTGCTCTCCTATGCATTGATTCCCGAGCCGAGCCCGGAATTGAAAAAGAAATACCTGGCGACGTTGCCCGGCGAAAAAGAACGGGCGGCGGCGACAAAGTTGCTCGAAGACTATGCGCAACCGAGGGTGCTGACGTTTCGGAATAAGGCGCTGTAAGAATGGGGATGGTCGTGAAGGGGCGGTCGAGGTGATCATGCAACGGAGGCGGAAGATCAAGCCGGTCCTGATCCTGCTGGGGCTGCTGACCATCGCGGCAGCGTGGGGGCCTCTGCCCGTTGGACAGGCCGAAGAACCGTCGAAAGCCAAAGGCGCGTTGGAGAAAGTTTTTCCGAATTCGAACAAATGCAAACGTTGC
>JAGWTI010000106.1 GCA_028876065.1 Nitrospirota bacterium
GTTCGTCGGGAGCCACGATCCCATCATCGCGAAGGCCGGCTATGAGAGGGCTGTGCGCCGGAATGGAAAACGAGGCTTGCAGTTCGGCTTCCTCGGCCTCGGCTCTGATCTGGTCGGCCGAGGCTCGGCCCCCGATCAGGAGGGCCAGGGCATCGACGAGGATGGACTTGCCGGCGCCGGTCTCTCCCGTAAGGACCTGGAATCCGTCGGCAAACTCAAGCGTGAGCTGTTCGATGACCGCGAAGTTGGCGATGCGCAGCTCGGTGAGCACGTCAGCAGAAGCGAGGAATGCAGAAGGCCGAACGCTGAACGAAGATCAGCCCCGTCAGCTTTCTCCATTCAACATTCATCGCTCATCAGTCAGCCGTTGTCAGTTACGCGGTGGGAGTCTGCTGAGCCAGCAAGGAATCGATGATCTCTTTAAATTGCCGCTTGGGCCTGGCGCCGACGAGCTTCTCCACCGGCTGGCCGTCCTTGAAGAACAGAATCGTCGGGATGCTCATCACCTGATACCGGCCGGCCACTTCCGGGTTTTCGTCGGTGTTGAGCTTCATGACTTTGACTTTGCCGGCGTATTCGGTCGCCAACTCTTCGATGATCGGGGCGACCATCTGGCAGGGTCCGCACCAGACGGCCCAAAAATCCACCATCACGAGGCCCGGCGCCTTCATGACTTGGGCATCCCAACTGCTATCGGTCACCTGCAATGCCTGTCCTGCCACGGATCGCCTCCTTCGAATGACGTGACTCAAACCGTAGCGCGCATCGTATCCTACCGTTGTTTGGGCTGTCAACCGGACGCAGCCCGCCTTTTCCCCGCAACGGACCCGCCGTCTACCAGCCCCAAGACTCCGGCACCCCGCTCCACCAGTCGTCGGGATGGGCCGTGCGCCACGCCGTCTGCTGCGTCCAGAGCCGCTCCGTCGTCACCTTGTCCAGGCGCGTGGCCATAGCCGCCGTCGCATCCGACTGCCGGCGCACGCTTTCCTGGATCAGCTCCTTGGCGATCCGTGGCAGCACGTCCGGGGGATCCGTCAGATCTTCCACAGTCCTCGTGGCCAAGTTCAAATAGAGTTGATCCACCGCCACCCACCGGTCGGCCTTGGCCATCGCCTCCAGATAACCGTCGATCGCCTGGTAGACGTAGGTGAGATAGACATAACTCTGCGCCGACGGCGATACCTCCACTTCCTTCTGGCAGGCTTCGACCGCATGGCGGTAGTCTCCGGCGGCGAGAAAGGCCTTGGCCCGATGCAGATTCGGCTGGGGCGGCTCCGACTGAGCCGCCGGCACAGAAACCACCGGCAGCAGCAACAAGGCGAGAAACAGCAGATGCCGCGCCGGCATCGGCGGCACATGCACATGCGTCTGGCTGGGACCTCGCCGTCTCATAGTGCCCCTCCCTCTGGCTCAACGCCCCATGCCCGGTTGGCCTGGTTGCATCATCCCCTGCGACGACGATGAGGACCGCAGAGTCGGCGAGGTCGGCCAGGGCACCCCTCTCTCGTCCTTGAGCAAGGGATTCAATATGGCTCTCATCAACTGGGTGCCGTACCCTTCGGTCGCGCCGATTCCGGTCAGGCTGATAAGAAAATTATATTGCACGCGGTCTGGAAATTGAATGTAAAAGAGGCCCAGCGACCAACACTTGCAGGGATTCTGGTAGACGCCGACAATGTCCGTCTCCGGTCGCTGTCCGGACTTCATGTCGTAGTAGGTTTGTGCCCCTAAGGTCCAGCCGTACGGCATCCGAGCGGCGATGGTTCCGGTGGCATAGTGGACCGCTTGTGTCGGCGCATAGACTTCGTTGAAAGAAATAGGATTCCAGAGATCGCCGCGCCGGACCCGGTTCCCATCGTTCGTATAGCGCTGTCCCAGTTCGACATACCACTGGTCGCGGTTCTGGTAGCGGACATCCGTATTCCACTGGCTCAGACTCCGGCTATAGGGGTCGAAAAAGGCGTCCATGGTCAGGGACATGGGATTCATGATCGCCGGGGTGCCGACGTTGTTGCCGATCACGGCGCGGGCCCACAAGTCCGAAAACTTCTTCCCCTGCACGGCCACCATCGTCGGCTGGAGCGGCTGGATCGTGGAGGCAAAGAGGAGGTTATCGGGAAAGGGGAAGAACCGTGCCTGGCTCTGGGGGCTACCGACGTGATAGCTCTGCGCCAGCATCAAGTCCAGCCAGTTGCTGTTGTGGCCGTCAGGCCCCATTTCCAGCAACCGGCTCTTCAGGGAATACGTCAACAGATTCTTCTTGGGCAAGTCGTCAACCGCATCGATCTGCACGATTTGCGACTGATCGCTGGGCGGCACGTATTCATAGATGATGTCCGGTTCGATCGTGTGGATGAGGCTTGTCCCGTCGCCCTTCGAAAAATTTCTGGACAACCGCGACGTGGCATCCACGCTCGCCCAGAGGGTCTCCCGGTGGACCATCTTATCGGTCGTCACCCCCCGCGTGTAGTAGACCTCCCGCAACTTCAGTTGCGGCGTGATCCCCACGACGTGCCCCACATTGATCGCATCCGTGGAGAGCGTGGGCATGAGGTCCACCCGATTCAATTGAAACCCTTGATCGCGGTAAAAATTGACGAAGGTGTTTTCCATCCCAAGGAGTGCCGGGCCGCCGAGAGGCGCCGCGTTGAACAGGTTAAAGCCGATCTCCGGCAAACGCTGGAACGTGTTCGTGCTCCCGGCCCCGACCGGCTGCAAGAATTGGCCCAACAGGTACATGTTGCCAAGTGAGTACTTCTGATTGAGGGTAAAATTAGACTCCTGGCTGGGCGCGGCCCGCAGCGTCCCGGAGTTGCTCAAGTTGTTCAAGATGGTCCGGTCGGACAGGAGATTGGACTTGATGTGCAGCGAGAGGTCGTCGTTGAATTGCTGCGAGTGAGTCCCGATGGCTTGAGCCCTCGTTGTATTGGTCACATTGTCCTGGATGAAACTGAGCAGCCACTGGCCGCGGGATTGGCGGTTCAGGATATACCGGTACTGCAGATCGCCGCCAGACCCCCGCTGACTCAAATAGTCCGGCGTCACCAGAAGATCCTGGCTGGGCGACATCGCCCAAAAAAAGCTCTGCCGATAATGGGCCCCGAACCGGTTATCGTAGCCGAGCTCCGGCACCAGCGCGCCGCTCTTGCGTGCCGTTTGCACGGGGTAGGCCACGGTCGGTAGCGGCACCAGTGGCACGTCGTTGACGCAAAACCAAATGTCCTTGCCGTAGAAACTGTCGCCTGCCTTAAGATCCATATCTTTGAACGTAAACCGCCAGGCCGGGGTCTCGCCCTGCTTGGCGTCGCAATTGGTGAACGACCCTTCCTTTGCGCGGTAATGGTCTTCGGAGAATCGTTGCAGCAGACGGCCAGTCACCAGCGTATTGGAGCCCTTCATGTAGAGGGTGCCGTTGACCACCACGCCGGCGTCCGTATTGACATTGATCTCCAGTTGCTCGGCTTTCAATTCGGACGTGGGGTCCGTCAGATGCGCATGGCCCATGGCCGTGAGCTTTCCCGACAACATATTGATGTGCACCCGATCCGCGGTCAATCGCATCATGCCCTGCACGATCAGCACCGACCCGATCGCCTCGTAGGTTTCCCGGTCTTGTTGATAGGTCAGCTGATCCGCCGACACATGGATGGGCTGGGTCTGCACGGTCTGAGCGGAAACGGCTTGCTTGGAAGCGGCAGGTTGAGCCGGTTGGGCTCGCCCCTCTCCGACCCCGTTCACGGCGACCGCGGCAAGCGCGAGGATGGACAGGCGGAGCACCGACCGGCAACGATCGCCCATCCTCACCCTCGGATGGGGGACAGGCCGCAGCCGCGCAGGAGGGCCTTGACGTCGCCGACCAGCATCAGGGACCCCGTGACGCAGATCAAGTCGGCGGCGGCGGCCAACCGCCTGGCCACGGCCAGGGCGTCGGCCGGGAGCGGCGCCAGGTGTGCGCCGGACGCCCGCTCGCCCAGCGCCGAGGCCAGCTCATGGACGGATGCCGCACGGGTGAGTTGCGCCTGGGTCAGCACCACTTCATCGGCCAGGGGCGCCACGAGCCCGCAGAACCCCGCCAGGTCTTTGTCGCGCATCATCCCGAGCACCAGGATCACGCGCGCGCCGGGATGCCCCGCACGATGGTCGCGCAGGTACGCAGCCAGCGCCGCCCCCGCCTCCGGATTATGCGCCCCGTCCAGCACCAGCAGCGGGGCGCGCTCGACGATTTCGAGTCGCCCGTCCCAAGACGTGCGGCCCAACCCGGCGCGAATCGCCTCTTCGGAAATACGCAGGCCGCGCGCCGAAGCCAGTTCCATCAAGGCCAGGGCGCAGGCCGCATTGTCCAATTGATGGGCGCCGGCCAGTGGACACGTCAGACCCGTCCAGCGTTCTCGAATCCCCCGATAGGCAAATCCCGTCACCGTGTCTCCGCGGGCGTCGCATTCATGCCCCACTCGGTAGAGCCGAGCCTCCCGTTCCGCCGCGGCTCGGGCTACGACCGCCGCCGCGGATGCGGCGAGACGGCCGGTGACGACCGGCACGCCCTGTTTCACGATGCCGGCTTTCTCGTAGGCGATGGCCTCCAGGGTCGTGCCGAGATATTCCTGATGGTCCAGCGCAACCGTCGTAATCGCCGCGGCCAACGGCACGATCATGTTCGTCGCGTCGAACCGTCCCCCCAGCCCCACTTCCACCACCGCCACCTCGACCCGGGCGTCGGCAAAATACTGGAACGCCAGCGCCGTCGTGAACTCGAAAAACGTGGGCGGGACTCCCTCCGCCGCCAGCGGGCGCAGACGGTCGGTCAGCCCCGCCAACGCCGCTTCCGGTATCATCGCCCCGTTCACCCGGATGCGCTCGCGAAAATCCACCAGGTGGGGCGACGTGTAGAGTCCGACCCGGTGTCCGGCCGCCTGCAGCATGGCGGCTGCCATTGCCGCCGTGGACCCTTTCCCGTTCGTCCCGCCGATGTGCAGTGTGGGGTAGGCCGCCTGCGGACGGCCCAGGTCATCGAGCAGGCGGGCGATGGTCTCCAAGCCCGGCCTGATCCCGTGCTTCTGGAGCCCAAAGAGGTACTCGCGCGTCGCAGAATAGGACATGAAGGTGGCGAAACGGCGGTCTTACAAATGGCCGAGGAGCGAACCCACGGTTTCTTTGAGCCGTCGGCGCTCCACGATCATATCCACGATGCCGTGCTCCAAGAGAAACTCGGCCCGTTGGAATTCGTCGGGCAACTGCTGCTTGATCGTCTGCTCGATCACCCGCGGGCCGGCAAATCCGATCAACGCCTTGGGCTCCGCAATGATCACGTCCCCCAGCATCGCCACGCTGGCCGTGACGCCGCCGAACGTCGGATCGGCCAGGATCGTAATGAACGGCAACCTCGCCTCTCCCAGCCGGGCCACCGCGGCGGATGTTTTCGCCATCTGCATCAACGACAGGATCCCCTCCTGCATCCGCGCCCCGCCCGAGGTGCAGACCAGGACGACCGGCAAGCGCATGGTGATGGCGTGTTCGATGGCGCGGCAGAGTTTTTCGCCGACCACGGACCCCATGCTGCCGCCCATAAAACTGAAATCGAACACCGCGAGCACGAGCCGTCGCCCGTTGATCGCTCCCTCGCCGGTCACAAGGGCATCCTTCCGCCCCGTCTTGTCCTGTTGGGCCTTCAGCCGTTCCGGGTAGGCGCGGCTGTCGGAAAACCCCAGCGGGTCCTGCGGAGCCAGATCGGCGTCCCATTCTCGAAATGTTCCGAGGTCCGTGAGCAACGCGATCCGTTCGGTCACCGAGATCGGAAAATGGTACTCGCACTTCGGGCAGACCTTGTTGTTGCGGTCCACTTCCTTGCGATACACGATCTCGCGGCAGTGGCTGCATTTGAGCCACATGCCTTCGACGACCTTCGGACGCTTGGTCGGCTCGGCGCTGGGCGTCGATTCTTTTTTAAACCAGGCCATGGCGTAGACGAAACGATGACCGTCGCATGTTGAAGGATGCATGCCGAACCGCCAGACCGCAACCTCTCTGCAGCCGTCCGCCTTTCGCACGCATCATGGAGTCAGATGACGATTTCTTGGCCTTCTTCCAACACGGTCAGATTCGGAAGCCGGAACCGGGCCAGTTGCCGGGCGATGTCGTCCCGGAATCGCGGCTTGACGTGATAGACATAGACCGGCACGTCCGGCCGCTTGATCTTCTGAAATGCACGGATCAGGAGCGTAGGGGTCAAATGCTTGCTGACCCTGGCCAGTTCCGACAATTCGTCCGGAAACGACGTCTCGATAAACACCGCTTTCAAGGTGGGCTCGCGGGCCGCTACTTTCCAGATCTGTTCGGTCTCGTGGGTGTCCCCACTGTACAAAAACGAGGACCGGCCTTCGCGGATGAGAAACCCCATGGTCGGAACCAGGTGGTTCACACGGATGGGCATCACCTGCAACCCTCCCACCTCGGTTGCCCCGCCTGGCTTGAATGTGCGCGTTTTGAAAATGGGACGCTTGGGATGAGGCAAGGCCATAAAATTCGGATAGACCTTGTCATTGAAGAGATACCGTCGGAGACCACCGATCACCTGCGCCGTGCCGACCAGCTCCACGGAGTCCGCCGAGTCATCCACGAGGTTATCGGCCAGCGTCGGAAGCCCTTGTATGTGGTCGAAATGCAGGTGTGACAGCACAATATGGCGGATCCGCCGCTGCTCATCCAAATGCAAGGCCGCCCCGATGGTGCCGGCATCCACCATCACGGTCCCGTTGACCAAAAACCCGCAAGTCCGGCATTGGTGATGCCCCTGAGACTTGGCGAGCAACTGATCCGATCCGTGACAACCGAGTACCCGAATTTTCACCCTATCACTCCTGCCCGACCCGGCGCAGACGATGCCCGCGCTTCAAAAAGGTGGTCAGAATACCATAGCGATATCCATTCCGCACCAAGAATCACGATTCACGGCCGAGCCGCATCGACGATGCAATAACGCCGTAAACTACGTATACCTACCGTTGCTGACGGCTTGTCGCGTGGTGCGGACCGGACGGTGGCCGATCACACGGTCAGAACGGGAGCGCCTCCAGCGCGATCCGCGCGACCATCGTCACGCCCAATCCGATGCTGCCCAAACTGGCGAGGCCTTGAATGGCAAATTGGGCACGCCGACCCCAGGCGACCGACATGACGAGCGGCACACTGATCACCATCCCCAGAAGCATCATGCCGGCGATGGAGCCGACCCCGAAGACCAGAATGTAGACGAGTCCTTCCCAGACGGACCGGACCGCCGCCAACACCAACAGCATCAAGGCCGCCGAACCGGCCAGCCCATGCACCATGCCGATCAGCACCGGGCGGACCGACCAGGGCACCCCATGGGCATGGGCATGGGCATGATCCTGCTGGAGACGGTGACTGTGGAGGTGCAGATGGGACTCCCCCTCGTGGCGATGGACATGCACATGCCATCGCGCGCGCACGAGCGTGGCGGCCAGGGAACCGCCCAGCACGATCAGCATCAGGCCGACGCCCAATTCAAGCCCTTGCGCAACCGGCTCGGGGATCGTCAGCTTGAACACGATGACCAGGAGGCCGACCAGCAGCAAGGTCACCGTATGGCCGAATCCCCAGCAAAACCCGACGATCCCGGAGGTCCGCCAGGCCGGGCGGTCGACGAGCAGGGTTGACACGGCGGCGACATGGTCGGCGTCGAGGGCATGCTTGGCCCCGAGCAGAAACCCAAGGCCCAGGATGGTCAGGAAGGACGTGTCAGGCATGGGAGAGGGAGTTGGGGAAATTCCGATCCACGAGTCGACGACGGCACATGTCATCCCCCTCTGGCATGCATTTCGAGGTGCGGGTCTTCTCGCAGCTTCTGGATTTCGATCAGCCGCGCTTCACGGAGCCCCGCCTGCTCCAGATCTTTGCGTTCTTCGGCGCCACGGTCCTTGCGCGCCTCCCAGCGGGAACGGACCAAAGCCAGGAGTTCGTCACGGGACAGGCCCGACCGCAACGGTTCGCGCAAATCCATCCCCTCCTTCGCATAGAGGCACAGGTACCACACACCGTCCGCCGTGAGTCGGCTCCGGTCGCAGGTGGCGCAGAATGGGCTGGTCGTCGACGCGATGATCCCGAAAGTCGTTCCGTCCGGAAGGCGATAGCGTTGCGCCGGAGCCGAACTCGTCTCGACGATCGACTCGGCCGGCCCATAGTGCCGGCCCAGCGTGTCGAGGATGGCGTCGCGCGAGAGCACTTTACTCAGCGACCAATCCGTGGCCCCGCCGACGTCCATGTATTCGATGAACCGCACCTCGGCCCCGATTCGCCGGCCGTACTCGATCAACTCCACCAGCTCATCGTCGTTGAAGCCCTTGATCGCGACGGTATCCAGTTTGAGACCGGTGAACCCGACTCTCAAGCACGCTTCAATCCCTTCCAGCACGTGGGCATGGGTATCGCGCCGTGTCAGCGACCGGAACCGGTCCGGCTTCAAGGTGTCCAGGCTCACGGTCACCCGATGCAAGCCCGCGTCATACAGGGCGTCGGCCTGATCTCCCAGCAGAATGCCGTTGGTGGTCAGCGCGATATCCGTGATGCGACGGTTGTCCCGCAGCATCCGAATCAAGGTCGGCAGATCCCGGCGCAGGAGCGGTTCGCCGCCGGTTAACCGCACCTTGTCCACACCCAGCGTCGTGAACAGATCCGTCAGAGTATAGATTTCTTCAAAGCTGAGGAGGGTCTCCCGGGGCAGCCAGCCGTACTCTTCCTCCGGCATGCAATACTTGCAGCGGAGGTTGCACCGGTCCGTGACCGACAGCCGCAGACTCTTGAGCGGCCGCCCGAAGCTGTCCGCGACGTCGGGCGTCGCTTCGCTCTGGGGGCGAGGGCTCACGGATGCTCCTCCACCCAGACCTCCCCTTCCGGCGTCTGCTCGAGCTTCCAGATCGGCGTAATCTGCTTCAGCTCGTCGATGCACCACTTGCAGGCCCGGAAGGCCTCGGCCCGATGTTCCGCGCCGACGATGATCAGCACGATGTTCTCGCCGACCTCGATCCGGCCGTACCGGTGCAGGATCAGCGCGTCGATGACGTCGAAGTCCTTGAGGGCTCGCTCGCGAATCTCCCGCAGTTTTTTCTGGGCCATGCCCTCGTAATACTCGAACGTAATGCCGCTGACATCGCGGCCTTTCGAGCGGTCCCGCGCCGTGCCTAAAAACACCGCGACCCCGCCGATGCGCGTCGATCGCCGCCGCACTCGGTCGAGTTCGGCATCGATCGAGAAATTCTCCCGCTGGACGCGCACCAGCATCGCGTCCTCTGCGGCCCCCTCGGGCATCGCCGCACCGCCGGCAAAGGGAGGCAGCAGGGCCACTTCGTCGCCGTCCTTGATGGCCGTATCCTCGTGGGCAATCTCCTGATTGACGGACACCAGGACTTTTTTCTTATGGATCAACTCGCCGATTTGCGGATAGCCGCTGTCCAAGAGCCCGACCAGATCCTTGACGCGCTGGCCGTCGTTCAACGCGAGCGACAGCGTGCCTTGATTGCCGGCCAAGGTCTTCGTCAAACCGAACAGCCTGATCGTAATCATGTTCAACCCAACGATGAAGGATGAATGATGCAATGACACCGGCTCGTGCCACTCACCGCGGTCCAGCCCGTCCTGGATCGTCCGCCTTCGTCATCCATTGCGCCGGTAGAGGCCGGATTTCCCGCCCGACTTGGACAGCAGACAGATGTCGCCGAAACTCATGGCCTTGTCCACGGCCTTGCACATGTCATAGATCGTCAGCGCCGCGACGGACACGGCCGTCATGGCCTCCATCTCGACGCCGGTCTGGCCCGTGGTCTTGGCGGTGGCGGTGATCGTGACGGCGCAGCGGCCCTGCCGATCCGGCACGGTCTGCTCCGCAAACTCGACGTCCACGCTGGTCAACAACAGCGGATGGCACATCGGGATCAGGTCGGGAGTCCGCTTGGCGCCCATCACCCCCGCCACTTGCGCCACAGCCAGGACGTCCCCTTTGGCGATCTTTCCCTGTTGAATTTTTTCGAGCGTTTCCGGCGACATGAAGACGGTGGCCTGGGCCATGGCGACCCGTTCCGTCGCGGTCTTGGCGCTGACATCGACCATCCGCGCCCGGCCTGACTCGTTGAAATGCGTAAACTCGGCCATTTCTCTTGCGAAATCAGAGATTTTTAACGGACCGGCACCATGCGAACGATTATAGGAGTCGCTGCAGAGGCGAGTCAAGCCTCATCCTTGACTCTTGTCGGGACCATCCGGGACAATGACGGTGATGGATGATCGGGTGATGATCGAGCGGTTGGAGTTTCACGGCTATTGCGGCGTGACGCCGGAAGAGCGGCAATCGCCGCAACCGATTGCCGTGGACGCGGAACTCACCTACCCCCCCGGGGCCTTGTCCCGCGCGGCGGAAGGCGACGACATCGGACGCGCCGTGGACTATGCCAGAGTGGCCGAACGGATTGTCCAGTTCGGCACAACCCGACCGTTCGCCCTTGTGGAAACCATGGCGGCGGGCATCAGCGCGATGGTCTTCGCGGAATTCCCCATCTCGGCCCTCCGCCTTTGGGTACGAAAACTCGCGCCCCCGCTGAAGGATGTGCGCGGATCGGTCGGCGTCCGGCTCGAACGGACTCGCGCCTCGACCCTCCCCGACCCGCCGCCGGCTCAATTTCTCCAGGAATCCATCGCGCGGCTCCCCAAAGGCACCGCCCTGGACGTGGCTTCGGGCCAGGGGCGCAACGCCCTCTATTTGGCCGGCCTGGGATACACCGTGGATGCCGTGGATCGGGATCGGCAGGCCCTGGCCTCGCT
>JAGWTI010000107.1 GCA_028876065.1 Nitrospirota bacterium
CGTCACCCGTGGAAGACGAAATTTCGGGGGAAGCTCACTGACTGTACCAACTGCCTCCGCCAGCACTGATGAAACCATAGTGGCGCGCATCTTCCCAAGACCGTGATGTAGTTGGCCCATAAGAGACATAGTACTCGCCGTTCCAAGGTTCGGTTTCACCTTTGACTTTGGCCGTACTAGCAACATTGGCTTGCGTCTGACCAGGATCAATGAGCCATGCACGACTAAGTAGCTGCTCCTCACCATGCTGAAAAACCTGAAAGAACACCACGTTAATGGCAATATCACGGGCATTGAGGTAGTTAATGATGCGCTCCGTCGAGTTATCGAGTTCAGCCGCGACAAGAATGATCTGGTGAGACTGATTGAGTGTCTCCTCATCTAGATCGACACCAAAACGCCTCTGAAAAGCTTGGTCCAACGTACCCCCATTGGAAAAGCGTTGATATATTTGCGCGATCTTCTCAGGAGTTAGCTGCTCGACCCATGAAGCATAGTCTAAAGCCTGGGCAATGATTTCTCGCGGCGTGCGGTTCCGTTTGAGTTCGATCAGCACCAGAGATCCATCGGGTGCGATGGCCAGTAGATCGATGCGGCCACCATGGTTCGTCGCCTCTTGGCGCCCGATCAACATCCACTCGCTCGAAAGGATACGTGGGTCGCACACGATCATCTCTTCGAGCTTCTGCTCACTAGTCAAATGGCTTGCCGGCAAGGGCGTGGGTTTGTCTCCGACTTTCCAGATAGCGTGCTGGATAGGCATACTTGGTAAGGCTACGCTTTCCCAGGAAGTGCGTCAATATTGAGAGGCTATACCATTGACGTTGCCCATTGAGCTTGGCGAAGCGTTAAAGGCGACAGCCTTGAAAGCGGGCTGTCGCCTTTCACTTTTTTATTAAGGCGCTACACGCGGGGTGGCATGCCCCGAGCGGAATTCGCCGGAGGAACGGGGTGCCCATCGAGACTTTGTCAGGAAGGAAAGCGGAAACTGACTGAGTCCGCGAAGGAATTTCCGAAGGTTTCCGCCTGGCAAAGTCCGAAAGGGCCGTTCCGGGAGTCGCTGGAGCGAGAGGGCTGCCACCCCGCGTCCTTTTATTCGTATCTCAACGCTTCGATCGGATTCAGCCGCGACGCTTTATTGGCAGGATAGAGGCCGAAGAACAGTCCCACGGCGAGGGAGAAGAAGAACGCAACCAGGATGGATTCTGCCGAAATGATCGTCGGCCAGCCGGCCACCACCGTCGTGATCCGCGCGCCGACCACGCCGAACACAATGCCGAGCAGGCCCCCGACCAGACTCAGGGTCATGGCCTCGATCAAGAACTGCATCAGAATGTGCCGCCGCTTGGCGCCCACCGCCATTCGCACGCCGATTTCTCTCGTCCGCTCGGTCACCGACACCAGCAGGATGTTCATGATCCCGATCCCGCCGACCAGCAGCGAAATCGAGGCCACGGAAAACATCATGAGCGTGAGGGTCTGGCTGGTCCCTTCCTGGACCAGGCCGATATCCACCTGGGTGCGGATTGTGAAATCGTCCTGCTGCTCCGGCTGGAGACGGTGTCTTGCCCGCAGCACCTCACGGATGCCTTCCACCGCAGCCGGCAGGTCCTCCGGATGGTCGGTGGAGGCGAACAAGGCGCCCACCGAGCCGAGAAACTGGGTGCCGAGGACCTTGCGCTCCGCCGTGCTGAACGGAATGAAAATGATATCGTCCTGATCCGACCCTTGGGCCGACTGTCCCTTGGGCGTGAGCACCCCGATGACCCGGAAAGGCACGTTCTTGATCCGGATCACGGAGCCCACCGGCTCCTCTCCCACGTCATAGAGGCTCTCGACCACGGTCTGGCCGAGCAAGGCCACGCGGGCGCCGGCCTCCATGTCGGCCTGGGTAAAGGGTCCGCCGCCTGCATAGGACCAGTCCCGGATCGTCAAGTAACTGGGGGAGATGCCGTTGACGGGCGTGTTCCAGTTCTTGTTCCCATAGACGATCTGCATCACATCCCGCTTGGACCAGCCCGTGTCGCTCAGGAGCGGGACGCGTTTCTTCAACTCCAGCGCATCCGACACGGTCAGGGTCACGCCGCTCCCCTGACTCCCCCGCACCCCGCCGACCGTGGTGGCGCCCGGCAGCACGATGATGACGTTGGTGCCCATGCTGGCCACTTGCGCCTGCACCACGGCTTTCGCCCCTTGTCCGATGCTGACCATGGCGATCACCGCGCCGACGCCGATGATGATCCCCAGCATCGTCAGCCCGGCCCGCATCCGGTTGCGAAAGAGGATGCGAAAGGCGGTCAAGACGGTCAGCCAGATAAACGCCCCCATCCTCACTCGCCTCCCACCGGAGCCGGCTCGCGGCTCCGGTCGCTCAGGATCTGCCCGTCCTTCACCACGATTTGCCGCGCCGCATAATGCGCAACGTCCGGTTCGTGGGTGACCAGGATAATGGTGATCCCGTCGTCTCGGTTGAGAGATTCCAGAATGCCCATGATCTCCCGGCTGGATTCCGTATCCAGGTTCCCCGTCGGCTCGTCCGCCAGCAGAATCGCCGGCTCGGACACCAGGGCCCGCGCGATGGCCACCCGTTGCTGTTGGCCTCCGGACAATTGGGCCGGGGCATGGTGCTCGCGGCCGCGCAGGCCCACGCGAGCCAGCGCGGCCGCCGCCCGCTCCCGCTGCTGGCGCAGCGACACCCCGCGGTAGAACAACGGCAGTTGCGCGTTTTCCACGGCGCTGGTTCGGGGAATGAGGTTGAAGCTCTGGAAGACGAACCCGATTTTCAGATTGCGGATTTCGGCCAGTTCGTCCCGGCTGGCCTTGCCGATGTCGAGCCCGTCCAACAGGTAGGTGCCGCGCGTGGGCTGGTCCAAACAGCCGAGGATGTTCATGAGCGTAGACTTGCCCGAGCCGGACGCGCCCATGATCGCGACGAACCCGCCCCGCTCGATCGAAAGGCTCACCCCGCGAAGCGCCTGCACTTCGATGTCGCCCAGGCGATAGATTTTCCACAGGTCCCGGCAGAGGATCAGTTCGCCCATCAGCGTCCTTCGTTGACCGTGAAGCGTGAAGCGCTTATTCGCCGAAAAGAACCAGGCCGAACGGCGCGATGGAATGATCGAGGAGGCTCACTTCCAAAACAAACGACGATTCACGAGATACGCTGCACGGCCCGCTACAACCCCCGGTCCCGACCGCCGCCCGGGCGACGCTGTTGACCCGAGCCGAAACCCGGCGGGAGGGAGTCCGGCCTCTTGCCCCCTCTGGGCGTTTCGATGCCGATGATGACTTGATCCCCCTCCTTGAGCTCGCCGTCGGTCAATTCGGTAACGGTGCCGTCCGAAATACCCGTTTGAATCGGCACGGCTTCCGGGTCGCCGGTGGCCCCGACTCTCCAGAGCTTTTTCTCCGCCTGGCCACGGCCTTTGCCCCCGCCGGCGGGACGGGCGGAAGTCCCGGCATCGCCCCCGCCGCCGACCGGTCTCCCCTCGCCTCGCTCCGCCCTGGGCGGAGTAAAGCGAATCGCGGCGTTGGGCGCCGCCAGCACATTGTCCTTCCGCGCCACGACGATCGAGACGTTCGCCGTCATGCCGGGCTTGAGCCGCAAGTCCTTGTTATCCACGCCGATTACGACGTTGTAGGTCACCACGTTCTGCACGCTGATGGGCGCGTTGCGCACCTGGCGCACCTGCCCGTGGAAACGCTCGCCCGGATAGGCGTCCACCGTGAACGTCGCCTCTTTCCCCTCGGTGATGCCGCCGATGTCCGACTCGCTGACGTTGGTGTCCACCTGCATCTGGGTCAAATCGAGGGCGATCAAAAACAGGTTCGGCGTGGCGAAACTGGCGGCCACCGTCTGACCCACCTCCACGTTGCGCGCGATGACGATCCCGTTCACCGGCGAGCGGATGACCGTGTACTTGAGGTCCAAATCGGCCGAGTTCAGGGTCGCCGCGGCCTGCTTGACCTGCGCCTCGGCCACTTCCAGCTGCGCCTGAGCGCCCTGATATTCGGTGGCGGCGACATCCACTTCGTTCTGCGACACGAAGTTCTGCCCGAGCAGGGCTTTCAACCGGTCCCACTCGCGCTTTTCCTGCGCCAACGCGGTTCTGGCCTTGACCGCGCTGGCCTTGGTGATTTCCAGATTCGCCGCGGCCTGGTCCCGCCTGGCCTTGAAGGGCAAGGGGTCGATGCGGGCCACCACGTCCCCCGCCTTGACGATCGAATTGAAGTCCGCGTGCAGACTCAGGATCATGCCCGACACCTGGCTGCCGACCTGGACCGAGACGACCGGATTAATCGTGCCCGTGGCGGAGACCGCCGACACCACCGTGCCGCGTTCCAGCGGCGCGGTCCGGTACCGGACGGGCACCTTCCGCTCCCCCTTGAAAAACACGTAGCCGCCGATGGCCAGTCCCACCAACAGCACGCTGCAGATCCAGACAACTTTCCGCACGACGCTCCTCTCTCCGCCACCCTGACTGAGCGCACTTTCGTTCATTGTATGGAGCCAAGCCCGGAAACACAACAGGCCATCCGCTGTCCGGCGAATGGCCTGGTTATCCGATGCCAGCACTGTCAACGCCGAGCCGGGATGTCCTAAGAAGAGGAGTGGCCTCCGCAGGCTGAAAAGTTACAGGCCGCCCGACTCTCGGGCAAGCAGGAGGGGGCCGGTTATGGCGCGACGGTAATCCGGTCTTTGATCACATCGTAGGTGGCCTTGGGCAGGACATTTTTGGCCACCAATTCGCCGCGAACCTTGTAGGGACGGTTGGACACGATTCGTTCGGCGACGTCCTTGGTCAAGCCCAGGAACAGGACCATGTCGTTGGATGAGGCCGTGTTCACGTTCACCGGGGCCAACGCCGCCGATTGAGTGGCCGGCGCCGGCTGGACCGCCGCCGGCTGGGAGGCCATCGGCGCCTTGGATGACGGGGGAGGCAGCTTCGGGGCAGCGGCAGGAGGGGCCGGAGGGGTCGGCATCATCGGCGTCTTGGGAAGCATCGGCGCACCCAACGCCCCGCTCTGCCGGTCCTTGAGCTCCTTCTGATATCGGTTCACCGCAGCGGTCAGGGTTTCGTTGCGCTGCTTGGCTTCGTCATACTCCTGACGCAACGCCTTGTGCTGGGTCATCAAATCTTTGATTTTCTGCTCCTGCTCATGGACGCGCCCTTCGATCGCTTCCCGCTCTTTGTCCCGGCTATCCTTGATCCGCTGCAGCTCCGCCTGAGCCAACTCGGCTTCCGCGATAATCTTGCCGTTGCTGTCTTTGAGCGTCTTGACCTGCTGCTCGAGGGAGGTCTTCTGCTGCCGGACCCGATCCAGCTCGGCTCTGGTCGTTTCCGTATCGGCCACCGCTTGTTGGTACTTGCCGCTGGACACGCACCCGCCTGCTCCGACCGCGACCGCAAGGGTCGCACCAAGTATGAGCGCCTTCCTCATTCCGTCCTCCCTCTCGTGAGCACCAGGCGACCCCTGACCAGTCCCTCGGCCAGACTCGATTGCTGACGGGTTCCGCTTCACAGTCGCGCTTGTGATGTGTAGTCCATCAGGCCCGGTTTGTCAATAGGTCCGAGGGGTTCGCGCCCGTCCCACGGAGCCCTGCCGGCAGGGAATTCCCCGCTCCGGCTCTTGACTCCCCCGACTCAGTCTGTGATCATGCGCCGTCTTTGCCGGGACAACCGCTGGGGAATGCACGTATGTCGGAATGGGGACCTGGGCTCGCCATTGTGCTGGGCCTGGTGGAAGGGTTGACCGAATACCTTCCGGTGTCGTCCACCGGCCATTTGATTTTGGTCGGGTACTGGCTCGGCTTCGTCGGACCCATCGCCACCAGCGTGGAAATCTCCATCCAGCTCGGCTCGATCCTGGCCGTCGTCGCCTACGAGCGGCGCAAGCTGGCCGACATCCTCCGGAGCGCGATGAAAGAACAAGTGTCGTTTCGCGCGTTGGTCCGCGCCTCGCGCGACTCGGCGGACCGGAACATGGAGGAAGGCTGGGGCTATATCCTGTGGCGGTCGGCTGACAGCCACCCCAACCTCTGGTTTCTGACGGGGCTCAGCCTGGCGTTTCTCCCGGCCGCCGCCGTCGGACTCCTGGCCCACCACTGGATCGAAATGTATCTGTTCACCCCGCGCATCGTGGCCGGGTCGTTGATCGTCGGCGGGCTCGTCATCCTGGCGGTGGAGCGATGGAAACGTACGCCACGGGCCGTCAAGCTGGAGCAGGTCGGCGCCAAGACGGCCCTCTGGGTCGGCCTGGCGCAGTGCGCCTCCTTGATTCCCGGCGTGTCCCGTTCCGGCGCCACCATCGTGGGCGGCCTGCTCACCGGCATGGACCGGAAGCTCGCCACCGAATATTCCTTTTTCCTCGCCTTGCCGACCATGATCGCCGCCACCGGCTACAAGATGGTCAAGTCGCGCGATCTGTTCAACGGCCAGGATGCCTTGGCCCTGGCGCTGGGGCTCATCGTCGCCTTCTTCGTCGCCTGGGGCGTGATCGCCGCGTTTCTCGGGTTCGTCAAGCGGCACAGCCTGAATGCCTTCGCCTACTACCGGATCGCGTTGGGCCTTCTCGTGTTGCTGGTGCTGGGATAACCGTCGTCGGGAGCAAGAGGAAAGCGACATGGCCACACCGTCAACGGATACCGTGAAAGTGTTCGACACCTGGGTGAACGGCAAGAAAGGCCGGCTGCACTTCGACGTGATGACGACCGACGAAGACACGGCGCTCAAGCTGGCCACAGCGCACCTGGTCCGGATCGGCGAAGCCGAGGCCACGATCACGGCGCGCGAGTGTCAGTTCTGCCACAGCGAGCCCCTCGTCATGTTCTCGGCGGAACAGCAGCGGCAGTTCAACGAACAGGGAGGGTTTATTCTCGAGCTGCCGGCTTAGCGGCGGGTCAGGAGTGATCTTGCTGGAGAGCGGAATCCGGCTCTTTTTTCTCGAACGCGAAGTGCACGACCAGGAAGCAGACGCCGACGCTGATCGCCGCATCCGCCACGTTGAAGGCGGGCCAATGGTAGGCATCGATATAGAAGTCCAGAAAGTCGATCACCTCGCCGAAGCGCAGCCGGTCCAACAGGTTCCCCACCGCCCCGCCGAGAATCCCGGAAATAAAGAGCTGCCCCAGCCAGTCCTCTTGCGGTAACCGCAGAAAGATCGTCAGGAGCAGCCCCAGGGCGAAGAGGGACATGACGCCGAAGAAGACCAGGCGGAAGAGCGTCCCGCTGGAGGCCAGAATGCCGAAGGCCGCGCCCGGGTTACGGATGTAGGTCAGGCTGAAGAAGTTCTGGATGATCGGAATGGATTCGTGCAGCCGCATGGTCTGCATAATGTGAATCTTCGTAAGCTGATCCACGATGATCGTGCCGAGCCCCACGACGGCCAGGATAATGAAACGCATCGCCCGTCCCCTCACCGAATCGCCTCGACGCAACGGTCGCAAATCGTCGGATGCTCGGCATCCGTCCCGACCGATCCTCGATAATTCCAGCACCGAGCGCACTTTTGTCCTTCAGCCTTCTCCACAACAACCGCATAATTCGGCTCTTGGAGTACCTGGCTGGCATTTTCCAATGCAACCTGAGACACAATAAAAAGACCTGGCAAATCTTGCTCGTACGGCTTCAGGAAGTTGTAGCATTCCTGGCCGGCTTTGATCACCACCTTCGCTTCGAGCGACGAGCCGATGGTCTTGTTGCGACGCTGCTCTTCCAGCACTCCTCGCGCGGCGACGCGTATCTCCAGGAGCCTCTCCCACCGCTGCGCCAAGGCTGCGTCGTCCCAGCGGGGATCGGTCTTGGGGAACGACGCCAGGTGGACACTCGAACCTCCGGCGCTTTTCTGTGCACTCGCCGGCAGCATCCGCCAGATCTCTTCCGCGGTAAAACTCAGCACCGGCGCCATCAGCTTCGTCAGCGCCGTCAGGATGTCGAATAACACGGTCTGGGAGCCGCGGCGCAAGGGAGAATCTTTGTGAAGGGTGTACAGCCGATCCTTCAGGATGTCCAGATAGACCGAGCTCAAGTCCACCGAGCAAAAATTGTTCACCGCATGGAAGATCGTATGAAACTCAAACTCTTCATAGCCCTTGGTGACTCGTGGGATCAACTCGCCCAGTTTCATCAGCGCCCAACGGTCCAACTCGGGAAGCCGTTCGTACGACACGCGATGCACCGCCGGGTCGAAATCGTAGAGGTTGCTCAACAGAAACCGGCAGGTGTTCCGAATCTTCCGGTAGGCCTCGATGAGATGGTTCAAGATTTCCGGAGAGATGCGCAGATCTTCGCGATAGTCCTGGGCCGCCACCCAGAGGCGGAGGATTTCGGCCCCGGACTGTTTGATCACGTCCTGCGGCGCCACCACGTTGCCGGCCGACTTGGACATCTTCTTGCCGGCGCCGTCGAGGACGAAACCGTGCGTCAACACCGCCTCGTAAGGAGCCCGTCCGTCCGTGGTCACTCCGGCCAGCAGCGCGCTGTGGAACCAGCCCCGGTGCTGATCCGATCCTTCCAGGTAGAGATGCGCCGGATACCACTGGCGCGGCTTCAGCACCGCGGCATAGCTGACGCCTGATTCGAACCAGACGTCGAGAATGTCCTTCTCTTTCTCGAAGACCGTCCCGCCGCACGTACAAGCCGTGCCGACAGGCATCAACTCCGCCGCCGACTTTTCGAACCAGATGTCCGCCCCCTGCCGCTCGACCAGGGCCGCGACATGCTCGATGACGTTCGGATCGGCCAGGACGGTTTTGCAGGCGACACAGGTAAAGCCCGGGATCGGCACGCCCCAGCCACGCTGGCGGGACAAACACCAGTCGGGACGATTCTCGATCATCCCGTTGATGCGATCCTTCCCCCACGTGGGAATCCATCGAACTTTTTCTCGAATTTGCTCGAGCGCCTGCTGCCGCAGATGGTTGGTCTCCATCGAGACGAACCACTGTTCCGTCGCCCGAAAAATGACCGGCTGCTTGCAGCGCCAACAGTGGGGATAGGAGTGTGCGATCGAGCCGGAGCCGAGCAACTTGCCGTTGGTCTTGAGCCGCTCGACGATCGCCGGATTGGCTTTCAACACCTGCTGCCCGGCGAATTCCTTGACCGACTCCTTGAATCGCCCCATGTCATCCACCGGCGCCAGGATCTCCAGCCGCTCGCCCGGCGTCGCCTGCTTGTTATGCTCCAGCACCAGGACGTAGTCTTCCATGCCATGGCCCGGTGCGATATGGACACAACCGGTTCCCTGCTCCAGCGTCACAAAGTCCCCGAGCAGGATCGGCGAGAGTCCGTCGGTCAGGGGCCGTTGCGTTTCCAACCCCTCGAACCCCTGGCTCCCCTTGCGCGAACCGAGGATCTCATAGTCGGCCAAAGAACAGGCCTTGGCCACCTCATCTACCAACTGCTTCGCCATAACCAAGACTTCAGTCCCGACTTTCACAAAGGCATAATCAATATCAGGATGCAGACAGACGGCCTGGTTCGCCGGCAAGGTCCAGGGCGTTGTCGTCCAGATCACGACGGAGACCGCTTTAATGTCCGCGGGAAACGCCATCCCGAAAACTGCACCGCCGCCTAAGATTTTCGGCTGATTGACGAGCGGAAATTTCACATAGATGGATGGCGAGGTATGGTCCTCATATTCGACTTCCGCTTCGGCCAGCGCGGTCTGGTCCACCGTGCACCAGAGAACCGGCTTGAGCCCTTTGTAGACCCCGCCTTTGGCCACGAACTTCCCGAACTCGCGCAGGATGGTCGCCTCATAGGCCGGGGTCATGGTGAGGTAGGGATGGCCCCAGTCCCCCAACACGCCCAGACGTTTGAACTCTTCGCGCTGGAGGTTGACGTATTTTTCGGCATAGTCCCGGCAGAGTTTGCGGATGGCGGGCACGTCGAGGCCTTTTTTCTTGTCGCCCAACTCTTTCAACACCTGATGCTCGATCGGCAGCCCGTGGCAGTCCCATCCCGGCACATAGGGCACACGGAACCCGGCCATGGTCTTGGACTTGACGATGATGTCTTTGAGAATCTTGTTCAGCGCGTGGCCGATGTGGATGCGGCCGTTGGCGTAGGGCGGACCGTCGTGCAGGACATAGAGAGGACGGTCTTTGCCGGTTTCCTGAATCCGCTCGTAGAGACGCTCCTGCTCCCACTTGGCCAGCAGCTCCGGCTCCCGCTGCGGCAGGTTGGCCTTCATGGGAAAGTCGGTCTGGGGCAGGTTGAGTGTGGCCTTATAGTCCATTGCTTGAAATTATGAATGTTGAATAATGAATTGTGAATTGAGGGGCTGGTTGAATCTGAAATTCAACATTCAGCATTCACAATTCAACATTGAGGCTAGCTGAGCGCCATCATGCGGTCCAGCGCAATCTTGGCCCACACCTTCTCATCGTCCGGCACGACGATGTGGTTCACGACGTGCCCGTCGGCCAAGTTCTCCATGGCCCAACAGAGATGAGGGGCGTCGATGCGGAACATGGTGGCGCACTGGCAGACGGTGGAAGAGAGGAAAAACACCCGCTTGTCCCGCTGCTCCCGTTTCAGCCGGTTGACCAGATTCAGCTCGGTCCCGACCGCCCAGATGGTGCCGGCTGGCGCGGCGCTGACGGTCTTGATGATGAACTCGGTGGAGCCCACCAAGTCGGCCTTGTCCACGACGGT
>JAGWTI010000158.1 GCA_028876065.1 Nitrospirota bacterium
ACATTGGAAGGTGCCAAGTTCACGAAGCTCGACTTGAAATAGCCCAAGCGCCTTATGACTCGGGCCGGTCGGCCAGTTCGATGTGCGACGGGGTGATCGCGCCGGATTCGATGGTCAGAATGCCCAGCCCGCGGGTCAATCGGAATCGTTTGGGCCCGGCCGAGCCGGGATTGAAGAGCAGCGTCTGGCCCAGCCATTCGGCCTTCTGCTGGTGTGTGTGGCCGAAGATGCAGAGGTCCGGTTGTTCCCGATCCAGAAACGCCCGCCCCTCTTTCGTCAGCTTTCCGCCTTCGTACAGAATGTGCCGGAGGGCAATGCGTTTGCCGCCCAGCTCAATCACAAGTTCTCCGTTGAATCCACTCTGTTCGTAGCCGTCCACGTTGCCGGAGACAGCCGTGACTGGGGCAATCCGCTCCAGTTGCTCAAGCACCGACGAGCCCCCAATATCCCCTGCATGCAGGATGTGATCGACCCCTTGAAAATGTCGCAGGATGGCCCGGTCGAACAGGCCGTGGGTGTCGGCAATCACACCGATGCGAAACGGTCTGGGCTTTGGACTCATCGCAGCACCCTGCTTACAGCCCTGCCTGCACCGCGCTCCAGTCGAATATGCCTTGGAACGGCGTCCACATTGCTATGCTTGCAAGACCCCTTCCCTTTCAGTATCCTTTGACGAGCCCTTAACTCCACGTTTGGGAGGTATGCCATGCTCTCCGCCAAGGAACAAATGGCCAAAATCGTCGCGGCGCAACCCGACGACAGTTCATATGATGAAATCCTCCGCGAACTCGCATTCGCTCGGATGGTTGAGCGAGGATTGGCTGACTCCGATGCGCGCCGTCTTATCAGCAACGAGGACATGGGCCGTCGAATTCGCTTATGGCAGAGCTGAACTGGACCGAAGAAGCCGAGCGATGGCTGCGCGACATCCATGAATTTATTGCCCGGGATAATCCTTCCGCTGCGATTCGCACTGTCCAGGCCATCTACGAAACCACCCAGCTTTTACGCCAGTTTCCGGCATCGGGCTACCGCTACCCTTTGCACCAGACTCGACACATCAGAATTCTGCTGTACGGCCACTATCGAATTGCTTACCTGGTCAAGAACGACGGAAATCTTGACATCTTAGGCGTGTTCCACGGCGCGCTCGATATGGATCGTTATCTGCTCTGACTCAACTGCGCCTTGCTTACAGCCCTGCCTGCACCGCGCTCCAGTCGAAGGCAAAGGGTTCTGCTTGCTGTTTCGGCAAGGCCGCCGCTTCGGCCTTGAGCCGCTCCGCCCGCCCCGCGCTCATGGGATGGGTGGAAAGGATTTCGACTTGCAGTTTGTCCGATTCCGACAAGCGCTCGAAAAATCGGATCATGCCGTCCGGCGCGATCTTCGCCCCGTGAAGCAGTTGCATCCCCTGAATATCCGCCTGCGTTTCCTGCTCCCGCCCGAATTTGAGCGTGAGCAGCTCGATGCCCAGCCGTTTGGCCAGGCCCACCAGCCCCTGTTGATCGCCTACGAAGACGGTGACGACCGCCACCAGCCCCGCCGTTTTGACGATCCGTTCCAGCCCGTGGCGCAGCAGCACATGGTTCAGCTCATGGGCCAGGACGCCGGCCACTTCCTCCGGACTCTCGGCCTTCTTGAGTAGACCTGTGAAGACGACGACGTAGCCGCCGGGCAGGGCGAAGGCGTTGACGACGTCGCTCCGGACGACGGTCACCTCGAAGTGATAGGGATTGCCGGGAGCCGCGTCGGCCAGTCTCTTGGTGATCTCTTGCACCGCCGCCACGGCCGGCCCCTCCTTCACGACCGACTGGCCGGCCAGGAATTGGCTCCTCGCCGCCTCCCCGATCGGCCGTTCCCATTCGATGGGAATCCGGCTCACGGCCGCCCGCACGAGGACGTCGGACCCGAGCCAGAGCAGCAGGATGAGCCCCACGAGGGACCCGATCGCCACCAGCAGGATCGTCCGCCGGCCATGTCTGGCACGGCGCACCTGTTGCGCGGTCCGCTCCACATGGGC
>JAGWTI010000016.1 GCA_028876065.1 Nitrospirota bacterium
TCCTACGGCTGCGGCACGCCGGCCGGCCTCAACACGGTACGACCGGGCGAGACGGTGCTCGACATCGGCTCCGGCGGCGGGATCGACTGTTTCGAAGCCTCCCGGCGCGTCGGCCCGACGGGGCGGGTCATCGGGCTGGACATGACCGACACGATGCTGGCCATCGCCCGCCGCAACGCGCCGGTCGTCGCCGCCAACCTGGGCTACGCGGCGCCCAACGTGGAGTTCCGCAAAGGGATGGCCGAGGCCATGCCGGTGGAGGACGGCGCCATCGATCTGATCATCTCCAACTGCGTGATCAACCTGGCCCCGGACAAGCGGAAGGTCTTTCGCGAAATGTACCGGGTGCTGAAACCGGGCGGGCGCTTTACGATCTCGGACATCGTGGCCGACCAGGCCGTGCCGCAATACCTGATCCACGACCGGGAAAAGTGGGGCAACTGCCTCTCCGGCGCCTTGCAGGTCGGCGACTACGTCGGCGGCATGGTGGAGGCCGGCTTTCTGGCGGTTCATCAGATCAAGTTCGTGCCCTGGCAGGTCATTGACGGGCTCCATTTCCTCTCCGTGACCCTGACCGGATACAAACTTCCCGAGTCGGACCGGTCCCGCCTCGTTCGGTTCGCCACCTTGCGCGGCCCCTTCAGCCGGGCCGTGGACGAGCTGGGGCAGGTGTACCAGCGCGGCGTGCCGCAGGCCGTTACGGATCGGACGGCGCAGCTCCTTGCCGCCCCTCCGTTCGAGGGCCTGTTTGCGCTGTCCGAGACGCCGGTCCCCTTGGCGCCCTCGGACCCGCGGCTCCTGGCCATCCTCCCGGATCAGGCCCCCTGCGTCTGGGAAGGACACTACGCTTTGTTCACCGGCCCGTTCGTGGAAGTCTGCGACGACGACCGGCATCGCTATTACCGGGGCCAGCCGCTGGAGATCTGCTCCAAGACGCTGAAGGTGCTCCGGCACCAGGCCTACGCCGGGCACTTCGCCGTCCTCAACCGGGCCCAGTCGGCGGTCGGCGGCACCGAAGTCTCCTGCGCCCCGAGTGGGAGCTGCTGCTAACTCGTGAGCTGTCGGCCGTCAGCATTCAGCCTGTAGTCGAGGGCCATCGGTGATGACGTGGGATTGAGTTTACTCGCTCGCAGCAACCCTCTGGCGTCTGCCGAAGAGCAGTTGCGCATCCTCGCGGACACCGACGCTTGCCCCCCGTTTGAGAGGCGCATGGACCAGGCAGGCCTGTCGCCGCTTCACGCCACCGGCATCACGGTCTTTCAGATCAACGTCGGCAAGCTCTGCAACCAGACCTGCCGCCACTGCCATGTGGACGCGGGGCCGGACCGGCGGGAAAGCATGTCGCGCGACACCGCCGACCTCTGCCTCAAGGCCCTGGCGCAGACGGACATCCCGACCGTGGACATCACGGGCGGCGCGCCGGAGCTCAACCCGCACTTTCGCCGGCTGGTGGAGCAAGCCACAGCCCTGGGCCGCCACGTGATGGACCGCTGCAACCTGAGCGTGTTGCTGCTGCCCTCCCAGGCCGATCTGGTCGAATTCCTGGCCCGGCACCGGGTCGAAATCGTCGCCTCCCTGCCCTATTACCAGCCCTCCCAGACCGACGCCCAACGGGGCGAGGGGGTGTTCGAAAAGTCCGTCAAGGCCTTGCAGCTGTTGAACCGGTTCGGCTACGGAGCCGACGGAAGCGGCTTGGCGCTGAATCTGGTCTATAACCCGGTCGGGGCCTTCCTCCCGCCCAAGCAGGACATGATCGAAGCGCAGTTCAAGCGCGAGCTCGAACGTCGGCACGGCATCCGGTTCACTCGCCTCTACACCATCACCAACATGCCGATCAGCCGCTTCCTCGAATTCCTGATCGAGAGCGGCAATTACGAGGGCTATATGGAGCGGCTGGCCAACGCCTTCAATCCGGCGGCGGCGGGCCGCGTCATGTGCCGCTCTACCCTCTCGGTGGGATGGGACGGAACCCTCTACGACTGCGACTTCAACCAGATGCTGGACCTGCCCGTGACGCAGGGCGTGCCGCGACACATTCGCGACTTCGACGCGGCCAAGCTGCACCATCGCCGGATCGTGACCGGCAACCATTGCTACGGCTGCACCGCCGGGTCCGGCAGTTCGTGCGGCGGGGCCGTGACCTAGGCCGGTTGTCTGCTTGCTCTGCTCCGCCCATTCATCGTTTATCATTCATCATTCAGCATTTGTTTAGTTGCCCCTTCTTCGCAGACTCTGCTATGGTGGTGCGTTCGTATTGCCACCGTACATGAGGCACGATTCATGGTCTGGGACCCGAAAGACCCCTGGGGCAAGAAGAACGATCCGGTCGACGACCTGCTGCGGCAGGCGAAGGCCAAGCTCGGCCCTGGCTTGCCGATCAAGGGCCTCAGCCCCCTCCTCTTGGCGGCGGTCGCGGTCCTTCTCGTTTGGCAAGGCACGTACATTGTCGCCCCGGACGAGGAAGGGGTCGTCAAACGCTTCGGCGACGTGGTCCGGAGCGAGGGGCCGGGCCCCCACCTGAAAATCCCCCTGATCGAAACGGTCGAGCGGCCCAAGGTGGAAAAGCTGCATCGGCTGGAGATCGGGTTCCGCACGGACCGGCAGGGCCGCCAGCAGATGATTCCCAAGGAAGCCCTGATGTTGACGGGCGACGAGAACATCCTGGGCGTGGAGTTCATCGTCCAGTACAAGATCAGCAGCGCCCGGGACTATCTGTTCCGTGTGGACGAGATCGAAGAAACGATCCAGAAGGCGGCCGAAGCGGCCATGCGCGAGGTGGTCGGCAAGAGCAAGATCGACGAGGCCCTGACCAGCGGGAAGGCGCAGATCCAACAGGATACGCAGACGTTGCTCCAGGGCATCCTGGACCAGTACCAGGCCGGGGTGCAGATCGCCGCCGTGCAGCTCCAGGACGTGGACCCGCCCGAGGCGGTCGTGGCCGCGTTCAAGGACGTGGCCAGCGCCAAGGAAGACCGGGAGAAGCTCATCAACCAATCCCAGGGCTACCGCAACGACATCATTCCCAAGGCCAAGGGCGAGGCGGCCCAGATCGTGAACCAGGCCAAGGGCTACGCCCAGGCCCGCATCACCCGCGCAGAGGGCGAAGCCAACCGGTTCATCCGGACGTTGAAAGAATACGAGCAGGCCAAGGACATCATCAGCAAGCGGATCTACATCGAGACGATGGAAGACGTGATGCCGGGAGTGGAGAAGATCATTCTCGACGGGAAGGCGGGGGACCGGGTCCTCCCCTACCTGCCCTTGGACAAGAGCCACAAGCCGCCCACGGCGGCGCCGGCGGAAGAGAAGAAGCCATGAGCAGGCAAAACCTCATCATCGGCGTCATCGGCGTGATCCTGTTGTTGTTCGTGCTGGGGGCCTCCCCGGTCTTCATCGTGGACATCACCCAGACGGCGATCGTGGTGCAGTTGGGCAAGCCGGTGCAGAACATCACGACGCCGGGCCTGCAGTTCAAGGTGCCCTTCATCCAGGAGGTCACCTACTTCGACAAGCGCCTGCTGGACTATGATTCGTCCGCCCAGGAAGTCATCACCCAGGACAAGAAGACGATCCTGATCGACAACTTCGCCAAGTGGCGGATCACCGATCCCTTGAAGGTCTACCAGGCGTTCCAGACCCAGCGCGGCGCCCTGCGGCGGTTGGACGACATCATCTACTCCGAGCTGCGGGTGGAGGTCGGCCGCCACGACTTGTCCGACATCGTCTCCAAAACGCGGTCGGAAGTGATGGCCATCGTGACCAAGCGGGCCAACGAGAAAGCGGCGGCGTACGGCATCGAGATTCAGGACGTACGCATCAAACGGGCGGACCTGCCCGAACAGAACGAGAAGGCCGTGTTCGCCAGAATGCAGGCCGAACGGGAGCGGCAAGCCAAGCAGTATCGGGCCGAGGGGGCCGAGGAGGCGCAGAAGATCCGGTCCGAAGCCGAGAAGGATCGGGAAATCATCCTGGCTGAAGCCTACAAGACTTCGGAAGAGCTGCGGGGCGAGGGGGATGCCAAGGCTTTCAAACTGTACGCCTCGGCTTACCGGCAGGATCCCAAGTTCTTCGAGTTCACCCGCACGATGGAAGCCTACAAGAAAAGCTTCAAGGACCACTCCACCATCGTCATGAGCCCGGACTCCGAATTCTTCAAGTATCTCAAGCAGCGCTAACGAAGCAATGATAAGCGATGAATGCTGAGTGATAAATGATGGTTACAAGACCCGGGCGGAACGCTACGCGTTTCGTTTTGCCGTCTTGACCGAGGCCACCAGAACGGCCAGGAGTTCCTTCGCTTCTCCGTTCACATCTTCGAATCTTTCTCCCGACACAATGTCGCTTTCTCGCAGCAGTTCCATCCAGTACATCACCTCCTCAAGCTCTTGCAACCCCGACTCGATCTTGCTCACAAACTCCGCTCGTGACCTAGCCCTGCTCGCTTCACGATAATGCGCTCCCAGGGAAGTCCCGCTCCGCAGAAGCTGTTTTCCCAACACTTGGGCGACTGTGGTCTTCGGAAGAGATGCGTACGGCCGAACGATACGGAGCGCGAACTTTTTCGTTCTCTCTCCTAAGTCGTTTGCCGCTTGTCTATTCCCAACATTCACCATTCAGCATTCATACTTCATCGTTTCTCACGAGAGCCCGGTAATTTCCCCCGTCGCCGGGTCAAGGTCCATCCGTTCCCCGGCCGGCTTCTTGGGCAACCCCGGCATCAGCTGAATCCCGGAACAGACCGCCGTCAGGAATCCCGCGCCGGCCAGGATGCGCAACTCTTTGACCGGGAGGGTAAAGCCGGTCGGCCTGCCTTTCAGCGCCGGATCGTGCGACAAGGATAACGGCGTCTTGGCCATGCAGACCGGGAAGGTGCCGAACCCCAACCGCACCGCCTGCTTGATGTCCGCCTCCGCCCGCTCCTCGTAGGACACGCCCGCAGCCCCGTAGATCCTGGTCGCGACCGCCTCGATTTTCTGTTTGATCGGCGCTTCGTCCTGGTACAAGGGCTGATAGGCAGACGGGATCTTGCAGGCCGCTTCCACGACTTTCGCCAACTCCTCCGCGCCTCGCCCTCCGTCGGCCCAGTGGGTGGAGATGGCCGAGCCGACCGCCCCGGCTGAGGCGGCCCAGTCGCGAACGTACTGCAACTCGTCGGCCGGATCGTCCTTAAAGGCATTGATCGCCACCACGGCCGGCACGCCGAACGTCCGGACATTGGCCAGGTGTTGTTCCAGGTTGGCCAGCCCCTTGGCCAAGGCCTCGCGGTTCGGGCCGGTCAGGCCCGGCGGAAGCGGCGTCCCTGCTTTGACCTGCCCGCCCCCCCCGTGGAGCTTCAAGGCCCGGAGCGTGGCCACGACCACGGCCGCATGGGGGCGCAAACCGGACGTCCGGCATTTGATGTTGAAAAACTTTTCCGCGCCCAGATCGCTCCCGAACCCCGCTTCCGTCACGACATAGTCGGCGGTCCGCAGGGCCAGTTGATCGGCCAGAACCGAGCAGTTCCCGTGGGCGATGTTCCCGAACGGGCCCGTATGGACCAGGGCCGGGGTCCCTTCGATCGTTTGGACCAAGTTGGGACAGAGGGCATCCCGGAGCAGGACCGCCATGGCCCCCGTACATTGCAACTGGGCGGCGGTGACCGGCTGGCCTTCCTTGGTCACTCCCACCAAGATGCGGCCCAGGCGCCGGCGCAGGTCCTCGACCCCGGAGGCCAAAGCCAGGATCGCCATGACCTCGGAGGCCTCGGTCAGGACAAACTCGCTGTCCCTGTCGGTGCGGCCCTCCGCTTCCTTGAGTCGCACCTGTCGCAAAGCCCGGTCGCTGATCCCCATGGCCCTCGGCCAGGCGATCCGCGCGGGATCGAGATTGAGGCTGTTCCCCTGGAACACATGATTGTCGAGAAACGACGAGAGGAGGTTGTGGGCCGACGCGGCTGCATGGGCGTCCCCGGTGAAGTGCAGGTTGATGTCTTCCATCGGCAGGACTTGCGCCCGCCCCCCACCCGTTCCTCCCCCTTTGATCCCAAAGACCGGCCCGAGCGACGGCTGTCTGAGGGTCACGACGGCCCGCCGGCCGAGCCGGGACAGCCCCATAGCCAAGCCGACCGAGGTCGTGGTCTTTCCCTCGCCCAGCGGGGTCGGGTTAATGGCCGTGACGAGGACATAGCGGCCTCGTGGGCGGTTGGCCAGACGTTCGAGGGCCGAGAGCGAGACTTTGGCCTTCCAGGGACCGTAGAGGATCAGGTCCTCCGGTTTGAGACCCAACATTTCCCCGATGGCCTGGATGGGGCGGGGGGACACGGAGTGGGCGATTTCAAGGTCGGTCACTGGTCACCTCTCAGGCGGGAGCCTGGCGGTTTGTGGGGGTTGAAGCGCGGAAGGCAACGAAAGACTGGAACGGGGAACGTTATTCGAGGATGTAGCGTTGCGGATTGACGGGCCGTTCGTTCACTTTGATCATGTAATGCAAGTGCGGGCCGGTGGACAAGCCGCTGCTGCCGACGAGACCGATCAAGTCTCCCCGTTTTACCTTCTGTCCCTGCTTGACGATGGATTTGGCCAAGTGCCCATACTGGGTTTCAAGCCCAAAGCCGTGCTCGATCGCGACCATGTTCCCCATCTTGGCGTCAAACCCGACCACCGTCACCAAGCCTCCGGCCGTAGCATGGACCGGCGCATTGGGCGGCGCACCGATGTCCAACCCGTCATGGATCGCGGGAAGCCCGGTAAAGGGAGAAATTCTCGGGCCAAAACCAGATGTGACCCAACCCTTGACCGGCCAAACGGAGGGGGTTGAGCCCCAACGGGTCCAACGTTCCTTGGCCGCCTCGGTCAATTCTTCCAAGGACCGTTCCTGGAACACCGCTTCACGCTGCAACCAGTCGATTTTCTTTTGGACTTTTGCGGCAAGCTCCCGTTCCCAGAGCTGGTTCTCTTCCGAGAGCTTGGGTGACTGAAGTTCGGCAGCCTGGGCGCCTCCCGCCTCTTCGCTCTGCTCACTAGGGGGGGCCTGACTACTCTCGACCAACGGGGTCTCCTCGCCACCCTGACCGTTCAGATAGTCTTCGGGTTTCAAGGATTCGATCCCCAGCATCACCCGTAATTTTTCGTTCACTTCCTTCATGGCCAGGACCCGGCGCTTTAGGTCGTCCACGGCCGTGGAAAAGGCGTTCGTCTGTTCCTTCGCGTTGATGAGCTCCTGGCGAATCTCCTGTAATTCCCATACCTTACCTGTCTGGATCACGTACTGGGAGAGCAGAAGGATTTCACCCAACGCCAGCAGAGCGCCGACGATGATCGCCTTGCGAACAATCGCCCGAGGAAAGCTGAAGCGCAAGGGCTTCGCCGTCGTTCCCCGAAAAATGACAATGGTGTATGCGTCGTCTTGTTGACTCATCGTCTGTACCTCGAGACCCTCTGAGGGACTCCTTGCATCAAGGGGGCCAGTTTACTGAAACCGGCCTGAGCGGTCAACCATTTTTCGATTTCTTGAATTTTTTCTTTGGCTTATCCGTAACCGCTGCAACCCAGGCAAGGTAGTCGGAGGAACCTTTTTTGACAGAAAGGGCAATAATTTCCGGCACCTGGTAGGAATGAAGTGCCTTGACGACCCTGGCGAGCTCCGGAAAAAGTGATGCCCTGGTCTTCAAGATCATGAGGGTTTCCCGTTCCTCGGCCACCCTCCCTTCCCACCAAAATAAGGACCGGACTCCGGTCAAAATGGTGACGCAGGCAGCCAGCTTGTCTTGAACCACCCGCTTCCCAATCCGGTTGGCCTCCTCCTCGGACGAGGCTGTGACGAACACTACAAGGGCTTGTTCGGTCTTGTGCGTCCTCGCCATTCCCTTCACCCTCCATCCCGAGCCTTCCACCAGCCGGCCGGGAGCCATGCTCGCACGACGCCTCAATTGACAGAGGAGAAATCCCAGCTTATGATGCGATTCCCATCGGTTATGGAGGCCACTATGGGTTTTACTATCACTCCGCGTGAATTAAAGGAGCGGCTCGATAAAGGCGACCAACTCTGCCTCTTGGATGTTCGGGAAGAGTGGGAGCATTCTTTAGCCAAGCTGGATGGATCCATCCTTATCCCTCTCGGCACGTTGCCCCAATCTCTGAACAAGCTGGACCGGAATACAGAGATCATCGCCTACTGCCACCACGGGATGCGGAGCGCAGACGCCACCGGTTTTCTGCTGCAACAGGGCTTCAGCAACGTAAAAAACTTGGTCGGTGGGATTGATGCCTGGTCTATCCAGGTGGACCCGAACATCCCGCGCTATCGCTGAGTTCCGCCGAACAATTAGGCCCACCAGACCCACGCTCAGGCCGGGGATTGCGCCCCCGGCACGCGCAGTTTAGGCCCCGACGCCACGAAAGAAGTCGACGGTCCGGCTCAGCCCTTCCCGGAGCGACACCTTGGGGTCCCAGCCCAGCTCGCGGCGCAGCTTGGTCGAATCCACGACGCTGCGCAGCTGCTCGCCCTTCTTGGCCGGTCCGTGCAGCTCCTTGCATTGGGGATTCGTGAGGTCGGCCAGGACGCGGAACAGCTCGTTGACCGTCGTTTCCTCCCCCGTCCCGACATTGTAGGTCCCTTGGACTTCCTTGCCCATGACCGCCAGATGGGCCTCCACGACATCGTCCACAAAGATAAAGTCGCGGGTCTGCCGGCCGTTGCCGTTGATGATCGGCTGTTCGCCGTGTAAGAGCTTTTGCGCAAAGATCGACACGACACCGGCCTCGCCCTCCGGATCTTGACGGGGCCCATAGACATTGGCGAACCGGAGGCTGACCGCTTGGATCCCGCTCATGGCCTGATAATAGAACAGGTAGTGCTCCCCGCTGAGCTTGCTGATTCCATAGGGAGACATCGGCCTGAGGGGGTGGGTTTCCGGGGCGGGAAAGATCTCCTGCTCCCCGTAAATGGCCCCTCCGGACGAGGCAAAGATCGCCTTTCTGGTGCCATACTTCACGGCCAGCGCCAGAACGTTCAACGTGCCTAAGATGTTGATCTGGGCATCGTAGGTCGGGTCGGCCACGGAACGCCGCACGTCCATTTGGGCCGCCAGGTGCATCACCATGGTCGGCCGCTCTTTCCGGAACACCCGATCGAGCCCGCTGCCTTGAATGTCGACCTTGTAAAAATTGGCGGCGCGGTTGATGTTCTTGCGCTTCCCGCTGGAAAGATTGTCCGCCACGACCACGTCGTACCCTTCCTGCACCAGCCGGTCCACCAGATGGGACCCGATGAACCCGGCACCGCCTGTCACGAGAATCTTCATGCCGCCCCCCGCCTCATGGTCCGGAACCAGTCTGCAAACCGTTGCACGCCTTCCGCCACCGGCGTGGTGGGACGATAGCCCAACAGAGCCTTGGCCTTGGTGATATCCGCATAGGTCACCGGCACGTCGCCGGGCTGATCGGGCAAGGCCTGGATCTTCGCCGTCTTGCCCAGACAGCGCTCGATCAGCTGGATGAGCGCCCGCAGCTCGATCGTGGCCGACTCGCCCAGATTGAAGACCTCGAAGGGAAAGGGCCGGTCCAAGGCCGCCACGACCCCCTGCACGATGTCGTCGATGTACGTAAAGTCGCGCCTCGACGTTCCATCGCCGAACATCGGCACCGGCTGCCCGTCCTCGATCTGCCGCACGAATTGATGGATCGCCATTTCAGGCCTCTGCCTGGGGCCATAGACCGTAAAAAATCGCAGGCAGGTGATGGGAATTTTGTGCAAGTGATGGTAGGTGTAGCAGATCAATTCGCCGGCCAGCTTCGTCGCCGCATAGGGCGAAATGGGCCGGCTCAGCGCCGCCGCCTCCGAAAAGGGCACCGTGGTCAATCCCCCATACACCGAGGAGGAGGACGCGAATACGAAGCTGGTGAGCGGACGACGCCGCGCCACCTCCAACAGCACGATCGTGCCCCGCATGTTCACGTCCTCATACAAGAGCGGATCCTTGATGGAAGGCCGTACCCCGGCCCGGGCCGCCGCGTGGAAGATCCGGGTCACCCCTTCGGCCTCGCAGAGAGCTTCCACGCGGGCCTGGTCCCGGATGTCCCCTTCGATCAGTTTGTAGTTGGGGTTGGATAAGGCCGCGCGGATGTTGCCCCGCTTGATGGCCGGGTCGTAGAACGAATCGAAGTTGTCCAGGCACAGGACGCGCTCCCCGCGGGCCAGCAACGCCTCGACCACATGGGAGCCGATGAACCCGGCGCCGCCGGTCACCAGCGTACACTGTTCCGTCGTGCCCATTCAGCGGCTCCCGAGCGACTGCATAGCGGGGTCGTATCGCCACCCGACCAAGATCTCGCGGTTGCCTTTCTGTCCCGGGACGGGCGAGTCCAGCACCCCGATGCCCGTCAGACCCAACCGTTCCGCACAAGCCTGCACTTTCTCGGTCACGGCCAGGCGCTGCGCTTCATCCCGGACAATCCCGCCCCGCCCGACCTGGCCTTTGCCGACTTCAAACTGGGGTTTCACCAACGCAATCACCTGCGCCGGCCGGCGCAAAAACGGAATGACGCAGGGCAAGACCAGCGTCAACGAGATGAACGACACGTCGATCACCGCCAGGTCGATCGGCTCCGGAATCGCCGAAGCCGGCAAGTGCCGGATGTTGCACCGGTCCAACACGACCACCCGCGGGTCTTGCCGCAGTTTCCAGTCCAACTGCCCGAAGCCGACATCCACCGCATAGACGATGCGGGCTCCGGCTTGCAGCAAGCAATCGGTGAACCCGCCGGTGGACGCGCCCACGTCCAGAGCCGCCAGCCCGGCCGGGTTCACCTTGAAGGCGGCCAAGGCCGCGGCCAGCTTGCCTCCAGCCCGGCTGGCATAGGGGGGCCGGCTGGACACTTCGATCGTCGCGTCGAGCGACACCAGCTTCGCCTGTTTGTCGACCAGGATTCCGTCGACCGTGACCGCCCCGGCCATAATCAAACCGGCGGCTTGCTCGCGACTGGCCACCAGACCGCGGGCCACCAGCGCGCGATCCAACCGTTCCCGCAAAGGCGCCTTCTTCCGGGCCGTCATGAAGGGGAGGCATCCAACGAACGTGCGGGGCGCCGCAATCTCCACAAGGCCGGCCGATGCAGACAACCGGCCAGGCAGCCGAGGGCGGCACGCTTAATCAGAGTCCGGCGGAAGGGAGTCGTCGTTCTCGTCGGCGTCGAAGGTGAACGCGCGCAGCCGCTTCTTCCCATCCTTCTCTTGCACCAGGATTTCGACCTTTCGCTCCGCATCATCCAGCATCTTGAGGCACGTTTTGGAGAGTTTGATGCCTTCCTCGAAGATTTTCAAGGACTCATCGAGCGGGAGATCGCCCTTCTCCAACTCCGACACGATCGTCTCCAACCGCGACATGGCTTCTTCGAACTTCAATGCAGGCACGAGCCCTCCTTGCTTGCCGGAGAAGACGTTATTATACCCGGCCGTCCTGCAGGGTCAAGCGCTCACGAATCGGGCGAAACCTCGCGGACGACGCAGAGCAGCTGACCGCTGGCCAGCTTGGCGCGCAACTGATCCCCGACCTTCACATCCTCCGCTCGTTTGACCACGAGGCCCGCCGGAACGGTCTGCACGATACTATACCCGCGCGCCAGGACGGCCAGAGGACTGAGCCCGTCCAACGTGCCCAGCAAGGACCGCACCGCTTGCCGGCGCAACCGCAGGCGCGAGCGGACCTCCTGTTCCAGCCGTTTCATATATTGAGGTGCCAGCACCAGAGAGGCCCGGACCAAGCCGGCCGGGCTGGCCAATCCCAGGCGATGACGGGCCGCCACCAGCCGCTGGCCGAGCCGGACCAGCGAGCCGTGCAGGGATTGACTGAGACGATCCGAGAGGTCATCCAGCCGCTGGGCCTGCCGCTGCACCGGCAAGATCAGACGCAAGACGATTCGGCGCGATGCCTCCACGCGATGGCGGATCATGGCGAGGCGCGTCCCCATGGTCCGCTCCAGCCTGGCGCGAAGGTCCGTGGCGGCCCTGACCAAGTCCGCCGATACCGGCGCCACCGCCTCGGCCGCCGCCGAGGGGGTCGGAGCCCGATAGTCGGCGGCAAAATCCGCCAACGTCACGTCGATCTCGTGGCCCACGGCGGAGACCACCGGCACCTTGGAGGCGGCGATGGCCCGCACGACCACCTCCTCGTTGAAGCACCAGAGATCCTCCAGGGACCCGCCGCCTCGCCCGACGATCATCACGTCCACCTTGCCGGACGCGCTGAGGGTCCGGATGGCCGCCGCGATCTTCGGGGCCGCCCCTTCGCCCTGGACCGGCACGGGACAAATCAACACATCCAGCGACGGACAGCGGCGCCCCAGGACCACGAGCATATCGCGGATGGCCGCGCCCGAGAGGGAGGTCACGAGGCCGACCCGTCGCGGAAGGAACGGGAGCGGCCGTTTGCGCGACTCGTCGAACAACCCCTCCCGCGCCAGCCGTTCTTTCAATTGCTCCAGCGCCAGCTGCAGGGCGCCGACCCCTTTGGGCTCCAGGTAGTCCACCACCACCTGGTACTCCCCGCGCGGCTCATAGACCGTCAACCGCCCGCGCACGACGACCTGCAGCCCCTCGCGCAACGCAAACCGCAGCCGCTGGGCCTGGTTCCGGAACAGCACCGTCCGGATCTGGGATTGTGCGTCTTTGAGGATGAAGTAGAGGTGGCCGGATGCGGGGCTGCGAAGCGTGCTGATCTCCCCCTCGATCCAGACGTCGGGGAACTCCTGTTCGAGCCGGTCGCGGACGAGAAGGGTCAGTTCACTGACGGTGAGGATCCGTTGTGGCTGGGCCCCGGCACGCATGCGGAGACACTCAATTCAGGCTCACTGCGAACGACCGGTCACTCCGGAATGCGCAAGCGCTGGATGCCGACGGCCTTGCCGAGCCGGGGATCCAGCTCGATGAGCACCGCGCTGAACAGGGCCGGACCCGGCGCCACTTCGAAGCGCCGCGGCATGCCGGTCAGAAACTTCTCGATGGCCAGTTCTTTCTTGATGCCGATCACGCCCTGCACCGGTCCGGTCATGCCGATGTCGGTCAGGTAGGCCGTGCCGTTCGGCAAGATCTGCTCGTCGGCGGTCTGGACGTGGGTGTGGGTGCCGACCACCGCGCTCACGTCCCCGTCCAGAAAGTATCCCATCGCCATCTTCTCGCTCGTGGCTTCGGCGTGCATGTCTACGATGATGGCGCTGGTCTTTTCCTTCAACTTGGCCACTTCCCGTCTGGCCGTCTGGAACGGGCAATCCAGCGTGGGCATGAAGACCCGCCCCATGAGCTGGAGCACCGCCACCTTCTCGCCCGCCGCGGTTTCGGCCACGACGCTGCCCTGTCCCGGCGTGCCGGCCGGGTAATTCGCCGGCCGCAGCAGCCGCGGCTCCTGCTTGATGAACTCGACGGTTTCTTTCTTGTCCCAGGCATGGTTGCCGGTCGTGATGACCGACAGGCCCAGGTCGAACAACTCACGGGCCAGGTCGTTGGTGATCCCGAATCCGGCGGCCGCATTTTCGCCGTTCCCGATCACCAAATCGATGCCGTGCTGGGCCACCGCCTTGGGCAACTGACGGGCAATGGCCCGACGCCCCGGCTCCCCCATGATGTCGCCGATGAACAACACCTTCATGGCGGCTATCGGCCGTCAGCGAGCAGCCGTCAGCAAGAGGTGTTCTCTTGAGCTGAAGGCTGACTGCCGACGGCTTCCATGCTCCTCACTTCGCGAAATCCACGAACCGGCTTTCCCGGATCACCGTCACCTTGATCTGACCCGGATAGGTCAGTTCCTGCTCGATCTTCTTGGCCAACTCGCGCGAGATGTGGGAACACTCCACGTCGTTGACCTCTTCCTGCCGGACGATCACCCGGATCTCGCGCCCGGCCTGGATGGCATAGGCCTTCTGCACGCCCTTGAAGTCCACCGCCAGGGCCTCCAGCTTCTCCAGCCGCTTGACGTAGGACTCCAGCGCTTCCCGCCTTGCGCCGGGCCTGGCCGCGGAGAGGGCCTCCGCCGCCGCGACCAGCACCGTTTCGGGGCAGATCGGCTCGACCTGCTCGTGGTGCGCGGCGATCGCGTTGACGACCTTGTCCGACTCCCCGTAGCGTTTCGCGATATCGGCCCCCAGCATGGCATGGGGCCCTTCCTCTTCATGGCTGACCGCTTTGCCGATGTCGTGCAGCAAGGCGCCGCGCTTGGCCAGCTTGACGTCCAGCCCCAATTCCGAAGCCATGATGCCGCAGATGTAGGCGGCTTCCCGGGCATGGTAGAGATTGTTCTGCCCGTAGCTGGTCCGGAACTTCAACCGCCCCAGAACCTTGATCAGCTCGGGATGGAACCCCGACAGGCCGACTTCGAAGATGATCTTTTCCGCCTCTTCGATCATCATCTTCTCGACGTCGGTCTTGGTCTTCTCGACGATTTCCTCGATGCGCGTGGGATGGATGCGGCCGTCCTGCATCAGCCGCTCCAGGGACACCTTGGCGATTTCCCGCCGCATCGGATCGAACCCCGAGATGATGACCGCCTCCGGCGTCTCGTCGATGATCAGATCGATCCCCGTCGCCGCCTCGATCGCGCGGATGTTCCGTCCTTCGCGCCCGATGATGCGGCCCTTCATGCTGTCGTTGGGAATCGGCACCACCGAGATGGTGGCTTCGGACACGTAATCCCGCGTCACCCGCTGGACCGACCGGGCGATGATTTCCCTGGCCTCGCGCTCGGCGTTTTCCTTGGCCTCGTCGATGATCCGCTTGGCCACCCCCGCGGCATCCAGCCTGGCCTCGGACTCGATCTCGCTGAGCAACTGCCGCTTGGCCTCGTCCACCGTCATCCCGGCGACCCGCTCCAGCGCCTGCCGATGTTCCTTGACGGCGCGGTCGCAGGCTTCCTCTTTGGCGGCGATGGCTTCCTCGCGTCGAGCCAGGGTCTGTTCGCGCTTCTGCGATTCGGCCTCGCGCTTGTCCGCGGCGGCGGCCTTCTTGTCGAGATTCTCCTCCCGCTGGAGCAACCGCTTCTCTTGGACACCGAGCTCCGCGCGAGTTTCCTTCTGTTCCTTCTCCAACTCGGTCCTGGCTTGAAACAACCGGTCCTTGGCTTCGAGTTTGGCTTCTTTGACCAGATTCTCCGCTTCGCGCTCGGCCCGCTGCACAATTTGGTGGACCTGCTCTTCCACTTGACGCTGCCGGGACGCCAGCAACGTCCGACGCAACGCCTCGGAGACGCCAAAACCCACCAGAGCGCCTAGAACACCGATGACCACATAGATCGCTACGCTCGTAAGAATGGTCTCCACCCCCTTTACCTGTTAGTGAGGCGCACCAACGCCTCAGTCTCACGTTCAGTAGGAGGAACCAGATGGGCTACGCCACGGGTGCGGTCAGGAGAGCTGTGCGAGGGACACAACGCAGAGGCGAGGGCCTCCGGCGACGGCAGAAGACAAGAGACGCGGCGGGCTGCCCGCCGCGGAGGGTCAGAAGGTTCTGAAGCGGGCCATGGCCGCCGACCGGTTCCGTAGTCGGCCTCGATCCAGAGAAGACCGGCGCGTCGCCCCCGCCGCATGTCGCGGAGAATCTACGACCGACACCGGACAGCCTCTCAAGGCTCCATTGACATCACCCGGCGCCAGCAGGGCCACCATCGCGCTCGCGCCTTGGCCCAGTTGGGCTCCCAGCGCCCGCCCCGCATCCGCGCCCCATCGGAACAACCATGCCATGACTGTCACGACCATCTTCATCACATTCCGCTGCGCCGGATCGGTCCGGCTCATCCCATAGCCTCTTGTGTCAGCAATGTCGCCACCCGAGTTGCGCTGTCGCTCTCCTGTTCCGCTCAGGTTCCTCTTCTCACAGTCAGCGTACCGTATCAAATGGCGGGAATCATTGCAAGCCCTGCGCGCCGGCGAGCCTCACCCCTGCCGGCCCGATTGCAGCGTTTCTTCAATGGATTCCATCAAGTGCTGGGCCCGCCGCTCCACGTCCGCGACCCCCTCGTCCCGTTCAGCTTCTGCCTGGAACAGTTGATGGGCGACGTTGAGCGCCACCAGCACCGCCAGCTTCGACGGCGTGGCGGTTTTCATGCCCCGCGCCAGCGTCCGCATCTGCTCGTCCACATAGGCGGCGACCCGCTGCATGTAGCGTTCGTCCGCATCGGCCTTGACGGTGTACTTCTGGCCATAGATCTCGATCTCCAACGTCTTAGCCATGCGCCACCTCCATACCAAGCTTCGCTTGAGCCCGGCGCTTCGATCGGATGCGCCGGGAGAAGCTTTTTGCCGCCAGCGAAAACATGAACCAAGCTTGCTTGAACCGCCGCGTTCGATCAACTCGCGGCGGATAGTTACTTTGCCTCCAGTGGCTATTTCTCATCCCTCGCTCGGCGTGTACCGTCGGCCCATTTATCGGTTTCTCGTAACTGAGGCCGACGGATAACCCCCTCAAGTATGTTGCCGCTCTCTAAAATACCAAGCTTCGCTAGAGCCGGCGGCTTTTTCTCGCTGTATCGTCATTGACGCCGCCGGAGCAATCCCTCCGTCATTGCTCATTTGATCCAAACTCGGCGTGGGCCGCGCGCCTCACACCTTGCGGCGCGCGGCTACATAACCGCCATGTGAACGCGTCAACCTATCATTTCATTCCTCGCACGGTGCGCTCTCCACGCACTCGAGGATCTCCAGCTCGCCCAAGACCTTTTCGATCCGTGACCGGACGTCGGCCCGCTCTTCCTCCCACCGACGGTTCATCTCATCCTGCTTCGCCAGCCGTTCCCTCGCCGCGCGCAGCTCGCTCTCCAGCGACGCATTGGCTTTCTTCAGCGATTGAATCAGCTCCACCATGCTGCGGATACGCGCTTCGAGCGCCGCCATCTTATCGAGTGCCATGCCTCCTCCCAACAAATTGACGATTGCCTGATTGTCGATTGACGAACGAGGATGCCCACCAATCGTCAATGACCCGATGAATCAATCGTCAACGAGTGAATGAATGGATGAATGGCGCTCTTATAGGAGCTTCAACAGGCCTTGTCAAGAAAGCGGACGGCGCAGACGCTCCCGCCCAACCGATGATATTCGCGGTAGCTTCGGAGCACGCGCTTCACGTACTGACGCGTTTCCTGATAAGGGATCAACTCGACCCACTCATCCGGGTCCCGCCCGTTGGCTTTGGCGACCCACCCCGCCACGGCTTGGGGGCCGGCGTTGTAGGCGGCGACGGTATGCATCACGTTCCCGTTGAACTGCTGGAGCAGTTGCTCGACATAGCGGGCGCCCACCCGGATGTTCGTGTCCTGATCGAACAAGTCGTCGCGCCCGACCTCCGGGAACCCTTGCCTCTTGGCCACTTGCTGGGCCGTGACCGGCATGACCTGCATCAGCCCCACCGCTCCGACGCGCGAGACGGCCCGCGGGTCGTACTGGCTCTCCTCGCGAATGATCGCGGCGACGAGGTAGGGGTCCACCGCCGACCCGGCGTGCGTCCGGATGGTCGGCAGGTACACCATGGGATAGGCTACGCTCCACAGAGCCAGCGGAACCGCCTCCCCGCCGCGTTCCAGACCGTCCCGGAAATACAGCCGCGCCAGGCGCAGCGCATGATGAGTGGCGCCGGACTGGCCCAACAAGGTCGAGAGTTCCACCAGCGCCGCTCGGTCTCGGACGTACCGCTCGGGCAACGACGCCCATTCCTTCGCCGCATCCTGATCCATGCCCAGCAGCTTCAATTCGGCGGCGCGCAGATAGTGCGGGTCGCGCAAGATCGCGTCCCGGCCCTCCTCGCCCGTCGAGCCGCCGTTGGACGGAGGCCCGCCCGCCGACACCGGAACCGGAGGGGCAGGCGGGGACGACGCGGCGCGCATCTGCGCAAGTTGGCAGTAATAGGTGAGCGTATAGTTCCGGCAGAGCTGGAGATACAGGTCCGCGGCCTGCGGATCTTTGGATCGATCCAGCGCCCGCGCGGCCCAGTACAGGGCCTTGGGGACGACTTGCGGATCGTCCTTGCCCTTCAACAGCTCCCGAAACGAATCCACCGCCGGCCCATAGTGCCCGGTCCGGTATTGAAGCCAGCCGATCCGCCAGAGCGCCTCGGCTTTCTGCCCGGAGGCTTCGCCCAGTTGCACCACTTTCCGGTACGTGCTCAAGGCCTGATCGGACTGGCCCTGGTCGTCCTGCCAGCTCCCCACCAACAGCTGGACGGCCGCCTTCTGTTCGGTGGAGAGCGCGCGACGCGGAGTTGCCGCAGCCAGCGCCAGCAGCCGCTCCCCGTCGTTCAACCGCAGGTAGACGCGAGCCAGCCACACGGTCGCCTCGGCCGATTCCGGCACGGCCTCGTCGGCCAGGTCTTTGAACACCTGCCGCGCCTGGTCGTACCGCTTGAGGCGGACCAGTGCCGTGCCCAATTTCAACGCGGCCTCCCCCCGGCGCGCATCGTGCGGGGCGCCGCCGAGGAACTTGTGGAGGTCGGCGACGGCCTCCTCGTGCAGGGCCAGGTTCAGAAACGAGAGGGCGCGGTTGTACGATTCCTCCGGCGTCGGGCGCCAGACCGTTTTCGTCGCCTGGGACAAGCGCCGCTCGGCCTCTTTCGCTTCCGGCGTCTGCGGGTAGCGCGCCCAGACTTGCTTCAGCGCCGCCTGGCTGTCGGCCTGACGGTTGGCTTTGGAATGGCAATCGGCAAGATTCAACAAGGCGACGGGCGCGGCCGGCTCCTGCGGGCCCAGCAGCACCGCCCGAGCCAGAGGCTCCACGGCCTTGGCGCACTGCCCTGCCTTGTACCAGGCCTCACCGGCCCGATAAGCCACGCGGGCTCCCAGCAACGTATCCGGCACGGCCTCCGGGATACGCTCGAGCTGGACCGCGGCGTCCCGCGCATCCCCCATTTTAAGCAGCGCTTCTCCCATCCAGAGACGGGCATAGTCTTCGATCACCGGCAGATCATGTTGCGCAGCTCTGAAATATGGGAGGGATTCGGCCGGGTCCCGTTCCAGCAGCAACAGCCCCGTGACGACTCCGGCGCGCTTGGCCCAGAGCGAGTCCGGAAACCGCTCGCGCACTTCGGTCAATCGCTGCCATCGAGCCGCGAACTGGCTGGCCGTGTCGGTTGCGGGCGGCTGTTTGGCAAACACCGCGCGATAACAGTCCTCCGGGGACGCACAGGCTGAATCCGGAGACTCGGGTTGGGCCACGGAGGCAGCGGCGACGATCAGAAACAGGGCAAGGGAGAGGAAACCGGATGGCGCGACGAGGTGATGGCGAAGCACGGACATGCGTTCGCTATGAACCAGATGAAAGAGACGCATGCAAGTCCGCTCAGTATACCACAATCCCACCAAGGCCGACGCAATGCTGGAGTATGAATGCAGCGCGATGCCTTGAAGACTCTGCTATTCCACGTGCATCATTCATCGTTGTGCATGTATTGTTTGTTTCCCCGCTCCTTGTCAGACATTTTCAGCCTGTGCTAGGCTGCTTCATGCCGGTACAACCGCCGACCCCGAACCCATCGCCCCGGGAACCGCTCTCGCTCCTGGCCCTGAACGGCCGCGCAGCCGAGCAGTTTGTCCAGCGCCTCGGCTGGCCCCCATACCGCGCCCAGCAGATCCTCCGGTGGCTCTATCAAGGCCGCGTGCGCGAGGTTGCTCAGATGACGGACCTGTCGAAGGCGGAGCGGGCGTTGCTCAACGACCGGACAACGGTCGGACGGTCGCGTCACTGCCGGGTTCTCCAAGCCGAGGACGGAACCAGGAAGTTCCTGATCGGGTTGGAGGACGGGCTGACGGTGGAAGCCGTCTTGATTCCCGACGGCAGCCGATTGACGCTGTGCCTCTCGACGCAAGTGGGCTGTACGCTCGACTGTACCTTCTGCCTCACCGGCACCATGGGGTTGAAACGGAACCTGAAGGCCCATGAGATCGTGGATCAAGTGCTCACGGTCCAGGACCGGCTTGAGCCGAATACCACGTTGTCCAGCTTGGTGTTGATGGGCATGGGGGAGCCGCTCGCGAACCTGGACGCGGTCGCGGACGCCATCGCCAGACTGACCAATCACCGGTGGGGCGTGGGGATTTCGGCCCACCGGATTACGTTGTCCACGGCGGGGCTCGCCTCTCGGCTGAACGAGGTGGCAGGCCTGGGCGTCAACCTGGCGATCTCGTTGAACGCGTCGAACCAGGAGCAACGGGCCCACCTCATGCCGGCCGTGAATCGGCTGCACCCGTTGCGCACCCTGCTGGAGGCTTGTCGCGCCTACCCCCTCCCGCCGCGCCGCCGCCTCACCTTCGAATATGTCCTCTTGGGCGGCGTCAACGACCAGGAGCCGGACGCCAAGCGGCTCGTCAAACTCCTTGCCGGCATCCGGTGCAAGGTCAACCTGATTCCCTTCAACCCCTTTCCCGGCAGTCCCTACCAGCGGCCGGCCGATCGCACGGTCCTACGGTTTCAAACGATCCTGAAGCAGGCCGGGGTGGATACCTTCATCCGCAAGAGCAAGGGCCGCGACGTGTTGGGCGCCTGCGGCCAACTCGGCCATCTTCCAGACCTGATCACGCCGGACCCAATCCCCCTTGCCTTGACACCGGCGGAAGCCGGTTGTTAAGAAGTACGACAACGATCAATGAGGAACGTTGCATGCTGAATGTCCATCGGCCCCGCATCCCGCAAGCCTTTTTCCTGATCGCGCTGCTCCTCCTGTCCGCTTGGCCAAGCTCCGCCCGTTCGGCCGAGACCAAGGAGTACGTCCTGGCCAACGGGCTGAAGGTGCTGCTGGTCGAGTCCCCCAAGGCGCCCGTGGTGACGGTCCAGATCTGGTACAAGGTCGGCTCCCGCAACGAGGTCATGGGACGGGCCGGCTTGTCCCACATGCTCGAGCACATGATGTTCAAGGGCACGCCCAAGTACGGCAAGGGCCTCTTTTCCAAAACCATCCGCAAGAACGGGGGCAACGACAATGCCTTCACCAGCCAGGACTTCACCGGGTACTTCGAAAACCTGGCGGCGGACCGGACGGAACTGGCGCTGGAGCTGGAGGCCGACCGGCTGCGCGGGCTGTTGTTGGACGACAAGGAATTCCAGCTGGAGCGGGAGGTGGTCAAGGAAGAACGTCGGTTGAGGACGGAAGACGACCCGCAATCCTTCCTGGCCGAGTCCCTCTTCGCCCAGGCCTTCCTGATGCACCCCTATCACTGGCCCATTATCGGCTGGTTTCCGGACCTCAATGCCATGACCAGGGAAGACCTCAAACAGCATTACGACACCTACTACGTGCCGAACAATGCGACCCTGGTCGTCGTCGGGGACATCAAGGCCGAGGCCCTGCTTCCGACGATCACACGTCTGTTCGAGCCCATTCCGTCCAAGCCCGTGCCCCCCGCCCAGATCGTGGCGGAGCCGGAACAGCGGGGCGAACGTCGGATCGTCGTCAAGCGCGACGCCCAGCTGCCGTTCATCATGGCCGGCTACCGGGTGCCGAACTTCAAGGACGAAGACGCCTACGCCCTCACGGTGCTGGAGTCCATCCTGTCGCACGGCAAAAGCGCGCGCCTGCACCGGAGCCTGGTCTATGAGCAGAAAAAAGCCCTGGCCGTCGGAGCGGAATACAACCTCCTGGCCACGGACCCGGAATTGTTCTATTGCTTCGTCGTGGTCAAGCCGGGCCAGAAGGTGGAGGAGGTCGAGCAGGCCCTGTATCGGGAAATCGCCAAGCTGCAAACCGCGCCGCCCCAGGCCAAGGAATTGGAGCGGGCCAAGAACCAAGTGGAAGCGGACTATATTTTCGGCCAGGACTCCAACTTTCGCCAGGCCATGCTGCTCGCCCAGGCCGAGACGGTCGGCGCAGGCTGGCGTCAAGTGGACCAGTTCGTGGAGCGCCTCCGCGGCGTCACCGCCAAGGATGTCCAGCGAGTGGCCAAGCGCTACCTGACGCAGGACAGCCGCACGGTCGGGATCCTGATCCCCGCGCCAACCCCGCCGGCGGCTCCCGCTCCGAGCCCGGCCCTGATGAGCGAGGCGCGATGATGGCAAACACACAGAAGGCGGAATGCTGAAGGCGGAACGCAGAAGGCAGCGGGCAGCCGGCCTGCTGTTGATTGTCGGCTGCCTTGCGCTCCAGGCAGGGCCGGTACAAGCCGCCGACATCGATCCGCTCCGCTATGTCGCGGCGAACGGCATGACCGTGCTCGTGTTGGAACAACATGCCCTGCCGATCGTCCAAGTCCATGCGTTGCTCAAAACCGGCTCGGTCCAGGACCCGCCCGGCAAAGCCGGACTGGCCAATCTGGTGGCCAGCCTGCTGGATGAAGGGACCGTCACCCGCAGCGCGACGCAATTGGCCGAGCAGATCGAATTCGTGGGAGGCCAGCTGGTCGTCAAAGGCGGCGACGATTTCACCACCGCGTCGGTGAAGGTCTTGAAGAAGGACCAGCACCTGGGCTTCGAACTCCTGGCCGACGTCCTGCTGCACCCGTCGTTTCCCGATAAAGAGTTCCGCCGCGTCCGCAGCCAGATTCTGGGCGAGATGCAAAGCGAGAAAGACGATCCCGGCACCATCGCCGCCAAGGCCTTCAATCAGCTCATCTTCGACGGCCACCCCTACCGCTGGCCGGTGAACGGGACCGAAGAGACCCTGGCCAAGCTCACCAGGAAGGACGTCCGGCAGTTCTACAGCCGCGAGTACCTGCCGAACCAGACGATCCTGACGATCGTGGGGGACATCACCGCCGAGCAGGCCAAGGCCTTGGTCGCCAAGCACTTCGGCGCCTGGAAGCAAGCGCCGCCGCCGCCCCGTGTCACAACGTCGGCGGCCCAGGTCGCGAAGCCGGTGGTCAAGTTGATCCAGAAGGACCTCTCGCAGGCCACCATTATGCTGGGGCACCTGGGCATCAGCCGGACCAACCCAGACTTCTACGCGGTCACGGTGATGAACTATATCCTGGGCGCCGGAGGGTTTTCTTCCCGGCTGATGGATTCGATCCGGGACAACCAAGGCCTGGCCTACGGGGTCGGCAGCACCTTCGACGCCAACCTGATGCCGGGCGCCTTCATGATCAGTCTCCAGACGAGAAATGAAACGGTCAACCGGGCGATTGCCGGCGTGCTGACCGAACTCGACAGAATCCGCAGCGCTCCGGTCACCGACGAAGAATTGGCGGATGCCAAGGCCTACCTGATGGGCAGTTTTCCCCTGCGCCTGGACACGACCGGCAAGCTGGCCGAGGTCCTGAGCCAGGTGGAATTCTACGGCTTGGGCTCGGATTACTTCACCCAGTACCCGAGCTGGATCGAGAAGGTCACCAAGGACGATGTCTTGCGGGTGGCCAAGCAGTATGTGGATCCGATCAACTATGTCCTGGTTGTGGTGGCCAACCAGGCCAAGGCCCAGGTCAAACCGACGGCCGGCGCCGCGGCTCCGTAGGTTCGTCATCGCTTGACGCCGAGGATCCCGTGCACCCCTCCCTTGCCCAGAAGCACCGGACGCTGAGCCTGCTCCTGAAGGAGATGGGCTCCGTGCTCGTCGCCTATTCGGGCGGCATCGACAGTACGCTGGTGATGAAGGTCGCCCATGACGCGTTGGGGCCCAAGGCCCTGGCCGTGACCGCCGTCTCCCCCACGCTCCCGGACATGGAACTGGAGCAGGCGACCAGCCTCGCGGCCCACATCGGAGCCCGCCACCACATCCTGGAGACCGACCAGCTCCGGTTCCCGGATTTCGTCAAGAACGACGCGGGCCGCTGCTATCATTGCAAGACCGACCTCTACCAAGGGTTGGAGTCGCTCCGGCGAGAGCTGGCGATCGAGGCGATTGCGGACGGGACCAACCTGGACGACCTGGGCGACGACCGCCCCGGGCTTCTCGCCGCCAGAGAATGGGGGGTACGAAGCCCCCTGGTGGAAGCAGCCCTGTCCAAGCAAGAGGTTCGGGACCTGGCCAAAGAACTGGGGCTTTCCAATTGGGACAAGCCGGCGGCAGCCTGCCTGTCCTCCCGTATCCAACGGGGCACGCCCATCACCGTCCAGAAGCTCGCGCGTGTGGAGCGAGCCGAGGCCTTTCTGGCGGAGCAAGGCTTCCTGCAGGTCCGGGTGCGGGATCGTGAGGGAGCGGCGCGAGTGGAAGTGGATCGCGAAGAAGTCGCCCGGCTGCTGGAACCGGCCATGGAGCGCAAGGTGACCGAGCGGTTACGGCAGTTGGGGTTCGCCGACGTGACCCTCGACCAAGCCGGGTACCGCAAGGGCGGCGGCAACTGACCGCCGCCAAGAAAAAAACGCCCGGCTGGGGCCGGGCGTTTCCTCGTCACGACGACACTGACGCGATCAGTTTTTTTCGAACGACTTGGCGGCCGCCGCCAGGGCTTCATCGGCCAGCCGGCGATGGTCGGCGTCGTTCAGACTGCGCCCCATCACTTTCTCAGCCACCAGCAAGGCCAGCTCCGTCGTCTGGTTGCGGATGTCCTGAATCGCCTTGCGCCGCTCCGCATCGATTTCCCGCTGCGCATCCCCTTTGATCCGCTCCGCATCGGCCTGCAAGCGCTGTTCGTTTTCTTCCTGCACCCGCTGGGCCCGTTCCCGGGCCGCCGTGAACAGGGCTTCGGCTTCCTTGGCCGCCGCCGCGAGCTTGGCCTCGTACTCTCGCATCGTCCGCTCGGCCTCGGCGCGGTGACGGTCGGCTTGCTCCAGGCTCTCCCGGATCTTCCGCTCCCGCATCTCCAGCGTCTCGAGAATCGGCGGAAAGGCATATTTGGCCAAGACCCAAAGCAGGACGGCGAAGGAGACGATCTCCCAGAACATCAACGACGAAAAGAAGTGGCTTTCAAACTGTGGCATATTTAACCCCAACGCGGAACGATGAATGCTAAACGATGAATAAACTCATCATTCAGCATTCTGCATTCATCGCTATTTTCTGAGGCCCATGATGATGAACGCAATGACCAGCCCGTACAGCGCGATCGCTTCCACCAACGCGAACCCGATCCACATATACTTGCCGACCCGCCCTTCGGCCTCCGGCTGACGCGCCACGGCTTCGATCATTTTGCCGAAAATATAGCCGATCCCGACGCCGGCGCCGGCAAACCCCGCCGCCGCCAAGCCCATTCCGACCAGTGCCGCTGCTGCTGCATCCATGTCCTTCGATCCTCCCTTTACTAGTGTACCCGACAACTCTCGAAAGGCTTGTTCAATCCACCGACACTCCGACCCGACAGGCTGCTCAAAACGTCATCTGCGTCATCTGGCAAGGCCGCAGGGCGTGAGGCCCCCGAGGCGTACCGGAGAAGTACGTTGAAGGGGTCGAGCGCCCGAGAACGCCGCTGGAGGGCGTTTTCAGCAGCCTGCTAGTGGGCGTGGGCATCGCCATGCCCGTGCAGCGTCACCGCATCGCCCAGGTAGACACAGGACAACACCGTGAAAATATACGCCTGGATGAAGGCGATGCCGACCTCCAATCCGTTCATTGCGATCGTAAAGGCAAAGGGCAGCCAGCCGATCAGCAGACCGCCGCCGATGGCCAAGCCGAACAGCACGCCCAAAATCGTATGCCCGGCGGTCATGTTGGCAAACAGCCGGACGGCCAGCGAAACCGGCCGGGCCAGTTGGCTCACCAGTTCGATCGGGATCATCAGCGGCAACAGCCAGCCCGGCGTGCCCGGCGGAACCAGAATGCCCAGGAACTTGATCCCGTGCAGCATGAACCCCAGGGCCACGCTCAGCGCATAGACCGAGACGGCAAACACGGCCGTGACGATGATCTGGCTGGTCACCGTATAGGAACCGGGAATCAGCCCCAACAAGTTGGAAAAAAGGATGAAGACGAAGAGCGTCGCAATCAGCGGGAAAAACTTCATCCCGTCTTGGCCCATCGTGTCGAGGATGATCCCGCGTATGAAATCCACCAGCAGCTCGGCCAGACTCTGCAGTTTCGTGGGCACCAGCTTGCGGGCCGAGCCCCCGATGACCAGGAGCATCGCCGCCAGCCCGACCACGATCCACATCAGGATCACGGCTTTGTTAATGGAGATATCCAGCCCGAACAGCGAGATCGGAATCAACTCGTGCAGTTCAAACGGATGGAGCGGACTTTCTTCCACGTTAGATACCAATGCTGAATGTTGAATGATGAACGATGAATGAGAGAAAGAGGGCGCGTCCCGTAGGTCCGTTTTCTCCGTTCATCATTTTGCCTTTTGCACTCATCGTTTACTTGGGCCAGTTTTTCGCGGCCCGCATGGCGTTGCGAATGCCCGCGGCCACCCCGACGATCAGCCCGATCACCAGCCCCCAAGGCCCGGACCCGAACAAGTACGTGTCCGCCGCCCAGCCCAGTCCGCCGCCGACCGCCAGCGAGGCAAGCAGTTCGGTCCCGATCCGGACCGCCTGGCCCAAGCCCGCGTAGAACGGATCATTCGAGGTCGGCATCGCTACCCCGGCGGACACCGAAGCATTTCCGGCAGGCAGCCGAACAAAAGCGCGCTATTCAATCAAAACGGCGAGTGAATTGTCAAGGTGAACGATGCGCGCCGCGCTCCGATCCCGAGGAGCAAAAACCAATCTCCTCACATTTCAGCAGGGCAAGTCCGTCTGGTGGCTCCTCTGCGCCGGCTTGTGATACAACCAAGATCATGATTCGCCCCTCCCGCGCCAGGTTTCTGATGGAAGAGCGGCCGGAGCCGCTGGCTGTCTCGTTGCCGCTGCCGGAGGCCGATACGTTCGAGCTGTACCGCCGACTCGCCGCCCCCGGTCGCCCGTCGTTTCTGCTGGAGAGCGGGAAGGGCGGCGATGGAATTGCCCGCTGGTCGTTCTTGGGCAGCGACCCCTATCTCACCCTCACCGGCAGGGGATCGCGCTACGACCTGACCGGCCGAGGCCGAACGACCAGCCATGAGGGCAACCCCTTCGCTGCCCTGGCGTCACGCATGCGCGCCTCCCGGATGCCCAGGCCGGAGGGCCTGCCTCCGTTTTTCGGCGGCGCCGTCGGCTACCTGAGCTACGATGCGGTCCGGCAGTTCGAGCGGTTGCCTGACCTGGCGGCGGACGATCTCCAGGCTCCGGACATCCACTTCGCCTTCATCGACTTGCTCGCGGCTCTGGACCACCAGGCACGGACGCTCCATCTCATCTTCGCCCCGCCGATGGACCGGCTCCTGGGTGAACCTCGCGAAAAACTCTACCGGGAAGGGTGCGACCGCTTGGCGGAGTTGGACGCACGCCTCTCCGTTCCCGCCCCTCGCCTCGACGCGCCGATGCTCGAGGCCGACGCCATCCGGCCGGGCCAATCGCAGGCCGAGTACATGGCCCGCGTGGGGCAAGTCCAGAACTACATCCGCACTGGGGACATCTACCAGGCCAACCTGTCGCATCGTTTCACGATCGATCTGGTCCAGGGTCGGGCCACCGCGGAGCAAGGAGCCGCCCTCTACCGGCGGCTGAGGCAGGTCAACCCCTCCCCCTTCGCCGGTCTCCTTACGTTCGACGACTTCTGCCTGGTCAGTTCTTCACCCGAACGGCTGGTCCGCCTGCAAGGCCGACAAGTGGATACCCGCCCCATTGCCGGCACCAGGCCGAGGGGCCGCGACTTGGCCGAGGACCGGCGGCTGGCGGAAGACCTGCTGACCAACCAGAAAGAACGGGCCGAACATGTGATGCTGGTGGATTTGGAGCGGAACGACTTGGGGCGCGTTTGCCGGTACGGCTCCGTGCGCGCGGACGAATTCATGGTCGTCGAGCGCTACTCCCACGTGAGCCACATCGTCTCCAACGTGACCGGAGAACTGCGCGACGGGCTGGACGCGTTCGATCTGGTCCCGGCGGTCTTTCCCGGCGGCACGATTACCGGCGTCCCCAAGATTCGCTGCATGGAAATTATCGAGGAACTGGAGCCGGTTCGCCGCGGGCCCTACACCGGCTCGCTGGGGTACCTGAGCTGGTCCGGCGACATGGATTTGAACATCATCATCCGGACGTTGGTGTTGACCAAAGGGCGCGGCTATCTCCAAGTCGGCGCCGGGATCGTGGCAGACTCGGAACCGGCCCGGGAGTATGAAGAAACGCTGTTCAAGGCGGAAGCGCTCCTCAAAGCCCTCCGGGAGAATTGACGATTGAGCCATCGTTGAATTGATGATTGAAAGACCGATCAATCGTCCATGTCAAAATCGTCAATGAACCAATGCCCATGTGGATTTATCTGAACGACCGGTTCGTGGACCGGAAAGAAGCGATGGTCTCGGTCTTCGACCATGGTTTCCTCTATGGGGACGGGGTCTATGAGACGCTCCGCACCTATGGCGGGCGTTTTTTCATGCTGCCGCAGCATCTCGCCCGGTTACAGCGCTCGGCCCGCCTGATCGGTCTGAGCGTCCCGGTCCCCGAACAGGATTGGCCCTCGTTATTGCGGGAAGCGGTCGACCGCAACGGCCTCACGGAGGCCCACTTGCGGATCACCCTCTCCCGCGGCGAGGGCGAGTTGGGCCTGGACCCGGCGCTCTGTCCTCACCCCACCCTGGTCGTCATGGCCAGGCCCATCGCGCAGTATCCGGCCCACCTGTTTCAGGAAGGAGTCCCGCTGGTGCTGGCCACGACGAGACGCAACCTCGCCACGGCCCTGCCGCCCCAGATCAAGTCGTTGAACTTTTTGAACAACATTCTGGCCAAGCGGGAAGCGGGGCAGGCCGGGGCGTTCGATGCCTTGATGCTCAATGCGGAAGGGCTGCTCACCGAATGTACCACCAGCAACTTCTTTTTCGTGTCCGGCGGTTGCCTCTACACGCCGGCCGTGGACTGCGGCCTTCTGGACGGTATCACGCGCGAGGTCGTCCTGACCCTGGCCAGGGAGGCCGGGATTCCCGTTGAAGAAGGTCGCTATCCGGCCGAGTGTCTGGCCCATGCGGACGAAGCGTTTTTGACCAATACTTCGATGGAACTCATGCCGGTCCGCTCGCTCGACGGGGCCCCCATCGGTTCCGGACGGCCCGGGCCCCTGACTCAAAAGCTTCGAACGTTATTCCGCGCGAACATCGCACGCTTTCTCGGCTAATCGTCCGTTCAAGCCCTCCGCCCCATCGACCGATCATAGAAGAATGGGACCCAGCGGGCCGACCTGCTCCGCGTCCCCTGCACAAAGGCTCAAAGGTTTTGACAGGGCAGGGGGCTGATGCTATGGTTTTCACCATGTTCACGCTGCGGGTTCGCATGCATCCGACTCTGTGGCGGTCGGCAGGCTTGGCCGGGCTGCGCATCGCCGCGGCGCTGGCCGCCTTCCACCTTCCCTGGTTCACACCCCAGGCCCAGGCCAGCGACATGTTCTATTATGTGGATCGGGAAGGGACGATGCATTTCACCAATGCCCCGACCGATTCGCGCTACCGGCGATTCCGGAGCCCTGCGTCTTCGCCCCGGTCCTTCGCCGCTCCTGCGCACCATGCCGCGCTCAACGACACGATCCTCCGCCACGCCAGACAACATCGGGTCGATCCGGCCCTGGTCCGCGCGGTCATCAAGGCCGAGTCGGATTTCGATCCCACGGCCGTGTCGCGCGCGGGCGCCATGGGGCTGATGCAACTGATGCCCCATACGGCGCTGCAGTTGAATGTACGGGATCCCTACAATCCGGACGAGAACGTCAGGGGCGGCGCGCAGTACTTGCGCTACCTCCTGGACCGTTTTCACGGCAACGTGCCGCTGGCCCTAGCGGCCTACAATGCGGGAGAAACCCGGGTGGAGCGGTACCGAAACCTGCCGCCCATCGAGGAGACGCGCCACTACGTCAGCAAAGTGCTCCGCTTCTACCATGCGTTCCTGTCCAGCGAGTCCGAAGCCCTCCTTCGCGCCGCAGGGACTTCGACCGCGTCAAGGACATCCTCGTCTCTCGTCTTCGCCGCCCCATCGGTCCGTTAACCGAACTCCGACTACGCGGGCTTGGCCTTGCGAGCCCTCAATGGGATGAGCAGCGGACGGCGTGCCGCCTGGTCCGAGCCGTCCGGAAGATTGTCCTGTTGCATGTGGCTGTGCGTCTTCCAGCCCGGCCTGCGGTGATCGGGGAAATCGGCCCGATAGTGGGCGCCGACGCTGTTTTCCCGCCACAGCGCCGCCTCGGCAATGCAGCGCCCGACCTGCACCATGTTTTTGACTTCCAGCGCCAGCCGCGTCGTAAACGGCCGGTTGAGCGCCCGTTCCCAACGGGACAACTGCCCGGTCGCGCTGACCAGTGAATCGCGGGTGCGGACCAGCCCCACCTTGCCCCACATGACCCGCCGGAGCGAGCTGCGGAGCTTCTCGGCGTCCTCCACCTCCGCCGACGGCCCCGCTTCCAACTCCCGGAGCGACGGCAAGGGTCCTAACACGCGGGTCCCGCGCCCCGCAGAGGCGGTCGCCGCCTTGGCCGCCCGCGCGCCGAACACCAACCCCTCCAGCAGCGAGTTGCTGGCCAGCCGGTTCGCTCCGTGCACCCCGCTGCAGGCCACTTCGCCGGCGGCAAACAGGCCGGGCAAGCTGGTCGCCCCCATCGTATCCGTCTTCACCCCGCCCATCATGTAATGGGCGCTCGGCGACACGGGGATCCATTCTTCGGTCATGTCGATGTCGTAGCGGAGGCAGGTGGAGTAGATGGTCGGGAACCGCCGCTTGATGAACGCCGCATCCAGGTGGGTCACGTCCAGATAGACATGCCGGGAACGGGTCGCGGCCATCTCCGACCAGATCGCGCGGGCCACGATGTCCCGCGGCGCGAGCGTGCCGGCCGGATGATACCGGTGCATGAACGGCTCCCCTTTGATATTTCGGAGTTCGCCCCCCTCGCCCCGGATGGCCTCGGATAAAAGAAACGGCGGGCTGGACGGCAGGTACAGGGCGGTCGGATGGAACTGCACGAACTCCATGTCTTCCAGCACGGCCCCGGCCCGATAGGCCATGGCCATCCCGTCCCCGGTGGCATTGGGGGGATTGGTCGTCCGCGCATAGACCTGACCCGCCCCGCCGGTCGTCAGGATGACCGCCTGCGCGGGCAGCACGAACCGCGCGCCGGTCACTTCGTTCAGCACGAGCGCGCCCCGGCACCGGCCGTCCACGACCACCAGGTCCACCGTAAAGTGGCGGCCCAGGTGCTGGATCATCTTCCGCCGCCGCGCCTCGGCCATGAGGACCCGGACCATTTCGTTGCCGGTGGCGTCCCCGCGCGCGCGGAGGATGCGGCTGCGGCTGTGCGCCGCCTCGCGCGCAAAGGCGAATTTGCCGCCGATCTTGTCGAACCGCGCCCCCCAGCCGATCAACTCCTGGATGCGCGCCGGCCCTTCTTCAACCAGCACCCGAACGGCCTCTTCGCGGCAGAGCCCGTGACCGGCCTTGACGGTATCCGTCAAATGGATCGCGACATCGTCCTCTTCGCTGAGCGCGACGGCCACGCCCCCCTGGGCATAGCTCGAGCTGCTCTCCAAGGGATGTCCCTTGGTGAGCATGAGGACGCGCCCATGGCGGCTCAACTCGATGGCCGCGCGCAGACCCGCCACTCCGCTCCCGATGACCAGGAAATCGGCGGCGGGTCCCTGGTCCGCAAGCGTGGACCGGGACAGACGGCGGACTGAGTGATCGGCGTTCATCGGGACGGGACGCTGGAAGGAGCGGACGAATCTTTGTGGCGTAACGAGATGCCGAACGGAATATCCCCGTCGTAACCGGCCAGCAGAATGGATTGGACCCCCATCCAGCGGAGCATCCCATGCCCCCGTTCCCGCTGCTCGGTCTCCTCCTGCTCGCGCTTCCACAGGCCGTGCCAGTGGACGAAGACATCGATCTGGTCGCCGTCGATCACGATGCGCTCGATCGCGAGATCGAGGGTGATGTCCTGAAACGTGTCGAAATCCTTGATCGCCCAGGCTTCCATCTTGTCGGTGCGGTCGGACGGGAGCAAGAGGGCGTGAAAAGCGGAGGCGTCTTTCTTCACATAGGCTTTGCTCAGCGCCTCGACGGCCTTGTCGATCCGCTGGTAGCGCGCGTAGTCGGCCGGATAGCGGGCCTCCTTGGCGGAACAGCCGACCGAGACCGCGACCAACAGCATCGCGACGAGCGCGAGGGATCTGGTGAGCGAAAGCCGGCGAGACATGCCTCAGTATAGGAAGGGCCGATCGAGCCCGTCAAGCCGCCTGATCGAAGTCGGCACGCGGAACGGCGCACGGCCGGAGCCGGGCCCCCTCTGTCCGTTCCGCTCCCATCGTTTCCTTGACAGGTTTCCTACCCCTGTGTTACGACACCCTCGCCCGTGTGCGTCTCCGCGCCATCCGCGCGGCCGGGACGGGCATTCGGGTTGCTTTTGCCCGGAGATCGCTGTATACCCTTTTCTTATTCAGGAGACTACGCATGTCCAGTGTTCTCAAGAAGCGCAGGAAGAAGATGCGCAAGCACAAGCATAAGAAACTGCGCAGAAAGCAAAAGTTCCTGAGGCGCCGGGCCTAGGCCCGGCCGCCCAGGTTCACGGAGGACGCCGTGGCCGAGGCCAAAAAAGCTCGCGTGAAAGTCCGCACGATGAACAGCATCTACGTCGGGGATTTCGTCATCCCCCCGATGCGCAACCGCGTGTCGGACGTGCTGAACGAGGAACAGCGCCTGTTCATCAACCTCACCGACGTCATCATCGATGATAAGGAGCGGGCGGACTTCATTTCCTTGAACAAGAACCTGATCGAGTCGATCACGCAACTCTAGCCGCAGCAGTTTTGAGTTATGAGTTTTGAATTTTGAGTTGAACTCAAAACTACACACTCAAAACTAACAACTCGGCATCGTGTCTTACTACTCCCGATTCCTGCCGTTCCTGAAACCCTACCTGCCCCAAATGGCCGGGGCGGCCCTGCTGGTCATGGCCGTGGCCCTGTTGAACCTGGCTCTGCTGCGGCTGGCCGGCTTCTTGTGGGACATCATCACGGTCCGGCACGATGCCGCCGGCATGACCCGCACGATCGGCCTGTTTCTCGGCCTGATCATCGCCCAAGGCCTGTTCTCGATGGGCCACAGCTATCTCACGGCCCTCGTGTCGCAGCGCATCATGGCCGACTTCCGGACCCATCTGTTCGGACATCTGCAACGGTTGTCCCTGAGCTTTTTCGCCAAACGCCGCACCGGGGAAATTCTCTCCCGCCTGATGAACGACGTCGGCGTGATCCAGACCACCGTGACCGAGACCCCGATCGACTCGGCCAAGCAGATCGTGACCTTCATCGGCGGCGTGGCATTCCTGCTCGTGATGAACTGGCGGCTCTGCCTCCTCATCCTGCTGCTCCTGCCGGCCCTGGTCCTGGTCGCCCGGATGTTCGGAAAAAAGCTCCGCGCCCTGTCGACCTCCATGCAGGACCAAACCGCTACCATCACGACGCTGGCGGAGGAGGTCCTGTCGGGAATCCGTGTGGTCAAGTCGTTCGTCCAGACCAGGCGGGAAGAGGAGCGGTTCGCCCGGCAGACGCAGCTGGCCCTGGGACTCGCGTTGCGCCGGGCCGCGGTGCTGGCCGTGTTCGTTCCGACGATTACCCTGCTGACCTTTGCGGCCGCCGCGGCGGTGCTCTGGTACGGAGGCCGGCAAGTGATCGACGGCACCGTCTCGCCGGGGGACTTGTTCGCGTTCGTCCTCTTCGCCGGCATCCTGATCGGCCCGTTCGGCTCCGCAGCCCGGGTGTTCGCCCAGATCAAGGAAGCGCAAGGCGCGATGCAACGGGTCTTCGAGATCCTCGATACCAAGCCCGAGATCCAGGACCGGCCCGACGCGACCGACTTGCCGTCCATTGTCGGCCATGTCCGGGCCCAAGCGGTCGGCTTCGCCTATGACCTGCGGCAACCGGTCCTGTCGGATGTCTCCTTCGAAGCCAAGCCGGGCGAAGTAATCGCCTTGGTCGGCCCGACCGGGTCCGGCAAAACGACCCTGGTGAATCTCCTGCACCGCTTTTACGACCCGACGGCCGGCACGTTGACCATCGACGGCTACGACCTCCGGCAAGTCCGGCTGGAAAGCCTCTACCGGCAGATCGCCCTGGTCCCCCAGGAAACCGTCCTGTTCGGCGGCACGATCTTGGACAACATCCGGTACGGACGAGAGACGGCCACCGATGACGAAATCATGGCCGCCAGCCGCGCCGCCAACGCCCATGACTTCATCATGGCCATGCCGGACACGTACCGGACCGTGGTCGGTGAAAAGGGCGTCAATCTCTCCGGCGGGCAGCGGCAGCGGCTGGCCATCGCGCGCGCCGTGCTCAAAAACCCGCGGATCCTGATGCTGGACGAAGCGACCTCCGCCTTGGACACCGAATCCGAACGGTTGGTGCAAGAGGCGCTGGACCGGTTGATGGCCGGACGGACCACGATCGTCGTGGCTCATCGCCTCACCACGATTCAAAAGGCCGACCGGATTTTAGTGTTGAATAAGGGCCGGATCGTCGAGCAAGGCACCCACGCCTCGCTCATGGAACAGCAGGGGCTTTACCACTATCTCTATACGCTGCGCGTAGAAGAAATGATGAATGCTGAAGGATAACTGCTGAACGAATGATCGCCGGATCGGCTCTCAATTCATCGTTCAGCATTCCTCATTCATCATTTTACTTTTGAAAAGTCCGCCTCGAACTCCGACATCTTCCCGTCCGGGAAGTAGATCTGCACTTTGGTCTTGGCGTTCGGGTCGAAGCTGTCGTAGGCGAACCGCGCCGTGAAGCGGGACCGGTAGGCCGGCCCCTGGCCTTCGTTCTTGCGCCCCTTATCGGCCGGGCTCACGTCCATCGGCTTGATCGTCTTGGAGCCCTGCTGGAAGGCCACCTGGGCGCCTTCCGCAAAATACTCGTCGTCCCCGCAGAGCTGCACTTCGACTTCGAGATTCGGCATGTCCAAGTACTTCTGGATCTTCTCGTCGGGCATGCGCACGTCCTTCTTCTGTTTCTTGGTCTCCGCCGCCTCTTTCCGGCCGAAAGACTCCAGCCAGAACCGCTTGGTTCGGAGGATGGCGCTGGCACCGCAGGGGTCCTTTTCCGGGTCGGACCCGACCCGCGTCGCCACGGAGGCATGTTGCATGATCTTTTTCACATCCTCTTGCGTGTCGGCCTTCTCCATCGGTTCTCGGCCTGCCGCCAACGCTTTCTTGGCCTCATCCATCGTGAGCTTGACGTCGATCGCCGCAGCCGGACCGCCGGTCAGCGCCATGACGGCGCCGATCGCAGCCAGTGCCGTCAGTTGCCCGCCCAGCCCGCGCCACCCTGCCCTCGCCTTGCACCGCATAACAGCCTCCCTCGATGAATGAGCCGATGGCGCGGCATTGTAAGGAAAGCGCCGGCTCAAAGCAATGCAGAACGATGAATGTGGAATGATGAATGAAAATGGAAAGTGTCGGGCCCCCTTCCCTTCATCAATCATCATTTATCGTTCATCATTTATCGTTCGAACGTTCCCCAGTTCGGATAGGGCTTGGCGCGATACAGCTCGGCCACGTCTATCGGCACCGCCAGCCCCTGTCGCCGGAGCAAGTCGGCTGTGAGCCGCAGCGGGAGGCCGACGGCCGCCGTATAGTCGCCTTCGATTGCTTCGATGAACCGGCCGCCGATTCCCTGGATCGAATAGGCCCCGGCCTTGCCCAGACTTTCCCCCGTGTGCAGGTAGGCGTCCAGTTCCTTCTCGTCGAAGGCCTTCATCCAGACCCGCACCGTCTCGCACCCGATCGCCTGCACCCCGTCGGCCTGCCGCCGGAGCGCCACCGCCGTATGAATCAGGTGTGTTCGCCCACGTAACGTACGCAGCATCGTTCGGGCTTCGGCGAGGTCGGCCGGCTTGCCCAGGACATCCCCGTCCACCGCGATGAGGGTGTCGCTTCCGAGTGTGAACTGTTGCGGAAACCGCCCCGCGACGGACGCGGCTTTCCCATCGGCAAACTGTGTCGCTTGCGCCTCGGGCGAGACGCCGGGCCGAAGCCGCTCGACAAAGCTCGGCTCGGCAATTTCGAAGGGCACCTGGAGCAACGCCAATAAATCCCTTCGGCGCGGCGAGGTCGAGGCCAGGACCAACGGGAGGGGAAGGGCCATCGGTCAGGCGCAGGAGAGGCTGGTGGGCAGCGCGGGGCGGACGAGAGGAGCGGATTGGGACTCGGATGTCGCGTGGGCGAGCGCATGGTCCGCCACGATCCGTTCGACATCGGCGCTGTTGCGGGCCCGGACCATCTGCGCCCGCATGGCCGCGGCATGGGGAAAGCCCTTGCAATACCACCCCAGGTGTTTTCGGATGTGCGGGAACCGGTCCGCGCGCTCGATTCCTTCAAACAGACGGGCATGCTCCACCATCACGCGGAACCGATCAGCCAAGCCGACTGCAGGGTCCAGCCCCAGAGGGGCGAAAGAGTCCGACGTGCGGGCAGTCCGGCGGGCCAGTTCTTTGTTCCGGAAAAACCAGGGACTGCCCAACACACCACGCCCCACCAACACCCCGTGCACGCCGCTCTCCTGCACCCGTCGGACCACGTCGTCCAAGGATTGCACATCCCCGTTCCCCAAGAGCAGCGTGGAGGTGCCGCGGACGATCGCGGCGGCCCGTTCGATGGCACGCCAGTCCGCCTCGCCCTTGTACATCTGCTGGAGCGTGCGACCGTGGACCGAGAGCACCGCCGGCTGCTCCTGCAGCAGGTGGCCGATCCACTCCTCCACCACCACCGAATCGTAGCCCAGCCGCGTTTTGACGGACAGAGGAATGACGCGGCGAGGCGGCGAGGGCCGCCCGTTGCGCCTCAGGTTCATCGCCGCGATCAGGTCCACGCGCGAGGCCTTCAGTCCCGCCTGCGCCAAGGTCTTGCCGTTCGCCCAGTCCAGGATGCCCTGTCGCGCCGCGCGCATGATGGCATGGGCCAGGTCCGGCGTCTTGATCAGGGCGGCACCGGAGCCGGACGACGCGACGTTTTTCGAAGGGCAACCCATGTTGATGTCCAGCCCGTCGAAGCCCAGTTCGCAGACCACATGGGCCGCCTGATAGAACAAATCCGGGTGTTTCCCGTACAACTGCGCCACGACGGGCCGTTCTTCTTCGCTGTAGATGAAGGTCGAAAGAAGATGGTCGGGTCCCCGACAGACGTCCCCCACGTTCGTGAACTCGGTGAAGGTGACATCGGGGGGCCCTTGCCGGGCCACAGCCAGCCGGAATGCCGCGTCCGTCACTCCGTCCATGGGGGACAGGCCGATGATGGGCTGGGGCAGGTGTCGCCAAAAGCTCATGTCAGGACCTGCACCGTGTCGCTGGCCTGCTGGTACGCGCCGCGCAGTTCCTCCGCCTCGCGCAGCACCGTCGCCCTGGCTTGCGGCAAGGTCGTTTGGACAAATTCCACAAACCGCCCGATCTTCAACAGAAAGAAATCATAGGGGGCGTCGATTGGACGGGGCTCCCGGAACCAGAATTGGACGAACAGCTCCAGGGCAATCCCCGCCTGCTCCAATGCGCGACACGTGGCCGGAAACATAGCGACGAGGTCGCCGCCCCAGTGGAGGATTTCGTGAGGAAGATAGCCCTGTCGGTAACGATCCAGGCCGCTCGCCTCCCCGACCAGCAGGGGCAGGAGCGAGACATCCTGTCCCGTCGCGAGCTTGGCGTAGGCGCCATATTGTCGCCGCAGCGATTCGGCGTCCACGGAGCAGCACCCCGCCGGCAAGGCAGGAGCCTCCCCCTGCTCCTCTCCCTCGTGGGGGCGGGGGCCCGGAAAAGTCAGCCGCCCGAACCGCCGCCGGAACTGTTGGAACTCCCGGACAATCACGGCAATGTCTTTCGTATCCACCTCCAACGCCACTCCCTTGAGCTGCGTCAGCTTGGGATGGGCCAGGACTTGCTCCAGCATGTCGAACAACACCGGCGGGATGGGAGCCCCATGGGTATCGATCCACAGAGACGGCTCTGCCCCTCCGCCGACTTTGTCCGCCGCCTCATGTTCGGCCAAGCCGGCCACATGGATCTGCACGACCCGCTCGAGCGGAAACGCATCCAAGAACTCCGCGACACATTCCTCGAGAGACTGCCGGCGCCAGGCCCCGCTGTAGCGATAGATCGTCCAGAGGTGACCGATGTCCAGGACCAAGCCGCAAGCGGTGCGGTCCGTGATCATGCGGAAAAAGTCCGGCACGGACAGGTCGCCCAAGCCGAAATAGGTCCAGGGCGGCACCTCCAGCAACAACAAAGGTCCATACCCATGAGACAGACCGGCCGCATGATCGAGCCGGGTTTGGGCCAGCGTGACATTGTCCGCCGTCACTTCGGCGGCGGCCGTCGTAAACAAGGGCGGCAGGTACGTGCCGAACGAATAGCCGGCCATCTGTTTGGCGGCGCATTCATGCGTCATCCATTGGCAGCCCAGCGCTCGGAGTTGCGCGGCGAGCGCCGCCAACTCCCGCTCCGCCGGATAGGCGTCCTTCCAATCGGGCTGGGTCAGCCACAATCCTTCGGCATGACATTCCAACGGCAGCGACACGAACTGCCGCCGGACGGCTTGCACCGCCGGGAGGGCGGCGCGAAAGACTTCCAAGTAGTCGGCTTGCGCGCCCGCCTGCTCCAACCGCCGCCAGAGCTCGAACAAGTCCGGGGTGTAGACATCCACGGACAGGCCGAACCCGTGCGGCGTAATGTGCGCGGCGCGGCGGCGAAATGCTTGTTCGGATGCCGACATGGAGCCTCTCATTCGGATCACAATGGGCCCTGGGCACTCGTCAGTGTAATCGGGCAAGCCTGGATTTGACAAGCGGAGACCGGCGTTCCTGGTTGGCTGCAGCCGGCAGTCATGGTATGCTGCCCCCCGTGACTACCTCATCCATGCGGACGCCCGGCTCAGCCCAAGCTCCGGACCTCGTGCTCTACCATGCGGAATGCACCGACGGCTTCGGCGCCGCCTGGGCTATCTGGAAGAAGTTCCCCCGGGCGACGTTCGTCCCGGCCAAACACGGCTTTCCCCCGCCGCCGGGCTTGGCCGGCCGCCACGTGGTGATCGTGGACTTCAGTTACACCAGGCCGATCCTGGAGGCCATGGCACGGGAAACGGCAAGCCTCCTGATTCTGGACCATCACATCACGGCCCAGCGGGCGCTGGACGGATTCCCCCACGCCTATTTCGATCAAAAGAAGTCCGGCTCGGTCCTGGCCTGGGAATGGGCCCACCAGACCCCGGCTCCCTGGCTGCTCCAGTATGTCCAGGACAAGGACCTGTGGGAATGGGCGCTCCCGGACAGCCGGGAAGTCACGGCGGCCCTCTCCTCCTATCCCTTCGACTTTGCCCTTTGGGACAGCTTCCACCGCGAGACCCTGATCGCCGAGGGCAAGGCGATCCTCCGGTACGAGCAGGAGATGATCGGCAAGATTCTGGCCGAGGCGGTGACGGTCACGTTCCACGGGCACACAGTTCCCGCGGTGCAGAGCGCGATCCTCACCAGCCAGATCGGCGAGCGGCTGGCCAAGGGCCATCCCTTTTGCCTTATCTGGCACGACAAAGACGGCCGGCGCTACTTCAGCATGAGGTCGGCGCCCGAGGGAGCCGACGTGGCGGCCATCGCCACGCTACACGGCGGCGGCGGCCATACCCATGCAGCCGGTTTCTCCGTGCCCTTGGGGTCCGGCGGCCTGGACCCGCTCGCGCCGTTGGGCAAGCCCGGTGAAAAGTAAAAAGTGAACGGTCGCGGTCCGGCGAGCCCTCAGAACGTTTCACTTCTCACGTTTCACTTCTCGCGCAGGCCATGATTCCCCTCCACGACGACAATCCGACCGAGCTCGCGCCGCTCGTCACGATCGCGCTCATCGTAGCCTGCTCGCTCGCATTTTTCTACGAAGTCTCGCTGCCCGAACAGATCGGGGAGGCGTTCATCTTCCAATACGGCGCCATCCCCTCCGTCGTCCTGGGCCATCCGGCCGGACTCAAGGCCTTGCCGCCCGAGGCAGCGGGATTTCCCGCCTACCTCACCCTCCTCACCAGCATGTTTCTCCACGGAGGCTGGATGCACTTGATCGGCAACATGCTCTACCTCTGGATCTTCGGCAACAACGTCGAGGACGTGATGGGACACGTCAAGTTCATCGTCTTCTACGTGACCTGCGGCATCCTGGCCGCGCTCAGCCACGCCCTGACCGACCCAGCCTCGACGGTGCCGATGGTCGGGGCCAGCGGAGCGATTTCAGGCGTCCTGGGCGCCTATTTGTTGTTGTTCCCCCATGCCAAAGTCCTGGTGTTGATCCCCCTGGGCATGTTTACGCGGATGATGTATGTGCCGGCCGGGTTCGTGCTGGGCTTCTGGTTCGTGATGCAGCTGCTCAGCGGCGGGATGAGCTTGGGGAAAGGAGGAGGCGGCGTGGCCTTCTTCGCCCACGTCGGCGGCTTCGTCGCAGGCATGGTCCTGATCGGACTGTTCAAACGGCCCGAGGTCCGCTTCTTCGCTCCCGCCCGGAACAGGGGCTGGCGGGGGTCTGAGTGGTGAGCGCCTGACCGATCGGCTCCGCGTCCGCGTCGCATATCAGATCGTCCGGCCAACACCTCCGGGCACGGGTCTCGCACGATCCGGCTACCTGGCAAGCTCCGTCGGTTCCGTAATGCTCGTATCCCGCTCCCACCCTTCGCACTGAAGCGTCAACGACTCAGTGGCCGGAGCGCTGTCGTTCCGGGCGTCCAGATCCCCCAACGCCACATACTCGGATGGCCAGCAGCGATAGACCTTGAAGGCCATCACCAGCTGCCCGGCCTCGTTGAGCAGTTGGATCATGATGTCCTTCCGGAAGTCCTTGAGCGAAACCGCAGCGTCTCCTTGGACCGACGCCACTTTGTTGGCCCACCGTTCGAATTCACCGGCATGGGTGCGCCCCCGTTCAAGCACGATCGGGACGTAGGCGGTTTGGCCGGGGGAGAGGTGGATCGCGCTGGAATCGGTCCCGCGTCGGTTCGAGACGACGGTCGTCGTCCGCTTGAGCGCGCTCACCTTGGTGAGCCCGGCCACAGGCTTCCCATCCCACACCACGACAAATTTGAACGGTTTATACGGATCCAACCTGGCCGAGTTGACCGGGAACTCGGAGTCGCCGAAGCTGGGAACGAACGAGACCGCCAGCACACACATGATGCCGCCGATGACTACGGCCGTCCTGATGAGCGCCGATACTTGCATGGATCTCTCCTCTCGCCGGTGTGATAAACATTCGCCTGTTCACGTCATCCATCACGCCCGGCGCACGATGGATGGATGTACCCTGCGCGTCGGCCCCCGCTAATAAGGCTGGAAGGCCCAGTACCGCTGCCCGTTCTGCTCTTTCGCCAGCAACCCGAAACGCTCGCCCGGCGGTTTGCCATGGCGCAGCAAGTTGAAGAGATCGAACAGCACGGATCGGCTGTCGGCGTAATAGGAATGTCCCGTGAAGCTGGTATCCACCCATGAGGCATCGATCGTGTCCACCCCCGGGACCACCACAAGAGACGGTCTGGCGTCTCCCGCCCGAGGGTAGCCATGAGCGGACTTGGACCAGACCAGCGCCTTGTCTTTGGCCGACGCATACAGGGTCACCCGCTCCACGACGCGGTGAATCCCCTGTACCTGGTTGATAAACACGTCGGCGTCCATGTCCGGCGCCAGCAGCACCACCTCCTTGAACCGGGACGTGAGATCCCCTTGTGGATGCTGAGCGATTTGTTGCAGCGCCGCCATCACCGCTCTGGACCCCATGCTGTGGGCAATCACGTGGATCGCCTGCGCACCGGACTTGGCGGTTAATTGCACGAGGAATTCCTTCAGGTGAGGAGTGGCCCACTCCACGTTGGTCTCATCCACCAAGTAGCTCCCGAGACTGCCCTGCGAAGGCCAGCTGTAGACGATCGGCAGACCGGGAAACCCCAGGTCGTACGCCAGCTGGGCGGCCCTGCGAACCGCGTCGTCGAACGTGATGTTGTACCCATGCACGAAGATCAAGAGATCTGTTGAGCCGGCCTCCACCAGCCGATCCTGGAGCTGCAGGTAGAAGTCTCCCGCCGGCATCGGCTTGACCAGGGTATGCACGTCGAGCGTTCCGACTCTGCGATCTCGGGCGACCCCGACCGTGCAGAGTCCCATCTGCGGCAGTCCCCGGTCGCCCCCGTAGAACTCGCCGGCGTCTTCCTTGGGGCTCGCTCTTCGATCCGTCGCATACAGAACCCGCCCAACGGAATAGTCCGGAATATCTCTCCCATAGACTTCCCTGGCCCGACGCGCCAGTTCCTGTTCGGCCGCACGACGTTCGACCTCGGCCAGCATGAGCCGCTGCTTCTTGGCCTCGGCCAGCCGGATCTCCGCTTGAGAGGGGCCTTCCACGACAGCCGGCGGCACTTCCGCCTGGCCGCCGGCGCAGGCCGCCAGCGCATACAAACAGAAGAGAACCACGGTCACGTTTCCGAAACGGTCGCCCACGGATGACCTCTATTCAGACGACGGCGCGTACGCAACGACCGCCATCATAAGGCAAGGCAGGCCGGAGGTCTACGGAGGAATTCGAGGGAAGCCCCGGCGCGAAGCATCCAAAGCACCATAGTCCAATGCCGAGGCTGGTATGCGGCCTTCGCTTACCACGCCTCTCGCAGCACCCCTTCCACGGCGCTCTGCAGTGGAAGCCTTCTGGAATTCCTTCAGCCGTGATCTGCGATCACGGTGCCTCAGTCAGTTCCAGCTTTCCTTCTTCAGACGCCGGGTGGGGTCCCCGCCGCTTCGGCGACGTTCGCTCCGGCCACATCCCACCCTCTTAAAACTAGAAAGGTGACGAGTCGCTGATGGACCCGTCACCTTTCACGCTTCGCCAAACTCAACGGGCTATGGCAATATGGTTACCATACGAACATTATGAACATTGAATATCCTCATTTCTCTTCCTCTAAATATTTTGGGGCCACATAGCAATCATGCCAATTCCTCAGCATGCTATAGAGCGCCTCGCTCCCTCCATTCAACCACTAGTCTTCGAAACGGGCGTTGAAGACGCGCCCTACTCCTCTACACGCGGCACTGTTTTTTTGGTCGGCTACGAAGGCAAGCCCTATGTAATAACTGCTCGTCATGCACTCCAACCCGACAATCTCGTACCAATTTGCATATTCCCTTCTGATACTTCTTATCATCTCATCCCGCTGAAGAATGTGTTTTATGTCCCTCAATCACTCGAAGACGGCGACTTTGTGGATCTTGCCGTAATAGAAATTGACACAAAACGGATAACTCACCCGGAAGTTGCGGAGGCAAGACTAATAGACCTCGCTCTCTGTTGCGGTGAGTGGAAGAGATACGCGAGCGAGGCACGGTTCTTTGTCCTTGGCTATCCGGAGGATCGATCAGAATTCAATTACGAAACTCAAGAATTTCGCGCAGACCGCATGACTCTGTTCGGGCAATACGATGGCCCATCTACTCTGCCACATATCCACCGTCTTTCAGTGCTGGACAGTCTTTCCCTAAAATCATTCAGTGGGTTGAGTGGAGGTCCCGTCTTCGCCTGGGTCGAACGACCCAGGCAACGATCAGGACCAATCCTTTGCGGGATGGTGCTGTTAGGAAGCTCGGAATCCGGGTTGATTCACTTCCTCGATCGGGACGTGCTCTTGGATGCACTGAGGGTCAAACGACAACATGAGCAACAAACTGAACCGGGATGACTACCTCGCCCATAGAGTAAAGAACAGGGACACCACGGTTGCAAGGTAATCACCGGTGACATAGCCCAGGGAACGTGGCGAAGCGTTAACGGTGACAGACTTTCAAGCGGCCTGTCACCGTTCACTTTTACAAAAGGGATTGGCGTGGCTGCGAGCTGACTTCGCCGAAGGAGCGGGGCACCCACTGAGCCTTTGCCAGGAAGGAAAGCGGAAACTGACCGAGTCCGCGAGGGAATTTCCGAAGGTTTCCTCCTGGCAAAGGCCAGAAGGGTCGCTCCGAGAGGCGCGGAAGCGAGCCCCATGCCAATCCCGATCCTACTCTTTGATCAACCGAGCATCTGTGTTTTAGAACGCAGGCGGACTCCCAGGCTTGCTCCGGCTTTTCGGCCAGGAAGGTCACGTGGCCCATTTTGCGGCCGGGGCGGACGGATTATCGTGGGGCGGGCAGCACCGTGATCTCCGGCATCGGATAATCCTTGGCGTTGCCCGTCGCCACCGATGCCCCTTCGATGAACGCCGTTGCGGCAATCAAACAATCGGCTAGTTCCAATTTTCGGCTTTTCGCCCGACGCTTGAAGTGCCCCGCCACTTCGGCAATCGCTCTCGTGATCGGAAAAACCACCACCCCATCGAAAAGCTCGGCTGTGGTTTCACTTTCCTCGGGACGCATCCCGGCGTAAATCTCAGCAACCGACACGACGGAACAACAGGGGATCGCGCGGTCGGTCAGTTCCTCTACGAACGCCTTGGCTACCTGACGGCCTCTCAAGACGTCGATGAGCACATCCGTATCCAGAACAACCTTGCTCATCGCGCCTTCAACCGCTTCAAGCGGGAAGACTTCCGCAGCGAGCGGACGAACTGGCGCGTCCCGCTCTCGAGCTCAGGATGCTTCCGCCCCTTCCACGCTCCGAAGCTGCGCTGCAAGACTTGCTTGAATTTGATCCGCTTAAGTTCGTTGCGTAGCGCTTCTCCCACCACCCGGCTCTGCTCTCCCTTCGGAACGGTTTGCTTCAATTCCTCCAACAGATCTTCCGGCAGCGTGAAGTTGGCCTGTCTCGTGACAGTTCCCATAGCCCCCTCCTCTCAACCTATATGAGTGCCTATATGGTGGCACGGCGAGCGGCGGATGTCAAAGCGCAGCCTATCGAGCCAGCAGGCGTTGGAGCAGGTCGGACGATTCCCAGGCTTGCTCCGGCTTTTCGGCCAGGAAGGTCACGTGGCCCATTTTGCGGCCGGGGCGGACGGATTTCTTGCCATACAGATGCAGCATGGCGCCGGGCTGGCGCAGAAGATTCGCCAGCCCCTCGCCGGCACTGACCTTGGGACAATCCTCGCCGAT
>JAGWTI010000017.1 GCA_028876065.1 Nitrospirota bacterium
CGCATACCTTCGAAGACGTGCGCCGCCGGATTGGCCTGGGCAATGACTTGCAACCATCGGGGCAGGATATCGATCGGATAGAACACGCAGGAAATCGGCTGGAAGAGAAAGACCATGCCCCAGGCCAGCACCTCCGCCTCCTGGCCGAAGCGCATGATCAGCGACGTCGTGAGCACCCCGATGATCCAGCCGGTGACGATCAGGTTCAACACGAAGGGCACGAGCGAGAGGCCGATCATGAACACATTGTAGGAGTAGAAGAAATAGGCGGCGGCCACCATCACGCACGACACCATCGCCACTTTCAACACGCTCAAGACCATGGTCGCCGCCAGAAACTCGCTGGGCTTCAAGGGGCTGGCGAAGAGGTTCATCAGGTTCCGGGACCAGATTTCCTCCAGAAACGAGATCGTGATGCCCTGCTGGGCGCGGAACAGGACGTCCCAGAGGATCAAGGCCCCGAGGAAAAAAGTCACGACGCCGGGCAACTGGCCCTGGAACTTCATCAGATAGACCGTAATGAAGCCCCAGACGACCAGATCCAGGAAGGGCCAGTAAAAAATTTCCATCAGCCGCGGCAGGCTGCGCTTGTAGAGAAACAGATGTCGCGTGATCAAGGCTTGAGTGCGATGAATCTTCATAAAAAATTCAGGGTGCGCGGTTCGAGGTACCGGGTGCTGGGCAAGAACCCCTTCTTGTTTTGATTCCCCGAACCTCGCAACCCCGAACCTCTTATTGTTCTCGTGCCAATTTCAAAAACACTTCTTCGAGGTCCCGCTGGCCGAACCGCTCCGTGATCTCCCGGGCCGTCCCTTGCGCCACCACCTTGCCGCGCTGGAGAAAGACGATCCGGTCGGACATTTCCTCCATCTCGCGCATGTTGTGCGAGGTGTACAGCACGCTCAACCCGGCCGACCGGCGCACGTCTTTCAACAGCGCACGAATCTTGTGCGCGATGTCCGGGTCCAAGCTGGCCGTGGGCTCGTCCAGGAACAGAATTTTCGGCTCCGTCAGAATCGCCTTCGCCAACGTCAGCCTGGTCATCTGTCCTGACGACAGCTTGCGCGTGAGCTTGTGGCGGAACTCCTCCATCTCCAGTTTCTTGACCACCTCGTCGATGCGCCGCGCAATGTCCGAGAGGCCGTAGAGCTTGGCGACCACCCAGAGGTTTTCCTCGGCTGTCAGCGAATAGGGCATGGAAATGTACGTGGAGGAAAAGTTGACCTGGCCCAGGATCTCTTCCCGGTGCGTGGCCAGGTCTTTGCCGAACATCCGGATCGAGCCGGCCGTCGGCGTGACCAGCCCCAGCAGCATCTGGATCGTAGTGGTCTTGCCCGCCCCGTTGGGGCCGAGCAAGCCCAAAATCTCTCCCTGCCCGATCTCGAAGGAGACTCCGTCCACGGCGGTAAAGTCGCCGAATCGCTTGGTGAGGCCGCTGACTTCGACAATAGGAAGCATACAGCTATCAGCCGTCAGCACTCAGCTTCCGAACGAAAGCTGTGAGCATCTGCTTAACTTCGGCCACTTGGCCCGTAAACTTTCTGTGATCCAGATTACCCAATAAACCAAGGTCGCGAGCAAGTAACAGATGGTATTCCAATTCACTGGCAGAACCCATTGCGATGTGACAGAACCGCATAAAATCCGACTTCCCGTTTCTCCCACATCCTTCTGCGATATTCGCCGGAACTGAACTTGCTGCCCGCCTGATCTGGCTTGTTAACCCGTAGAGCTCCTCCTTGGGAAACGAGGCGGTAGCTTTGTAGATTACCAGGGCAAGATGGTGTGACTTTTCCCAGACCTTGAGTTTTTTGAAATCCCGCATCTCATGATTCCGGCTGATTGCTGAAAGCTGATGGCTGACAGCTCTTCACAGTCAGTTGAAGAGGAAGTCGCCGATTTTATCCGGAATGTGGCAGGTCTCGCATTTCTTGCTGAGGACCTTGCCTTCGTGCTCGGTCGTGCCGTCGTGGCAACGGAAGCAGTCGTTCATGGCCGAGGCGCGCAGCTTGGAGCCCTCCGGATGGTCCGGGTAATAGGGCTTCCCGTCCACGGCGACGTGGCCGCGCGGGATCACGACCGGGTAGCCCTTGATCGGCTGCTCATGAACGACGCGCGCATGGCAGGTCGTGCAGCCTTCCCCTTGGCCCCGCTTGGCGAAGGCTTCCATATGTGTCTTGTGGCCCATGACCAAGCCGACGTCTTTGACCGGCGGGGGCAGGTCCCTGGTCGCCACTTCGGACACGCGCAAGATCGCCCGGTGGCAGCCGATACAAACCTCCGAGGAGACGGTGGCTTGCAGATTGTGGGCGTCTGTGGGCGTCCCGAACAGGTAGATGGACACGTCCTTGAGGCCGGCGTAGGCCTTGTCGCGGATGAACCCTTCCACGCCGGGGCGCACATGGCAGGCGACGCACTCCACCTCCTTGTGCGAGGACTTCACCCAGGAGTCGTAGGAGGGACGGATGTTGTGGCAGCTGGCGCAAAACTGAGGATGGTTGGTGAGCGGCACGGCGGCCCCGCCCAGGGCCGCAGCGCCGAGGAAAATCGCCACCAGGACGATGGCTTTGGGCTTCTTCATGCCTCCGTGCGCCGCTTGGGAAAATGTTTGACGATCAGCTCGCTCAAGCTCTTGATGTCGTCCGGATCGATGCACGGCACCGTGAGTTCCACCGGCTTGTTGGACACGACCGCGAGCAGGTTTTCCTGCGACACGGGCACTTCGCCGAGTTGGTCCCGCAGGACGACGATTTTCGGATAGCCTTCGTTCTTCCACCCTTCCGCAATGACCAGATCGATCGACCGATCCAGGAACCGGTCCCGCAGCTCTTCCACTTTGATGTCGTCCGACACGTCGGAGAACATGGCCAGGCTCCCCTTGGAGAGCACCATCACCGTGCTGGCCCCGGCCCGCTTGTGGCGCCAACTGTCCTTGCCTTCCGTATCCAGATCGAACCCATGCCCCGTGTGCTTGACGGTGGCCACACGGTACCCGGCCAGCACCAGTTCGGGAATCAGCCGCTCGATCAGCGTCGTCTTCCCGCTGTTGGACCGTCCGACGAAACAGAGGATGGGAATCGCCATGGCCAACGTCTCTTTCGCGCTCAGCAACAGGACTGCCGGTGACCGGTCGAGGGCGCCGCGCCCCCCTCTCGGTCCCACAGCGGCTCGCCCAGGACCTGCACCGTCACCGTGTCGCCCGGATTCAGCCGTTCGATGTCCTGCGGAATATCGATCAGACAATTGGCCTTGACCATGGAGGTCAGGATACCGGACCCCTGGTCGCCCGTCGTCCGCACGGTGAAGCCTCCCCCGTCGCGCATCAGGATGCCGCGCAGGAAATGCCGCCGGTCGGTACGCTTGGAGAACTTTTCCTGGAAGGCCGCCTGCACCACCGGCCGGCCGTAGCTGCGGTGGCCGGACATCTTCAACATGGCCGGCCGCACGAGTTGCTCGAAGGTCACCATCGAGGAGACCGGATTGCCGGGCAGCCCGAAGGCCAATTTGCCTTGAATCTTTCCGAAGGCCAGGGGCTGGCCCGGGCGGATCGCCAGCTTCCAGAAATTCATCTCCGCGCCCAGTTCCTTGAACACGGCCTTGGTGAAATCGTAGTCGCCCATCGAGACGCCGCCGGACAGCACGAGGATGTCGGCGTTCAGCCCGTGTGAAATTTTTTCCTTCAGCGCGGCCGGCTGGTCTTTGGCGATGCCCAGCAGGATCGGGACGCCGCCCGCTTCCTGCACCGCGGCGGCGATGCCGTAGCTGTTCGAATTGATGATCTTGTCCTCGTCGAAGCGCTCGTCCAAATCGGCCAGCTCGTCGCCGGTGGACAGGATGGCGACCCGGGGCCGTTGATAGACAAAGACAAAGGGTTTGGCCAGGATGGCCAGCATGCCCACTTCACCCGGTCTGAGCTGCGTGCCCTTGGGAATGATGCAGTCGCCCTTGCGCACGTCCTCGCCCTGCGGACGGATGTTGGCCCCTTGCGGCTCCGGCTTGAAAATCTTGACCGAGTCCGGGGCATGTTCCGTGTCCTCCACCTTGATGACGACGTTGGCCCCTTTGGGCACCGGGGCGCCGGTCATGATCCGGATCGCCTCCCCCGGTCCCACCGACTTGGTGGCCACCTTGCCGGCCGGCACATCCTCGACGACCTTCAGCACGACCGGCTTGGCGATCGCATGGTCCTGCTTGATGTCCTCGTAACGCACGGCGAAGCCGTCCATCGCCGAGTTGTCCCAGGGCGGATTGTCCCGCAGCGCGATCAGGTCCTCGCCGATCACGCGCCCGAGGGATTCCACCAGCCCGACTTTTTCCAGCCCCAGAATCTGGGTGGCGGCCAGGACGATCTTCTGCGCTTCGTGAAGTGGCGTGAGTCCTTGCATGGTTCTCCGAACCGATACCTGATGACCGATGAGCGATAACTTCTTCTAATGCCGCTTGGGGCCGACTTTCAACAGCGACCCGCTCTTCTTGCAGAAGGCCTCCACCCTGTTGGCGATCTGGTGGTAGGCCTCGGCCGTGGGCGAATCCGAATAGAACATGGCGAAGGGCTCGCCCGCGTCGCACTGGGTGACCACGTCCGGGTCCAGCGGGATGCGCCCGAGGAACGGCACGCCCATGTCGCCCGCGGAGGCTTCGCCCCCGCCCTTGCGGAACACTTCGATCGCCTGGTGGCAGTGGGGACATTCCAACCCGCTCATGTTCTCCACGATGCCGATGATCGGAATCTCGCTGTCCTTGGCGAAGGTGACCGACTTGCGCGAGTCCAGCAACGCGACTTCCTGCGGGGTCGTGACGATCACGCAGCCGCTCACGTTGCCGATCAGGTCGATGGTCGTCACCGACTCGTTGCCGGTCCCCGGCGGCAGGTCCACGAGCAGGAAATTCAAGTCCGCCCACTCCACCCCGCCCAGGAGTTGGTTGATGAACTCGTACTTGTAGGCGTCGCGCCAGATGATCGGGTCGTCCGGGTTCTGCAGCAGGAACGACATGGAGGCGATTTTGAGGTTATAGGCCTGGAACGGGATGATGCCGCCCGAGGTGCTGATCTTGAGCTTCTGCCCTTCGGCGCCGACCATCTTGGGAATGTTGGGTCCGTGGATGTCCATGTCGCAGATGCCGACTTCGTAGCCCTTCAAGGCGAGGCTGGCCGCCAGGTTGGTGGTGACGGTGCTCTTGCCCACCCCGCCTTTGTTGCTCATCACGAGGACCTTGTACTCGATCCGCTCCATCCGCTTGTTGACGAGCCAGCGGCTGTGGCCTTCCTTGTCCTTCTGGCAGGTTTCGTTTTCGTCGCAGATGGCGCAGGCCCACATGTAGGTGCAGGCGTCCCCGCTTCCGGACCCTGGCTGCTGAATGATGTTCAGTTCTTTGGGCATAGGGGCTATCGGCTCCTTCTAGGCCGGCTTTTTGCCCGGCCGTATTTTCTCCACCGTATGTTCCAGAATCGGGGCCAGCACCGCCAAGTTCTCTGTGGCCCCCGTGGGACTGCCGGGCAGGTTCACGATCAACGTGCCGCCCCGCAGACCCGCCGTCCCGCGCGACAACATCGCGGTCCGGACTTTCTTCAGACTCTCCTGCCGCATCGCCTCGCCGATGCCCGGTATTTCTTTTTCAATCACGTCACGGGTGGCTTCGGGCGCCCAATCGGTGGGCCGCACCCCCGTCCCGCCCAGCGTGACAATGACATCGGGCGACTCGATCCCGCACAGGAAGAGCAGCCGATCACGGATGGCGTCGCGCTCGTCCGCTACGACCTCGTAGGAGACCAGCGTGGCCGGCAACTCGGCGATCATCCGTTCGATCGCCGGCTGCCCTTCATCCGGCTCTCGCCCGGACAGAATCTTGCTGCTGATGACGACCACGGATACCCGCATGGGAGTCTCCGATGCTCGCGCTATCGCGGCCGCCCTTGCGGCACGCCCACATATTCGCCCTCGGCCGCCATGGCCGGCTTGGGCACCACGGCAGGCGCGGGGCCGGCCTTCGCCGGAGCCTCGGCCTGGGGTTCGGCCGGCCGGCGTTTCTTCCCGAAGATGCCCGCGCTCACGATCCCGACTTCATAGAACACATACATGGGCAGGGCCATCAGACATTGGTTGAAGGGATCGGGCGTCGGCGTCAGCAAGGCGGCAAAGATAAACGCGCCCAGGAACGCCCATTTGCGGTACTTCTTCAAAAACGGCGCGTCCACCCAGCCGATTTTGGCCATCAACGTGATCGCCAGCGGGACCTCGAAGATCATCCCGAACACCAAGAGGAACCACAAGGCGAACCCGACGTACGCTTCGATGGAAATCTGAGGGATAAACCCCGCGTTGACGCCGTAAGAAACCAGGAAGTTCAGGGCGAAGGGCAGGACGAAGAAGAAGGAAAACAGGATACCGGTATAGAAGGCGGCGGTGCTGATCAGCACGAACGGGCCGACGAACCGCCGTTCATGGACGTGCAGGCCCGGCACCACGAACTGCCAGATTTCCCAGAGCACGTAGGGCGTGGACAGGACCAAGGCAAACAGGCCGGCCACCTTGACGTTTTGCCAGAGCGCCTCGGCCGGGGCCAGAAAGACGAACGGCACCGTGGGCAGGTCCGTCGGCACCCATTGCAGTCGGCCGGGAATGAACGCGTTCTGCAGCGGGACCCGGAGCCACTGGACCAAGGTGTCGGCAAAGAAGAACGTGCCGACAAACACGATCCCGACGACAATGACCGTGCGGGTCAGCCGGACCTGGAGCTCCACGAGGTGCTCCATGACCGGCATCTTTTTGTCTTCCAGCGGCGTGAAGATCGTATCTTGCAGCCACTGTGTGAACTGACCCCTGTCAGCCATGCTGGCGCGACTTCCTGCGGCGCGGAGCCTGCGCCCCGCGCCCTCTCGGTTTTACTTGGGATTCACCGCGACGAACAGGTTGTTGCCCTGCCGGCTCAGCAGCAGCACCGCCATCTCGTCCTTCTTGATCTTGGCGGACGCCTTCTGGTAGTCCTCCAGACTCTTGACCACCTCGTGGTTGACTTCCTGGACGACGTCGCCGCGCTGGATGCCGGCGGATTCCGCCGGGCTGCCCGGCTCGACCTGGTTGATGACGACGCCCGTCGTCTTGGCGGGAATGTTCAACCGGCTCATCGTCTCCTGGTCCAACGGCTGCACCCGCAGCGAGGCCAACACGTTGTCCGGCGGCTTGACGGATTCGCCCGGCGCGGTTGGCGCGGCTTCCTTCTTGGCCAGCATTTCGTCCGACGGCCGTTCGGCGACCTTGACCGAAATGACTTGCTCTTTCCCGTCCCGCAGCACCTTCACTCTTGCGGTGCGGCCGACGCCCGTGCGCGCCACCATGTTGCGCAGCTGGCTGACATTCTGGATGTCCTTGTCGTCGTAGCCGATGATCACGTCGCCCCGCTTGAGGCCGGCGGCGGCGGACGGCCCGTTGTCGTTCACGTCGCTGACGAGCACGCCCTTGCGCTGCTCCGGCAACTTGAAGGACTTGGCCAGCGCCGGCGTGACTTCCTGAATGGCGATGCCCATCCAGCCCCGCACCACCTTGCCGGACTTGCGCAAGCTGTCGACGATGTCCACCGCGATGCTGCTGGGAATGGCGAACCCGATGCCCTCCGACCCGCCGGTGCGGGAGAAGATGGCGGTGTTGATCCCGATCAGCTCGCCGTTCATATTCACCAGCGCCCCGCCCGAGTTGCCGGGGTTGATCGCCGCGTCGGTCTGGATGAAGTCCTCGTAATCCGCGATCCCCACGTTCCCGCGGCCCAGCGCGCTGATGATGCCGAGGGTCACGGTCGAGCTGAGCCCGAAGGGGCTGCCGACCGCCAGGACGAGATCGCCGACCTGCAGCTTGTCGTAATCGGCCCACTTGATCGCGGGCAGGTCCTTGGCTTCGATTTTGATCACGGCCAGATCGGTCTTGGGATCGGCCCCGACCACTTTCGCCTGAAATTCCCGCTTGTCGCTCAACGTGACGGTGATCTGAGAGGCATTCTCCACCACGTGGTTGTTCGTCACGATGTGACCCGAGGGATCGATGATGACCCCGGACCCGGCGCTCTGGTCCGGACGGCCCGGAGGTCCGGGCGGCGGCGGGATCGGGGGTTCCATACCGGGCGGTTCCATGCCGGGTGGCTCCTCGCCGGGAGGGCCTCCGCCCGGCGGTCCGCCGAACGGACCGGGAGGCAATGGGCGACGGCGCGGACCCCGCTCGCGGCCCCCGCCTTCACCGCCGACCACCGCGATGTTGACCACCGCCGGCGTGACTCTTTTGACGATTTCGGAAAACCCCTGCGCCATTCCCGCAGGAACCGCCGCCTCGCTGACCGCCTCGGAAGACGGCACGAGTTCTCCGGTCAGGCCGATCATGCCGGCGCCAAGCGTCACCCCGATCAAGGCGCAGAGACCCGCCCGACGACTACGCTGGAACAGACCACCTTGCTCCCAAATCTGCATAATTGCCCTCAATTCTTCTTGCGGTTGCTGATTATTCCGGACGAGTGCCGCGACACCGAAGCCCGGCGCATGGTCCGGTCATTCTACACCATCCCCGCTCGCTGCTTCAAAGACAAAAACGTCCCGCTTGGAGCCTCGTTCACGCGCTCGGAGGAGGAACCGATGGGGGCAGGTTGGGGGCTGAACCGTGCTGCGGCCGGCAGAAGCGCAAGGCTCGGCGGTCACCCTCGGAGGGCTGCGGATTCCGCCTCCCGTTTCCTGAGCCAGGCGTCCTGGAAATTGATGACCAGCCGTTTGACCGCCTCGTGCATCGCGATCACCCGCAAGGTATGGGGCGCGCTTTCATACGTCGGCGGCCACCATCGCCAGTTCGGCTCCAGGGGACGTTTCCAGATCACCGGGTACCATTGGTTGATATCCGGCGTGGTGGGCCGATCCAGCGTGGCCCATCCCCGCCCCTCGGCATGGACCAAGACCTGACTGTTCTTCACGTCCACGAGCGCCACTTCGACCAGGGACCAGTTGTCCCGCCGCAGACCCGGCACGACGTGGGTCGTCCACCCGACCGCCACATAAAAGGGATATTCCTGTTCCGTCGCCGACGCGATCACCAGGACCAGGTAGTCCAGGCCGTGCTTCCGGCCGATCTCGGCGAACAGCTTCGGATCGCGGCCGGGGCTGATTCCATCGGCCGGGATGATCTTCTCGATGGACAAGGGGAGATACTGGGTCAACTGCTGTTGCAACTGTTCCGCCATCTGAACCAGGGCTTGATCGGGCAAGCTGGGCGAGGCGTCTGGGTCCAAGGTGTCGTCGATCAGCAGAAGACCGGCTGCGAGAGGCCGTTTATCCGGCAGGACCGCCTCAGGAGGAGGGGCGCCGACCGCTTGTTGCCCGACATAGTCGGCCAGCCGGCTCGGCGGCGCCAACGCCACGCAACCAGACAGGCCGAGCACCGTCGGAGAGGAGCAAGCCAACAAGAACCAGACCGTGGCTCGTCGCACCCGCATACGGCCCCCCGGCAAAACGGTTGGCGCTCCTCTCATGGTTTACGATCTCTCCAAGGAGGCGGGTTTGTCAAGCGCGCGCCACCGGACAAATCGTCTTGCAATCCACCGGCTCGCCGGGTAGGCTGACGCCACATCCGGAGCCCGCGTGACGGCATCTCCCCAGAACCAGATTCTTTCCCTCTCCGTCATCATTCCGGCCTACAACGAGGCCCAACGGATCCTGCCCTACGTGCAGCACATCACCGCCTATCTGGACCAAAGGAACCAGCCTTACGAAATCCTGGTCGTGGACGACGGGAGCCACGACGAAACGGCTGCGGTTGTGGAGCAGTTCCAGGCTCAACACCAGGCGGTCCGGCTCGTCAGGCTCCCGACGAACAGAGGCAAGGGCCATGCGGTACGCACCGGGATGCAACAGGCCCAGGGCGAGCTTCGCCTCATGGCCGACGCGGACGGAGCGACGCCGATCCAGGAGTTGGAACGGCTGGAAGCGGCCATTCACAATGGCGCCGATCTGGCAATCGGCTCCCGTCCCCTGGCCTACAGCGATGCCCGCTACAAAGTCCAAGTACGCTGGCACAGGTCCTGGGCAGGAAACTTGTTCAACTGGTTCGTGCAACGCCTGGGCATTCCCGGTATCCGAGACACGCAATGCGGCTTTAAACTGTTTCACGCCAACGTGGCCCGGGACTTATTCAGCGTCTCCCGCATCGACGGCTATGGCTTCGACCTGGAACTGCTCTACGTCGCGCAGCGACGCGGCTATCAGATCGCCGAAGTGCCCATCAATTGGGCCGACCAGCCAGGCTCAAAAGTGCTGGTGCTACGCGACGGGTTCCGGATGTTCCGGGAATTGTTGGCCGTGAAGCGCAACGACGCCAAGGGACTGTATGAGCGACAAGGAGGCCACTGAACGGAGGGCGCGGCGTGCATGCGCCAAGACGAGCCGAGCTCGTCGGCAAGTTGGCATCTCCGCCCGATCCGTATACAATCGGTACCCATGTCTACACCGCCTCCTTCAGAGCCGTTGAAATTGTTACCCGCCTACCTGGGAGTGGCCTCGCTCGACGAAGCGCTCCAACACCCTCGCGTGACTCGCGTCCTCTGGCTCGAAATTCTCGTCAACGATGCCATCGCATGGGAAACGCTGTCGCATCCGCTGATCCATGAGGCGTATCGGACGGCCTGTCGGTGGCACACAAAATACCGCACCCTCATCTCCACGCTGGTGCCTCGCAAACCGCTCCCCGAAGATACCGGCCCTATCGACGACCGTTTGTACCGCCAATTTGCGGAGGCCCTCGACTTTGCCCACGCTCACGCTTGATCGCCTCACCGCCCTCTTGAGACAGTACACGGTCCAAACTGGACACCCCATCGACTTGTTGCTGATCGGCGGCTTGGCGATAGCGGCCTACGGCCATGCCTCCCGGGCCACCATCGATATCGACGGGGAACTTCGTGAAGGCGTCCGCCTCCTGAAAGAGTTCCTGAGCGATCACGGCATTCCGGCGAACTTGGGACAAAGCCTGTCCGGCTGGTCCGTGGTGGCAATGCCTCCCGGCTACCGAGACCGCACCACGACCCTGATCGACGAACCAAAACTGCGCGTGACGCTCCTGGCGCCGGTGGATTTTATCGTGGCCAAACTCCGTCGCGGGACAGACGAGGATCTGGAAGACGCAGCCTGGATGGCCGCGCGCTATCAAGTCACGGCACAACAGGTCCGTGCTTCGGCAGAGGCAGCCCTGGCCGCCTCGCTCGAAGACACGGCTCTCTTGCTCTTCGAGCGCACGGTGGATCGATTCTGTCAAAACCTCACCTCAACCGATCGCTGAAACCGACCAGCCAAGCCCAAAAGTCCGGGTATTACGCGACGGACTGCGGATGTTCTGCGAGCTACTGGTGGTGCAGCGCAATGATGCCAAAGGCCTATATGCGAGGCGAGCAACCGAATAATGAAGATCCTGACGAGAGAAGTCAGCCCTGACTCGGCAATAGTCTGATCCCTTCGACCATCTCAAAATGACGACGGTTATTGGTACAGAGGGTTAGCTCGTTCCGGATGGCGGTACAGGCGATAAAGAGGTCGCAATCACCGACGGTCCGGCCCAATTGTCTCAAGCGACCACGTTCCTTCCCAAATAAACTGCACACTTCCTCGTCAAGGGGAAGGACGACGAGACCCGCCATGAACCGCTGCAGCGCAGCCAAACTGTGGAGGGGATTGCGTGAATAGTGTGCGCCCTCGTAGAGTTCGGCTAGGGAAATGACACTGACGGCCAGCCCTTCGGGTTCGAGATCACGAAGCTTCCGTGTGACAAGCTCAATGCCGCAGAGATGGTCGATGATCCAGTCAGTATCGACGAGATAGGAGGGGCGTGGCACGTCAGAAGGAAACCGGCGGACGGGTGGCAACCAGGCGGTCGGCGTAAATATTCCGCTTCAGTTCCTCGGCATCCAGCAGACCTTTCCATAAACCAGCGGTCTCCCGGACGAGGGAGCCGGAAGGCGACACAATCGGAGACACGGCCAACAGGACCTCCTCGCCTTCGTGGACCAAATCAGGCGGTGGAGGGTCGAGTGGGGTAAAGGTTCCGCGTGAGAATCTAGCCTTGATTGTCTTCACCGTCGTTAACCTCGTGGCGATGGTAGCAAGGTTGCTCGGTTCCGTCAATGACTCAGCAGGGAGCGGGAAGACGTGCAGACGTCGAGGAGGAATTTCATGCCGGCTTGGTGACGGCCAGCCGGTCATGCACATGCTCACCGCTCAGGGATCGGTGGGCAAACAAGAGGCAGGCTTGGATATCTTCTCGCTCCAGAAAGGGATATTCCCGCAAAATGGTTTCCGGCTGGTCCCCGGCGGCCAACATGCCGAGGACATGTTCCACCGCGATCCGCAACCCGCGAATAATCGGCTTGCCCCCGAAAATCTCGGGATTCACAACGATCCGCTCCAGTAATTGCTGTTCGTTTAATTGCTGCTCACTCATGAGAGCCTCCGTTGCCGAACACGGACGCGAACGAGATCACCCTGCACCAACCGGAAACGAATGACAAACCAGCCGATGTTCTCGGCACCCGGCCCCTTTTCTCCTTCGTCCAAACTCTGAAGAGACAAGCGCGTTTGCGCTTGGAGTTCATCCGCGATCTACGAGATAGCCGACGTAAAGAAGCAGGGCCACAATGGCACCGGAGGGAACGAAACCCATTCCGACGAGCCCTAGGACGGATACCCACTTCGGTACAATTCGTCTTCCGGCAGTTCGTTCCCATGTTCCGTCTATAAGCGTAGATGGTGCACGCCGGGAAATGAAGAACCGAATGAGAAAGATGTTCGTAAAGTACATTGCGCCCCCGGCGCCCATCAGACTGAGCGCAAACGAATACGTAGTGCCATCCTGCCAGGCCACAAAGATCGGAATTACGAATGCGAGGATCAACCAGGACATGGCTTCGTCTCTGTCCCGCCGCCGCTAGCCATACGCGAAAACGATGGCGAACCCATAGCGGCTTGACGCTTCACGCCTAATGTTCATAGCAGGCCATTGGTGCGCTTCCTAACGTTTGAGATCAGGCCACGGCCCGTCAGGACCGTCGCGTCTGCAGCGAAGGGTTAGGGACATTTGCCTTCATATGCTTGAAGTCTAGCGCACCCAATTCCGTATAACGCACAAGGCGGCGTGAAAGAAGATCCTGACGAATTGCCACCATGAGTTCTCCTAACGCCCTCTCCCTAACATCATCTGGTTGAACATTTCCGGTATGAACCGAGCTTAGAAACGCATATGCCTTGCGAATTACATCATCTGGACAGTAGAGCCAACTTTGATTGAGCTGGTTAATGAATTCGTTCCGCAGGTCCAGGGCGTTCTGCTCGCCCTCGTAAAACCCTCGGACGCACCTAACAAGCTCCTTGTACTTTTCTTCCTTTCGAAGGTATTGCTCCCAACGTAGTTTTCTCCACTCATTGAAGAACCACGCGAAAATCGCCCCAAGCGCAGGGACAGCAAATTTAAGAAATTCGATCGATGCAAGTGAATCTAACACGGCACTCTCTATGCCCCCCCCTAACTACTGAGCATACTGACCGGTATATCCTGCCCCTACCAGATTGGGAACGATTGCGCGATTCTTATCTGATCTCAACGGCTTGTCAAGAATCTCTATAGCACAGGGCCGACTTGATATGCCGATCGGCCGTGTCTTCCAAGGGATCAGTCTGCCTGCCCAGCCCCCGCGCTTCACGAAAATTAACACCCGATAGACCTCGCGCCAGTCGAGGCCTGATCAAGGGACAGGTCCCTCAGGGACCTGTCCCGCCCACTTCTCTCCCTCCCATCGGGCGCAACTTAGCCTTCTTCTGAGACAGCCTGGTTGATCGCCACTGCGCGCATCGCTTCTCCCATCCTTCTTCGCAGCGGGTGCCCTGCTGGTCCGACTGCGGCCGTCGAGCGAGCACATTTTTACTGCGTGCTCCGGGAGCAAAGGACCGCAGGGCATCCGCTCATCTCCACTTCTGCAAGCAAGGTGATTAACCAGGCTGCCCATCCCTTCGTTATCCTCTTTTTCCCCACCTCTTCATTTCTACCTGACGAAAATCGCCACCTTTGAATCCAGATAAACCTCGCGCCAGTCTGGCTGCCGAGCCAGCGTCTGGCTGAGCGGCGTGCCGACCGAGACGATGGCCCAGTCCACTTGGTATTTGTCAAGCACGGTCACATCAGGCAGATTCCCATTCGCCAGCGCCATATAGTCTTTGAAGATCCACCGGTCGCCGATCCGGAACGCGGGCATGCGGCCGTCGATGAATATCTTCTCCCCCGGCAACCACCAGAGCAAAAACCCTCCATAGCCATAGTCGTTGTACATCCGCTGACCGAGCTGAGTTCGATGTTCCTTGATCCATGCGACCGCCTCGATCGGATATTCGGTCTGGCGAAAATACTCCTGCGGTGACAAGCCGGACTGGACGACATGCTGGAGATGCTCGGCTCCGAGCGACCCCACCCACAGAGCCGCGGCCACGGTGAGCGCAAACCAGCATCGCTTCTGCCAGGCCAGACTTAACTGGAAGCGCACACAGAGTTTTCCCCAGGCTCCATCCAACAGCTCGGCCCAGAGAGGCGCACTCAACAAGAGAAAAAACAGGACATTGCGCCAATGACGCAAGGACAGGACCAGAAAGACGAGCAGGATGGTGCAGCGGACCGGTTCGAGGCGGCGATAGCCGGCCAGCATCGCCAATCCCAACGCAACCAAGTAGACCACATAGGTCAGGCCCGCTTGCTTTTCCAGCGAGACTGGATGCCACTCGTCCAGGGTCTGGATCATGAAGGTATCGTTCAGCGAGGCGATGATTTCCCCATAGAGCCGCCAGCCATAGGGATTCAGGAACGTGGCGCAGACGGCCAGCAGCAGCACCAGCCCCAGATGGGCAATCTGTTGCCAACTCAACACCGGCTCATCAAGCCGGTCGGTGAACGGAAGTCGGCGGTCCATCGCCACACGCATCACAACGGAGACCGCGAAAACCAACCCCAGGACAAACAACCCGGCGGTGAATCCTCCGTGAAGGTTGGCCCAGAGCAGGAACAGCAGGGGCACAGCCCAGAGATGCGACCACTGATCTTTGTGATACAGGCCGATCCATCGGAGCAACAAGGCCAAGCCCAACAAGGTGATCAATTGGGTTCTCGCGCCTAGGAAGGGCAGCGCCACCCACAGCGAACCGGAAAGGGCCAGCAGCTTGCCGGTCCGGCTTGCTTGCACCGTGCCGGCCATGATCCAGAACGCACCCAGGGTCACCGTCGCAAACAAGCCGATCACAGCCAGGGGGCCGACAGTGCCCAGCCTTTGATAGAGCAAACCCAAGAGGCCGTCCGTCAGCCAGGCATGGTCCACCCAGGGCCAGTCGGGCATCGTGTGGGAGTAGGGATCGGTGGCCGGCATCCGCCAGCCGTTCTGCAAGAGATCGAGGCCGGTCCGCAGGTGCCAGCCGAAATCCGGCTCGACCAAAGGTTGCAGCGCGAGGTTCAGGAGGAAAAACGCCAGGAGGGCATCGAGGGCGGAAGAGGTGACGTGAGGGATAAGGCGTGAGGGGTGATACACATCGCGAGCCTCGTCCCGCGCTTCACGCGTCACGCGTCACGCTTCACGAGAAGGTTCCCCAGCACCAGCCAGTCCACCTCGGTCCTGAGGAAACAGTTCACTGCTTCGTCCGGGGTGCAGACGATGGGTTCGTTCACATTGAAGGAGGTATTCAAGAGGACCGGGACGCCCGTCCTCCGTTCAAAGGCTTCAATCAACTTGCGATAGCGGGGGTTGGCCTCCCGATCCACGGTCTGGACGCGCGCCGTGCCGTCCACGTGGATCACGGCGGGGATCACGCCCTTCGCCGAGGGCCTGGCCTTGTGGGTGAACAGCATGAACGGCGAGGACTCGGTCAATTCAAAATAGTCCGCCGCCCGCTCTTCCAGCACCGAGGGGGCAAAGGGCCGGAACGGCTGCCTGAGCTTCACCTTGCTGTTGATGAGCTCGCGCATGTCCTCCCGGCGCGGATCGGCCAGCAGGCTGCGGTTGCCCAAGGCCCTGGGCCCCCATTCCATGCGGCCCTGGAACCAGAACACCAATCGGCCATGGGCCAGTTCCTCGGCCACCCGGTCGCAGAGGACGTCCTCGGACAGGGCTTGCACGGACAAGCCGGTCCGTTCCGCCGCCTGCCGACAGTTCGCCTCGCTGAACTGAGGCCCGAGGTAGGCGCTGCGCATCGCCTCCCGTTCGCGGAGCGCGCCGCGGCGGCTGGAGAGCCAGAGGGCTGAGCCCAGGGCCGCGCCTGCATCGCCGGCCGCCGGCTGCACATAGACCTGCCGGAAGCCTGCTTCCTGTCTCAGGCGGCTGTTCGCCACGCAGTTGAAGGCCACGCCTCCGGCCAGACACAGGTTGTCCGCGCCGGTCGCTTGCTTCAGATACCGGGCCAGGTGCAGCAACGTTTCCTCCAAGACCAGTTGCGCGCTGGCGGCGATGTCGCGATGGCGCTGGGCGATCTCTTCGTCCTGCTTCCGGTTCGGCCCAAGCAGCCGCAGCAGCTCCGGCACGAAGAGCCCCACCCGCGCCAGATGAAAATCCAGCAGCCTGGTATTGAGGCGGAATGCCCCCTCCGGCTCCAGCGCGAGAATCTGCCGGCGCAGCGTTTCGGCATAGCGAGGCTCCCCGTAAGCAGCCAGGCCCATGACGATATACTCATCCTGGTCCGGCGTGAATCCGAGGTAAGCGGTGAGCGCCGCATAGAACTGGCCGAGCGAATGGGGAAGGTCGGTGCGCTTCAGGACGGCGATCTGTTGCCCCTCGCCCAGCCCCAGCATCGAGGTGTGGGCTTCCGACGCCCCGTCGACGACCATGATCGCCGCCCGCTCGAAAGGCGAGACGAGAAACGTGCTGGCGGCATGGCAGAGATGATGGTCCAGAAAAACCGGGGTCGCCCGGCAGCGGCCGAACGCCGCCTTGAGTTTGGAGGCAAGCAGGACTTGCTCGGCCCATTCCCGACTGAGCCGTTCGGCGCTCCGCTGCGCCTTGACCCGGCAGAGCTGGGGCGAGCGGACCATGGAACCGAGGGCGAGCGCGGCGCGGCGGCCAATCACCCAATACTTCCAGGGCACGGCGATCGCATCGACATCCTCCAGGCCGACCCCGGCTTCTTCCAGGCAGGAACGGATGGCGCGAAGAGGGAGCGCCGTGACATGCTTGATGCGGACGAACCGCTCTTCCTCGGCCGCCGCCAGAATCCGTCCATCCTGGAGCAAGGCCGCCGCCGCATCCCGCAAATTCAACAAGCCCAGGACCAACATAACAAGCTCGGCGTGAACCGTCCGTTTCGATCGGATGCGGGCGGATAAGTACCTTCCCGCCAGTACGCTAAGAGGAGTCGCCGCTAGAATAGACGAGACCAGGGGGACTGGCAAGCGTCTGCCTCCCCTTATCCGGCTGTTGCATTTCCGCAGAGGTTCCGGTACGGTGCGGCTGAACCTTGCACAGGCTCATTCCGCTCATCTTTTCCGGAGGGTTCAACTCGGTGACAGGGGCCAGGCCCACCGCGGCATCGGATCCGGCTATCGCACAGCCCGGGGGCAGCCTCCGCATCGTCACGCTGCTCACCCTCCTCCTATGCCTGGCGGCAGCCGGAACCGGCTGCCAAAAAATCTCCAAAGCCTTCACCAAAACCCCGATTCCCAGCCTGGGCAATCCGCTTCCCTACACCGTGAAGATGGAGTTCGACCCGACGCTGACCAAGGCCCGGTTGCAATACACCAATGCCTGCAACTCGCCTCAAGAGTTGCTGGTGGGCGATGACTTGGAATCCACCCTCCTGCAGGCCGCCCATCAAACGTTCAAAGCGGTGTACTTTAGCACCCAGTCCCCTCCGTCCGGGACCAATCCGGACCTCACGATACGGATCGGCCTGCTTCAATCGGGCCTGGAAATTCAAACCGACGGAGTGTATGACCGGCTGCCGGCGGATTTGACCCTGGAACTCGGGACCGTGTTTCGCGATTCGACCGGCAAGCTCGTGTCGGAAAAGAACTTTCCGATCCGGCGACAGGAAAAACTCATCCTCGAGCCGACCCAGCATCGGTGCGCCTATATGAACAGCGAGTCCTTGATACACGATGCCTCCGTGTCCCTCTCGATTCAGTTCATCAAGCACGCCCGCGCCTTGCTGGACCCGGACGGCCAATATGCCGTGGCGGCCGCGCCGGGCGGCCAGCCGGCGGCTCCGGACGTACCGGAGGTCATCCCGACTCCGCCCCCCGCTCCGGTTCAGACGCAACCGGGCGCTTCGGGCCTTTCGTTCAAAGCGACGGTCCTGGACGAGAACAGTAACGCGATCTTGGAAGGGGGCGAACGGGTCAAAGTCCGGGTGGACTTGGTCAATGCCGGACGCACCGCGGCCCGGGACGTGGCCGTCACGTTGACCGGCACCCCGGCCTTGCTCGGACAGTTTCCGGCCACCACCTTGCCGGTCGGTCTGTTGCAACCGGGCGAGTCCCGCTCGCTCGAATTTGTGGCGACGATTCCTCCGGCGCTGCCCGCGCAGCAGGCCCAATTGCAGGTCGCCGTGACCGATGCCTCCGGAGTGGGCGCCCCGGCTCCCCAATCGTTCACGACCTCCTTGCGCGCCGGCGGCGCAGCGGGAACCGCCGCGGCGGCCGGCGCCGCCATGCTGTTCCCCGACGTGGATCAGGTCCCGGGATCTCCCGCCGGGTTTCAGCATCCCCAGACGCATGTGCTCGCGATCGGCATCGGCAGCTACCGGGACCCGCTGGTCCCGGCCAGAAAGTTCGCGGCGCAGGACGCGGAGCTGGTCGCCGCCTACTTCAAAGCCATCGGCGGCGTCCCGGCTTCGAATGTGCGGATCTTGCAAGACCGCAAAGCCCTGCGGCCGGATATCGAAGAAGCCATTTTGGACTGGCTGCCGCCTCGCTTGACGACGGACTCCGTCGTGATCGTGTACTTCGCCGGCCAGGCGTTGGTGGCGCCGGGCGGCGAGACCTTCCTGCTCCCCTATGAAGGCGGCACCGCGTCCACCACCAGGCTCTACCCGCTGAAGGATCTGCAGGCGGCCCTGGCGAAGCTGAAAGCCCAGCAGGTGGTGTTGATCTTCGACGGAGCTTTATTGCGGCTCGGCAAGGACGCCAACAAGGCCAAAGCCCCGCAATGGGATGCCGGCGGCGGGACGCTCGTGCGGTTGATCGGGACCAGCGGCCTGCAGTCCGGCCTCGAGCCGGATCAGCTCAAGCACGGGCTGTTCACCTATTACCTCTTGCGGGGGTTGAAGGGCGACGCGGACGCCAACCGCGACGGCGAAGTCACGTTAGGCGAACTGGCCACCTATGTGCGCCAGACGGTTCCGGCCACGGCCAAATCCCAGTTCAAGCAGGATCAACGTCCGTCCGTCTTCCCCGCCCTGACCCAGACCAGCAAGGCCGCCTCGGTGCCATTGGCCAGAACCGCCGCCAGGCCCTGAACAGAGCTGACAGTTGTCAGTCATCAGTTATCAGTTTCCGGAACTGAATACTGAGAACTGTTGACCGAGAACTTCTCTCTCATCTTGCGGAAATAAAAAAAGGGCGGAGGGGATCGCCCTCCGCCCTTCGACGCACACCCGCTGAAAAAACTTATTCCGCGTCTTTCTTGCAGAAGCTCCGCTCGTAGTTGATGATCGTCCAGGCTTCTTCTTCGTTGATCGCGGCCGGGATCAGAGGCACCATGCCGGTCCCCGCGCTTCCGTTCTTGATCACCCAGAAGAGCTCCCCGTCCTTCCGCTTCTTGTGGAACTTGCAGTTCGTGAAGTTCCGCGGGCTCGGGTTCAGGATCGCGCCGGCAGGGCCGTCGCCCTTGCCTTCCTTACCATGGCAATTGAAACAGGTGCCCTTGCCCTCGAACAGCGCCTTCCCCTTGGCGATGTTCTCGGGGGTGGCCGCAACCGGGTTCTTCAGCGCCTTCGCTTCGGCGATTTGATCCGCCGGAACGCGGGGCTTGAGCGGATCCCGTTCCTCGGCCACAGCCGCCGTGGCGGCGACAAACATCAGGGCAGTCAACAGACCCAGTGACTTCGACACATACCGCATCTCGACTCCTCCTTTTGTTGAATCACCCACAAGTCCGTATGAAGACTGTGGCCCCGGTAAAACGGGCGAAATATAGCAATGCGCCCTGTGGTTGTCAAGCGACGGCCGTCGCGCACGGCCTATGCCGAGAGTCCGTCCAGGACCCCGTCCAGCCAGACGCCGACGGTCTCCGCCCGGCTTGCCGCCATGGCCAGCACCTGCCGATGGCCGATCTGGCGATCCAATGGAGCGCCGGACCGGTTGGTGATCAGCGCCAACCCCAACACCCGCAGACCCAACGCCCGCGCCGCCATGACTTCAGGCACCGTGGACATGCTGACGGCCTGGGCGCCCAAACGTCCCAGCATCGCGGCTTCCGCCCTCGTTTCGTAGGTCGGCCCGGCCACCGCCGCCAGGACGCCTCGCGTCATCGGGATACCGGCCGTCCTGGCCACCTGTTCGGCCAAAGCCAGCAAGACCGGATCGTAGGCCTCCGCCATTTCGACGAACCTGCCGAACCAGCCCCCGCCCGGGGCCGGTCCGATCAGAGGATTATCGCCCATGAGGTTCAGATGGTCCTCGATCAACATACAGGCACCTGGCTGTGCCTCGTCCAGCGCCCCGGCCGCGCAGGTGACAATCAGCGTGGTCACGCCCAGCCCGGCCAAGACCCGCACCGGCCTGGTGACCATTTCGAGTGTATAGCCTTCGTAGCGATGCACCCGCCCCTGCAAGATCGCGATGCAGACTCCCGCACGTTCCGTCAGCACGAGCCGCCCTGCATGGCCTTCGACCGAACAGTGGGGGAACCCGGGAATCTCCCGGTAGGGAATCGTCGCCGACGCCTTGGCCCGGTCGGCATAGGCTCCCAACCCGGACCCGAGGACGATGCCGACGGACGGCCGCCCAGGGAGACGGGAACGGAGAGCCTGAACCGCCGCCTCAAGCGGGCCTTGCCAAAACTCATCCTGGACCATGAGTCACACTCGTGGGGGAAACAAGAAGGATTCGGCCGCGTCAGCAGTCCGGCGGGCCGGCGGACAAGCGATCGCTCACCGTTTCAACACGATCTCCCGGGCCACCCCGCCGCGCGTGCCGAACGGACCCTGTTGCTTGCCGTTGAGCAAGACCCGGACGCCGCCGGCATTGCCCAAAGTCAGGGTGAAGCGATCGGACGCTTTCCATTGCACCCGGTCGCCGGGCCGCATCAGCGCCTCATGAGGGCTGGCCCCGTCCACCTGGACCACGACCCAGCTGAGTTCCATCGCCTCCAAGTCCAGCACCAGCGGAGCCGATCGGGTCGAATCGGTCTGGCCGGGCAAGCCGGCCAGGGGCGCAGCGGGCACCGTCGACAACGGCGCCATGGACTCCTGCTCCCCCGCCGCGGCGCCGAGCCCCGGCGCCGCGTCCTGGGGCTTGGCCTCGCCGACGGGCGGGGAACCGGTTTCGCTCCGTTCCGGCCCACGGCGGACCGGCGCGCTGTCGGCCGGCTTGCGCTCGGATTGGCCGCGCGCCGCTCCGTTCGCCGGCCCTGGCTGCGCGGTGCCGACAGCCGACGGCTCCGCATCGCCGGCCGGCCGATGCCGGCTCATCGTCGATTGCTCGCGCCCGAGCAACAGGATCAACGCGAGGACCGCCACGGCGGCGGCGGCAAAGATCACTTTGCGGTTCGCCTGGCGCTGGCGCTCATCCGCGGCCTGCCGCACCCGCAGCAGTTCGAGCTCCGACTGCTTGTTGTAAAAGGCTCCGGCGGATTCGGTGAAGCGCCGCATGGCATCCTCTTCGTCCAGCCCCAGGGACCGGGCGTAGGATCGGACGAAGCCCTTGGCGAATACCTGATCCGGAAGCCGGGCATAATTGCCCTCTTCCAGCGCCATCAGGAATTCGGGATGAATGCGGGTCTTCGACGCGACATCGTCGAGCGTCAGCCCCTTGGTTTCACGGACCTGTCTAAAAAAATCCCCGACCGATTCCATGTCCCCCCTTACGGCCTGAGCCGCTCCAACAACTGGTTGGCCTCGGCGGTGAACTGACCTTCCTTGTCCAGCGCGGCCACGCGTGTCAGCAAATCGCGGGCTTTGGCATCATACCCCAGACGGTAGTAGGCCCGGCCCAATTCCAAGTGGACCATCGCCGGGGACACGTTGGACGGACGGACCAGCAAGGCGTCCTCGAAGGCTTCGGCGGCCCCTTGCATGTCGCCTTGATGGGCCAACGCCCGCCCCAGATTCACCCGGGCCACGTCCGGCGTCTCATACAAGGGATTCGCCAGCGCGCGGCGGTAGGCTGCGATGGCTTCCTGCCAGCGATCCTGCTCCTTGAGGACCTGGCCCAGATAATTATAGGCCTCGGAGTAGTCCGGGTCGATTCGGACCGCTTCGCGGAACTCCCCCTCCGCCTGCGCATACTTGCCCTGGATGGCGTAGATATGCCCCGAATAATAATGGGCATCCCGATGTTTGGGGTTCTCCTGTATGGCTTTCTGAAAGGAGACGAAGGCCTTCTGGCGATCGCCGTCCAAGTTGGCCAATCCCTCCGTGTAGTACCCGTCCGCGCGCTTGAACGCTTCTTCCGAACTGCAGCCCGACCATCCCCCCATCCAGCAGAGGAGGCAGGTCAGCACGATTCTCCCGACACGCTGAAGCAAGGGCTGCCTCACGGCAAATCGTTAAAATGCGTGAGCCGCTTGAATTCCCGGAAGCGGGCTTCGATCTCTTTGTAATCCAGCGCGCGCAATCGGTCAAGGCTGAAGGCCTCAACCGTAAAGGAAGCCATCACGCTGCCGAAGATGATCGCCTGCCGGATGGCCTCCTCCGACAGGTTGCCGGTCGCCGCCAAGTATCCCATGAACCCTCCCGCGAAGGTATCCCCGGCCCCGGTGGGGTCGCGGACTTGTTCGAGCGGGAAGGCGGGGGCGCCGAAGGTCTGCTTGTGGTTGAAGAACAGGACTCCGTACTCGCCGCGCTTGATGATCAGGTGCTTCGGGCCTTTGGCCAGGATCTTCTGCGCCACCTGCACGAGGTTCGGCGAGTCGCCCAAGGCCCTGGCCTCGCCGTCGTTGATCACCAGCACGTCCACCTGCGCGAGCGTGCGCCAGAGCGCGTCCCGCTTGCCGTTGATCCAAAAATTCATCGTGTCGCAGGCCACCAGCTTGGGCCGCTTGACCTGCTGCAGGACATCCAGTTGGAGTTCCGGATCGATGTTGCCGAGAAACAGCAAGTCCGGCGACCGGTACGACTCGGGGATCTTGGGCCGGAAGGTCTCAAACACGTTCAGCTTGGTGTCCAGCGTGTGCGCTTCGTTCAACTGGTGCGTATACTCGCCCTTCCAGCGAAAGGTCTGCCCCGGCCGCCGTTCCAATCCGGCCAGATCGATGCCGCGGCTCTTGAGGAACTTCAGGTGGGCCTCCGGAAAATCTTCGCCCACCACGGCGATGAGATCCACGCCGGTGAAGTAACTGGCTGCGGTCGCAAAATAGGTGGCCGACCCGCCCAACACCTCGGTACCCTCGCCGAACGGCGTCCGGACCGTATCCAGCGCCACCGATCCGACGACCAACAACTTGCCCATCTCAGCGGCCTCCTTTCGTCGGCGCCGCGCGCCGGCCCAGCAACAGGCTGAGCCGCGTGCGCGCCGCTTTGCTGATCTTGTCCGGCGCCGTCAGCACCGCATACTCCAAGGCCGTCCCGCAGGCGCAGGTGCGCGGCTCCTCGGCCACCGGCAAGGTGGCGCGCAAGATGCGCTTGGCCATGGCCACGTTCTTGTGCAGGGTCGCCAGGATGGCCTCGACCGTCACGGACTCCTCGCTGGAATGCCAGCAGTCGTAGTCGGTCGGCAACGCCAGCGTGGCGTAGCAGAGTTCGGCCTCCCGCGCCAGCTTGGCCTCCGGCATGTTGGTCATGCCGATCACGTCCACGCCCCACTGCCGGTAAAGGAACGACTCTCCCCGCGTGGAGAACTGCGGCCCTTCGATGCAGAGATAGGTCCCGCCGCGATGCACGGCGGCGCCGGCCGCTTGGGCGGCCTCGGCCAGCGCGCCCGAGAGACTCAGACAGATCGGGTCGGCAAAGGCCACATGGGCCACGATACCCCGGTCGAAAAAGGTGCTGACCCGGCGTTTCGTGAAGTCGATGAACTGATCGGGCAACAATACGTCGCCCGGCCGCACCGATTCTTTCATGCTCCCCACCGCGCTGACGGCAATCACCCGCGTCACCCCCAGCGATTTGAGCGCATAGATGTTGGCCCGATAGTTGATGTCGCTCGGGCTGATGCGGTGCCCCCGGCCATGGCGGGAGAGAAAGGCCACGGAGCGCCCGTCGATCCGGCCGAGGATGATGGCGTCGGACGGCTTTCCGAACGGCGTATTGACCCTCACCTCGCGGACTTGCTCCAACCCGTCCATTTCATACAGGCCGCTGCCGCCGATAATGGCAATGGCCGCTTGTGCTCGTTTGGTCCGCTGACGTGCCACGCTGCTCCTTCCTCCTATCCTAAGATTGCGACGGCCTTACGCCGACGCTCGGTTGCATCCGCCCCGGCCACGCCGGCCAGGAACCGATGGACGAGCTCGACGAGACGACCCGTCACCGCTTCGAACGTGTCCCGCTCCTCGATCGTCACCCATTGGACTCCCGGCTCTTTGCGGAACCAGGTCAGCTGCCGCTTGGCGAAATGGCGTGTGTCGCGCTTGAGTCGGCGCACCGCCTCGTCGTAGGGATACTCGCCGGCCAGGTAGCCGGCCATCTGCCGGTACCCCAGCCCCTTCATGGACCCGAGCTGCCGGCCGTAGCCCTTGGCCAGCAGGTTCCGTGTTTCCTCCAGCAACCCCTTGGCCAACTGCTCGTCCACTCGCGCCTCAATCCTCCGGTAGAGCGACTCCCGCTCCCGTATCAGTCCGATCACGAGCGGCAAGAAGGGCGACTCCCCGAAGGCATGTTCGTGAATCGCGTCGGAGAGCGGACGGCCGGACAGCCGGTACACCTCCAAGGCCCGAATGATTTTCACATGGTCGTGCGGGTGCAGCCGCTGCGCCGAAGCCGGGTCCACGCGGGAGAGTTCCCGGTAGAGCGCATCCGATCCTTGTTCGCGCGCCTCCGCTTCCAACCGCCGCCGCAAGCCCCAATCGGCCGACGGCCCGTCCCACAAACCCCGCAGCAAGGCGCGCACGTAGAGGCCGGTTCCGCCGACCAGCAAGGGGAGCCGTCCCGTTCCGTGCAGTCGCGCGATCTCTTCCAGCGCGTGCCGGCGGTAGAGGCCCACGTTGAACGGCTGGTCCGGCTCGACCAGATCGATCAGCCGGTGCGGCACCCCCTGCCGTTCTTCCGGCGTCGGTTTGTCCATGCCGATGTCCATCCCGCGAAAGACCTGGCGCGAGTCGGCTGTGAGCACCTCCATGCCCAACGCCTTGGCCAGCAAGACCCCGACCCGGCTCTTGCCCACGGCGGTCGGACCCACCAGGACGACGAGGGGCTTTGCCTTCAGAGAAGGCTCAATGTTCAATGGTGAATGTTCAATGGACGTCATAGTCTGTTTTTAATTGAAAATTAACGCTTCAACATTGAGAATCGTCTCGTCATGCGCGGCCAAAAATCTTGTTCAACTCTTCGTCCGTCAACCGAAGCGCCACCCGCCGCCCATGCGGGCAGGTCATCGGCAGCCCCTCGCGCACCCAGTCCTCGATCAACTGTTTGCTCTCCGACAAGGCCATCGCCCGGCCGGCTTGCACCGCGCTGTGGCAGGCCAATGTCGCCAAGATGGGCCGCACCTTGGATTCCAGCGACGAAGCGGCGTTCCACTCGGACAGGTCGTCCACCAGGTCCTGCACGAGCGCCACATAGTCCACCTGCGCCAACTGGGCCGGGACGGCCCGCACCATGAAGGAGCCGGCCCCGAACGGCTCGATGGAGAGCCCCAGCTTGTCCAGCTCCGGCAGGTGACGCGTGAGCAGCGGCGCGCGCTGAAGCGGCACCTCGATCGGCTCCGGTATGAGCAAGGGCTGGGACACCACACGCTGTTCCAGCCAGGCCCGCCACAAACGCTCGAACAGGACCCGCTCATGCGCCGTGTGCTGATCGATCACCTGCAATTCCGTGCCCACCTGCGCGACCAAAAACGTCCGGCTGACTTGGCCCAGCGGAACGACGTCGCGCTCCGTTTCGACCAGATAGGCCGGCGAGGCTTCCCCCATCCCGGGAACCGCCAGTTGTTCAGGCCCAGACAAGGCGGACGCCGCATCCGATCCCATGGCATGCGCCAGGCCTGCAACCGTCCCCGGGCCTTCCCCTCGAACGGTCGGGGGGCGCTGCGGCTGCCATCCGACTGCCGTGCCCGGCCAACCGGCCGCCTGTTCACGCGGCCGCTGAGAGGGCTCGTCCAACCGGATGCTCTGCGGACTGCCTCCCAAGGCCGTTCGGACCGCGCGCCGGACCGTTTGATGAACCAGGTCCTGATCGGCAAACCGCACTTCCCGCTTCGCGGGATGCACGTTCACGTCCACCCGCCCCGGATCGACGTCCAGGAATAACACATACTGAGGATAGCGTCCCTTGGCCAGAAAAGACCCGTAGCCGTCGGCGATGGCGTGGGCCACGGTCGGGCTCTTGACGGCGCGGCGGTTGACGAATAATTCTTGCGGGGTCCGCCCGGCCCGCGTCTGGGCTCCGTGCACCGTCATACCGGTCAGGCTGAGCCCGGGTCCCTCGCCCCTCACCTCGACCACCTGCTCCAGCCAGCGCTGCCCGTAGAGTTGCAGCAGCCGGTCGCGCAGCGAGGCGGCGACCGGATAGTCCAGCACCTCCTGCCCGTTGTGGAGCAATCGGAACCGGACCTTCGGCCAGGCCAGCGCCGCTTGCTGCACCACCTGGCAGACGTGCGACAATTCGGTCGGGGTCGCTTTCAAGAATTTCTTCCTCGCCGGGGTGTTGAAAAACAGGTCCGCCACTTCGATCTGGGTGCCGGGAGCCACGGCCGCCTCGTCCCGTTGCTCCAGGACCCCGCCCGTCAGGACCATCTTCGTGCCGACCGGTTCATCCCTGGTGGCGGTCGCCAGCGTCAACCGGGACACGGAGGCGATGCTGGGCAGCGCCTCCCCGCGAAACCCCAGGGTCCGGATGGACCAGAGGTCTTGCTCGGAGCGGACCTTGCTGGTGGCGTGGCGTTGCAGGGCCAGCGGCGCATCCTCCCGGTTCATCCCTTCTCCGTCGTCGGTCACCTTGATCAGGGTGCGCCCTCCGTCCCTCACCTCCACGGTGATTTTCGTCGCGCCGGCATCCAGGCTGTTGTCCACCAGTTCGCGCACGACGGAAGCCGGCCGTTCCACGACCTCTCCGGCGGCGATCTTGCTGACGACGTCGCCGGGCAGAATATGAATCTTGCCGGGACGGCTGACCACGTTCACCGGGCTACGCGCCTCCGTCTGGCGGCGTCGCGGGGGACTGTTGACGCGGAGGCGCCGCGCGACGAGCACGGCACCGCGCATGCGGCGTGCTGGGTGGCCTGGAGCGACTCATCGAAGTTCGGCCAGTTTGTTCTTGGCCAGTTTGGCTTCGTTGGAGGAGGCAAACTCCTCCAGCACCCGCTTGAGGTAACTGCGCGCTTTCAGAGGATCGCCGGTCTCCGCCGACGACAGCCCCAGCTTAAACAGGGCGGCGGGGACTTTTTCGCTTTTCGGATAGTCCTGAACGACCAGGTCGAACGCCTGCATCGCGTGTGGATAGTCTCTCAAGCTGTAGTAGGATTCCCCGATGAAATAGTGGGCGTCGGGGGTTTTCGAGGTCGAGGGGAAATCTTTCAGAAACCGCTCGAAGCCCCGAATGGCCAGCTCGTACCGCCCGTTGAGGTAATCGTTCTGCGCCAGGTTGAACGCGCTGGTGGGAGAAATGTCCGGCGTGCCCGGCAGCACAGCCGGAGGCTCCGGCAGTTTGGCCGGCCTGGACTGTCTGGACGGTTCGCCGGACGGCGGACCGGGCGCCGTGTCGGACTTGGACGGCGCGGGCGGCGGCGCGGCATACTGGCTGTCTTGCAGCCGGGCGACCCGTCGATCCACATCGTTCAACCGATCCGTCAGCTCTTCCATCTGCCGCCGGAGCGCGTCCACGTCCTTCGGCAGCCCTTTGACCGCTTGATCCGCCGCGGGCGCTTTGCTGCCTTTGGCTTCCAAGGCCTGGAGCCGTTTCTGGGTCTCTTCGTCGCGCTGCCGATCCTGTTCTTGCTGTTTGGCGACGGCCCGGATTTGTTCCTGGGTCTTCACAAAATCGGCATGGGCGGCGCAACCGGACAGCACGAGCCCGCTTCCGGCCAGGACGGCCGCGCAGAGGGCGGCCTTTCCGTATGGCGTCAGATTCATGTGCATGGTGTTATCGGCCTTGGTTGAGTTGGGCTAACTTCTCGCGGGCCTTGCCTGCTTCCGGACTCTTCGGAAACACCTCGACTACCTGCGTCAAGGCCACCGAGGCCTTCTTGCGATCCTTGAGGGCCAGATAGGCCAGCCCCTTCTTCAAGAGCGCGGCCGGCACCTTTTCGCTCGCGGGATCGATGACCCGCACCTGTTCGTAGGCGGCAATGGCCCGATCATACTCGTTCTTGCCGAAATAGCATTCGCCGATCCAGTACTGCGCGTTCGGCGCCAGTTTGCTCGTGGGGTGCTGGGTCAGGAATTCCGAGAATCCCTCCAGGGCCCCGTCGAAATCCCGTTGTTTGAACCGCTGGAACGACCGGTCATACGCCGCTTTGGCTCCCCCCGCCCGTTCCCCCTCGGCCTGGGGCGACGCTTCTCCTGCTGGCGGCGCCACGACCGGGGAAGGGCTCTCCGACGTCGAACCGGGAGCTGTCGCGAGACCGACCGATGGAGGCTCGTCCGCCGAGGCCGCCGGCGCCGGCTCAGGAGCTCCTGCTTCTGGCTCGGGGATCACCGGGGTGGGCTGAGGCTCGGCTTTCGGTTCCGGCGCAGCGGGAGCCTGACCGCTAGCCGGCCGTCCCGCCTTGACCTCCGTCTTCCCTTTGACGCCCTTGCCTTGCAGCTTGGCGACCGTATGACTCAGCGCCTGCATCTGAGCGGTGGCCGCATGGAGCGACTTCGCCACATCGTCCAAGCGACGGTCCTGCGCCTCATCTTGAGCCAGAAGTTTGGCGCCGACCGCCTCCAGCGTTTTGGCCACGGTGCCCACGCTCTTGGTCACCTTGTCCAGATGGTCGCTTGTCGCCTTGGCATCGGCCTGGAGCTTGGCCGACACGTCGTTGGTCCGTTGCTCTTGGGCCTTGGCATCGGCCTGCAGCTTGGCCAACATCTCGTTGGTCCGCTGTTCCTGACGGACCAGCTTGTCGCCCAGCCCGGCCAGCGCCTGACGAAAATCCACCAAGGAGCGGTTCAGCTGGGCCGTCTGTTCATTCAACGTGCGGATCTGGGCCTGAGTCGCCGCAGCCACCTTGTCGTGATCGTCCAGCCTCCCGTCGACCGCCTTCGCCATGGAGGTCAAGGCCGTCGTCTGATCGCTCACGGTCTTTTCCAGCGAACCCGCGCGCTTCTCCAATTCGCCGGCGCGTTTCTCCAGCTCGGCGTCGCGCTTGGCCATCACTTGTTCGATCCTGGTGGCCCGGTCTTCGACTCGCGCATCCAGCGCCTTGACCTTGTGGTCGTTTTCCTCGATTTTGCCCTGGATTTTTGGCTGGTCCTCCTCGCGTATTTCGCGGATGGCGCTGAGCGCCCTCGCCCGGGCCTCATTGATGAGGGTGTTGGTCTGCGCGATTCGCTCGTCGAGATCCTTGTTCTTCGCCTCAATGTCCTTTTCCCGCTGATCCAGCCGGGAGATCTTCTTGTCCAGATCCTGGCTGACCTGAAGCAGCTCGGCCTTTTGCGCCAGACAGCCGGTGAGCAGCAGACACAGGCCGGCACAGGCCGCGGCCGTCAGGACAGCCGGCACGGACAGGAACCGCCTGGCTTCATGTGACGCTCTCACCGCGTCCCTCCTGCAGCCCCATTGCGCGGCCGGCTCGTGTCGCTTACTTCTCGCTGACGACCAGATGGCCGCGACGATTCTGCCGATAACAGGACTCATTGGACTCCCTGCAGAACGGCCGGTCTTTGCCATACGACACAACCGTGATGCGGTTGCTGGCTACGCCGAGCTCGACCAGATAATTGCGCACCGCCTTGGCCCGCTTCTGCCCCAGCACCAGATTATAGGCCTGAGTACCGCGGTCGTCGCAATGGCCTTCGACCGCCACGTTGCGCGATCCATTGTTCTTGAGCCATTCCGCATCCCTGGACAACGCCTGCTTGCCGTCATCGCTCAACTTCCACGAATCGTAGGCAAAGAAGACGTCGTCGAGCCCGGCCACAGCGGTCGCGGCTTGCTCCCGCTGCATCTGCTGCTGAAACGCCTCTTGCGCGGACGAATCGGTCGGGGCCGCTTTCGCGACGGCCACGCCTTCCGACACCCGTTCTTCGCCGGATCCCTTCCCCGTAGCCCCCCCGTTGGCATCGCCGGGCAGCGACCCGAACTGGGGGCCGGGCGACTCCTGAACCGCGCCCGACCCGGCCCCGGCGCCGTTGCCCGAGCCGGACTTCGCCTGGCTGGGAGCCGGCTCGAACGACTTGGATCCCGCATCCCCCTGGATGGACTTGCTGCACCCGGCACCGGCGAACGCCACAAGCCCCAACAATCCAACCAACGTCGCGACTCGTGTGTGTGTAGACATCGACCTAGTCCTCCTCATATAGTTAACAGATTGAACCCGCGCGAGCCCCCCAACGCTCACGCCGGCGACCAGGACGGAGCACTGTGATGGGCTCCGCCCGACGTCAACCGTTCGAGGTCGGCGCCGTCGCTGTTGATCATATAGATGTGGCTTTTGCCCTCCGCGGTCGAACTGAACACCAGATGGCGCCCGTCCGGGGACCAGGAGGGCGAGTCATCCACCCCCTGGCCGGACGTGATTTGCACCCGTTTCTGTCCGTCCGGAGTGATCAGGCACAGCTTATACTGGCGGTCCGGGCCGCGGCATACGTAGGCGATCCAATTGCCGCGCGGAGACCAAGCCGGGGCGGCATTGTAGTCTCCCTCGAACGTCAGGCGGCGCACGTTGGAACCGTCCGCGCTCATCAAGTAAATCTGCGGGCTGCCTCCCCGGTCGGAGACGAAGGCCAGCTCGCGACCCGACGGGGCCCAGGCCGGCGACAAGTCCCCGCCGTTGTTGGCGGTCAATCGGGTCAGCCCCTTGGTGCGCACGTTGTACTTGTAAAGTTCGGCGTTGCCCTCGTTGCTGGAAGCAAAGGCCAGTTCCGTCCCGTCCGGCGAGAAAGCGGGGGTGATATTCAATCCGGCCATGGACACCAACGTGGCCCGCTTTCCCGTGGCCAGTTCGATGGCATCGATATCCTGTCTCGTCCGGCCCCGATAGGTGGTAAACACAAGGTACCGCCGATCCGGCGACCAATGCGGCATGAGACTGAGGAACCCATCGGCCGTCACTTGGCGAGGGCCGTACCCATCGTAGTCCATGACGTAGAGCTCGCGGCTGCCTCCCTGTTCCGACACGAACACGATCTTGGTCTTGGCGATCCCCGGCTCTCCCGTATAGCGGTAGACGAGCTCGTCGGCCAAACGATGCGCCATCTGGCGCAACACGGGCGGCGCCCCGACATACCGTTTGCTGGCGATCGCTTCCTGTTTGACCCCGTCATAGATCAGCCCGTCCAACACCAAGTCCGGCTGACGGGCCGCAACCTGCCCCCACACCAGCACGGAGATGCCGTTGTCCGCCGCCTGCTTGAACAGCACGTTTTGGGCCCCGTAGGCCCCATCCAGCGTCAGGCCCAGCTTCGCCGGATCGGTCACCGAGAAAATCAGCGAGCGGCGGAGGTCGTCTTTGAGGACTTGGGTCAGCCGCGCGCCGGGGTTGTCCGGCAGCTGCCCGTCGCGAAAGCCGAGCACGGCGATCGGAATTTTCTGGAAGTCCGGCCTCGTCGCCTCCAGGAACACATCCGCTGCGCCGGATTCCAGAATCGCCCCGAGCCCGGCCCCCAGGAGCAACGTGATGATGAGCAGATATCGCATCCGTCTACCCGACCTCTTCGCCCACCACGAAACTGAAATGCGCGTCCAGGGACGACTCGGCTAAATCCTTCGGAAACGGCGGCAGCGGGTCGGCCTTCAGCACCGCACGGGTGGCCGCATCATCGAAATAGCCGTTGCCGGACGAGGTTTCGACCGCCACCGCATTCACGCTCCCGGACTGATCGAGCCGGAACTTGATCACGACCCTGTACATTCTGCCGGTCAAGTCCACCGGCGGCGCGATCCACTGGGCGCTGATCTGGCGTTGGACTTGCGCGAGATACCAATTGAATCCCGTTGCGACGCCGAGCACCTGCATCTTGGTGGCGGGAATTTTGGCCGCCGCTTTGGCCTGTTGTATTGGCGCCGGTCGTTTCAGCAGGTCGTCGTCCTGAACCGGCTTCAACGCTTGGGACGTCAAGTTCTGCATCTGCTGGCTCAACGTCTGTTTGGCCTGAACTTCCTTGGGTATGGCCGGCCCGACGGCGGCCGGCTGGGACTCGGGCACGGCAATGTTTTTCAGCAACTCATCGATCTCTTGTTTGAGCTTCTGCTGCGACGGGTCGGTCTTGGCCGGTTGCACCCGCTGGATCGGGGCCGTTTTCGGCGCCGGCGCCACATCGCCCAATGCGGGCGCCTGCGGCGGCAACTTGATTCCCCGCAAAAGGTCCTTGAGTTGCGACTGGGGTTTGGAGGGCGCAGGCACCGTCGGCGGTTTGGGCGCCACCGGCGCCGGCGTCACATTCGGCTTCACCACGCGGGGCGTCGGAACCGGAGGCGGGGCCGCGGGCGCCGGCGGCGGAGCAATGGGCACGTCCGCTTCCACGGTCTGCTGAACCGGCGGGGCCGCGGGCGCATGGGGCAAGGTGACCAGCGACACCTGATATGACGCCAGCGGCCGCTCCATCTTGGCCGGCAACTTGAGGCCGCCGGCGACGATCAGCACCGCCAGGTGCAGCGCCAGCGACAAGACGAGCATCCGGCCCAACCGCGAGGGGTGCGGCGCCGTCCCCTGCCACCAGAGCGACGAATAGGGGCCCGCGTCCGCCGTCATGCCCGCCTCCGCGCACCCTTCGGCGCGTGCGAACCCAACCGGACGCGCCTCATTTTCCCGGCTCCTTCGCCAGGGAATCCGTGACGCGCTCCGGCCCGACCGGGTCCGTCACCATCCCCAGTTTGTCGATCCCGGCCTGCTTGACTCCATCCATCACCTGGACGACCGTGCCGTAGGGCACATCGCGGTCCGCCCGCAAAAACACCGACACCTCGTTGTTCCGTTGCTTCGCCGCCCGCAGGCGCGCCCCCAGTTGCGCCGGAGATACCCGATCCTTGTCGAGGTAGAGCGTCTGATCCCGCTCGATGGTCAGGACCATCCGCTCCTCCGGCTTGATCGTATTGCTGGCGGACGTCGGCAGTTTGATGTCCATGCCGCGGTACAACATCGGGGCCGTGACCATGAAAATGATCAGCAGCACGAGCACCACGTCCACGAGCGGGATCACGTTGATCTCGGCCATGAACCGGCGGCGCCTGGTCTCGAAGATCACCCGCGCACCCCCGTCGTTTTGGACCGGGCCTGAAGCTGGTGCACGAGTTCGATGCTGAACGCCTCCGCCCGGAACGCGGACTTGCGGATGCGATTCAAGAAATAATTGTACGCGATGACCGCCGGAATCGCCGTAAAGAGGCCGGCGGCCGTGGCGACCAAGGCTTCCGCCACGCCCGGCGCCACCGCGGCGATGCTGGCGGTCCCTTGCTTGCCGATTTCCCCGAACGCGTCGATGATGCCCATGACCGTGCCCAGCAACCCGACGAACGGCGTGATGTTGCCGGTCGTGGCCAGAAACGGCAGGTACGCCTCCTGTCTGGCGATCTGATCCTGCACCAGGTGCGCTACGACTCGATCCAGATACTGGCGATCCGCGAGCGTGGATGCCTCAGCCGACTCGGCGGAACCGACCCCCGACCCGTCTCGGGGCGTCTCTTGCAACCGATCGGTCACACCCACAAAGAGCATGGCGGTCGGACTGGCGGGCAGCCGGCGCGCCTGCCGGCGCAACTCTTCCTGGTCCTTGCTGCGCGCAAAGGCGTTCAGGAAGCGTCGGTCGTCCCCGTCCCCGGCATGGAACGTCCGCCATTTGACGAGAATAATGGTCCAGGAAACGACCGAGAAGAGGAGAAGCACCAGCAGAACGACTTTCGATACCGTCCCAAGCGAACCGATGAGTCCAAAAGGACCGGTCTGAGACATCATCAGGCTAGTTCGTCTCCTCCCGCGTCACGCAGGGCTTGCACTACCGGGAACACTCAACCCATTGGGGGAAATTGGCGGGGCCGACGGGATTTGAACCCGCGACCTCCAGATTGACAATCTGGCGTCCTAAACCAAGCTGAACGACGGCCCCATAGTTCGGAAAGATGATGTGCTGATGAATGTATAGGTACAGGCTCCTCGATCTGGATCGTTCGACTTTTCTTACCGTCCTGTCGCGCCACAGGGCTGGTAGGCGGAACAGGGATCGAACCTGTGACCTCTGCCTTGTAAGGGCAGCGCTCTCCCAACTGAGCTATCCGCCCGAATTCTCAAGCTTGCTGAGCAGTTGCGAAAGAGTCGTCGGATGGTATCAAGTCTGCATCCGGTTGTCAACCGCGCGACAAGCAACGATGAAGTATAAATGATAGACGATGAACGACCTGGCCACGGAGTTGCTGCATGTCCCGTCATCCGTTCATCGTTCAGCATTCATCATTTCGCCTTGACGCCGCGCCGTTGCTTCCGCGGGAACAGGGTCGTGTGCACGCGCTTCAGCCGCTCGCGCTCGACATGCGTATAAATCTGCGTGGTGGTGATCCGGGCATGGCCCAACATGGTCTGCACGGAACGCAGATCGGCCCCGCGATCCAACAAGTGGGTGGCGAACGAGTGGCGGAGCATGTGGGGCGAGATCGGTTTCGTGATCCCGGCGCGCCGCGCCCGCGCCCTGAGCGCTTTCCAGAATCCCTGGCGCGTGAGCTTCCTGCCGCGCCGGGTGACGAACACGTGCCGCACCGGGCGGCCCTTGGCCAACATCGAACGGGCCTGGGTGAGATAGGCCTCCACCCGCTGCCGCGCCACTTCTCCGATCGGCACCACCCGCTGCTTCGCGCCCTTGCCCGACGCCAGCACATAGCCCACAGCCAGGTTCAGATGCGCCAGTTCCAGATTCACCAACTCGGAGACCCGCAACCCCGTCGCGTACAACAATTCCACCATCGCCGCATCGCGCTTCCCCTCCGGCTGCGTCTCTTCCGGAAGCTCGAGCAGCCGGGAGACCTCGTCTTGCGAAAGCACTTTGGGCAACCGCACCCACGGACGCGGCGTTTTCAAGTTCACCAACGGATTGTCCTGGAGAAACCGTTCGCGGCAGAGGAACCGGAAGAATCCCCGCAGCGCCGCCATGCACCGGGCCGTGGAGGCCGGCGAGAGATTGCTGCGCCGCAAGTGCGCCAGGAATTCGGACATGACCGGACGAGTCGCGCCCGTCGGATCATGGACCCCGCGGGCCGTCAAAAAATCCTGCCACTTCTGCAGATCCCGCCGGTAGGCCTCGAGCGTGTTGCCCGCCAACCCAGCCTCGACCCGCAAATCGGCGAGGTAGCGCTCCACCAACCCGTCAAGTCTTTCCATTAGCCCACCCTGCTGGACATTTTCCGACTATACGCATGAACATCTGTGAAAACAATATGATACGCTTCGTCGTTGCCTTGACAGTCCAGGACACGCCCCCTATAGTACGGATACTCTCGGGATGAGCCTCCGCAATGTCAGGAGACGATGATCGTTTCACCAGTTGCACAGCACCGCCGCCCTTGCCCTAGGTGCGCCTCGGCTCGCTCCCTCGCTTCTCGCAGCCTGTTTGCCGGACTCGTTCTCGCGTTCATGGCCGCGACGGCGGCAGGCTTCGCCCCCACAGTGCATGGCGCGGACCCTGAGACTCCGCCGCCTCAGCTGAAGAATGCCCCGCCTCAGAAACTCGACGACGGCCCCTTGGCCAAAGCCAAGGCCCTGCTCGACAGCCAGCAAGACGACGAGGCCCTCGACGTCCTCAAACCTCTGTTGGGCACGGCCAAGGGGGACGCCTTGGCCCAGACCTACTTCCTCACGGCCAGCGCCCTCAACCGGAAGAAGAATTATGCGGATGCAGCCGCCTACTTAGACCGCCTCCACACGGAATTCCCCACGGCCGAGGTGACCGACAAGAGCCGCATACTCCTGGCCACCGTACAGGCCAACCTGGGGAAAACGGACCAGGCCCTCTCCCTCCTCTCCGAAGTGCGCACGCAGGCGGAGGACCCCGACGCCAAACGCGACGTGCTCAAGGCGATCGGTGACGTCCAGGCCATCAAGAAGGATTACGTCCGGGCCATTCAAGCCTGGCTGGAGGAGATGACCGTCGGCCCGGCCGAGCGCGCCGCCGAGGCGCAAGAACGCATCCGGCGTCTGGTGCAGGACCAAGCCGACCGCACGGCGCTCGCGCACATCCGCGATGCCTACCCGACGACGTTTCCCGGCGACCTCGTCTTGATCCGCCTGATCGAACTGCATCAAGCGCGAGGGGAAGAGCACTTGGCCGAGCGCAACCTGCGCCTCTTTCTCACGCATTTCCCCACGCACGACTATGCCCCGTCCGCCACGGAGCAATTGCGCGCGCACAAGACGAAACTCAAGACCAGCCAGTACGTGCTGGCCGCGGCGGTTCCGACATCGGGACGCCTGAGCACCTTCGGCACCGAGGCATTGAACGGCATCCGGCTGGCCGTCGAGAAAGGCAAAGAAGCGGGACTCGCCTCCGTCGGACTCGTCGTGAAAGACACGGCCGGCCTGGAAAAGACGGCGCTCCGCACGGAGCTGCTGGAGTTGATCGCGGAATACCATCCGCAAGCGGTGATCGGCCCCCTGCTCTCGCGCCACCTGCCGGCCGCCGCCGCCGTAGCGGACGAGACCGACACGCCGTTCCTGGCCCCCGCCGCGACGACGGCGGACGTGCGCCGCCTCGGCACCTACCTGTTCACCACGGCGCTCACCTATCCGCAGCAAGCCCACCGCCTTGCCGACTATGCGGTCGGACGGCTGGGGTACAAACGCTTCTGCATCCTCCACCCGGACACCCTCTATGGGCAGGAATTGGCCCGCCTGTTCAGCCAGGAGGTCCGCCAGCGGGGCGGCGAGATCATCGCCATCGAATCCTATCCGGAACATGCCACCGACTTCGGCCCGCAGATCAAGCAACTCAAAGCCGAAGACCTGAAACGGTACGGAACCGCGACGACGAGTCAGACGAGCAAAGGCGCCACGAAGGTTACCTATACCGCCGGCTTCGACGCCTTGTTTCTGCCCGGCAGCGCCGGCCAGATCTCTCTGCTCGCCCCCCAACTGCGCTTCTACGATATCAAGGCGCCGCTGCTGGGCAGCAATACCTGGAACACGCCGGACTTGTTGCGCCTGGCGGACCGGTCGCTCGACGGCGGCGTCTTCGTGGACGGCTGGTTCCAAGACAGCCCGGACCCGGCCATGCGCGAGTTCGTCGAACGGTACCGGCAGAAATACCAAAGCAGCCCGACCCTGTTCGCCGCCCAGGCCTACGACGCGGCGCGGCTGGCCTTGGAGGCCATCCGCAGAGGGGCCACGAACGGGAAGGGCCTGCGCGAACAGCTGCTGCGTGGCCAGGACCTGCCGTCGCTGGGCGGGCTGGCCTCCTTCGGCCCGGGCGGCGCGCTGGAGCGCCGGGTCTTCCTCATTCAAGTGAAACAAGGCAAACTGGTCCAGCTCGAATAACAGGAGTACGATGACGACCCACCCCGCAAAGAAACGCGTATTGAGCGGCATGCAGCCCAGCGGACTCCTGCACCTGGGCAATTGGCTCGGCGCGTTGGACAACTGGAAGGCGCTGCAGGAGCAATACGACTGCTTCTTCTTCGTGGCCGACTGGCACGCCCTCTCCACCAACTATGCCGACACCAGCCGCATCAAGGAATTCTCGCGCGAGCTGCTCATCGACTGGCTCGCCGCCGGCATCGATCCGCAGCGCGCCACGGTCTTCATCCAGTCGCGCATCCCCGAACATGCGATCCTGCACCTGCTGTTGTCCATGATGGTGCCGATTCCCTGGCTGGAGCGGAACCCCACCTACAAGGAGAAGCAGGACGAGATCAAGGAGAAGGACCTCTCCACCTATGGGTTCCTCGGCTACCCGGTGCTCCAGGCCGCCGACATTCTGATCTACAAGCCCGACTTCGTCCCGGTGGGCAAGGACCAGCTCCCGCATTTGGAGCTGACGCGCGAGATCGCCCGCCGCTTCAACAGCCTCTACAAGCCGGTGTTTCCCGAGCCGATGGAGCACCTGACGAAGTTCCCCAAAGTCCTGGGCACCGACGGCCGCAAGATGAGCAAGAGCTACGGGAACACGATCAACCTGTCCGACGCAGAGCCGGTGGTCCGCCAGAAACTCAAAACCATGGTGACCGACCCGGCGCGGGTCAAGCGCACGGACAAGGGCAACCCCGACATCTGCCCCGTCTACGACTTCCACAAGATCTATTCGACCGCAGAGGTGCAGGCCCGTATCAACACCGAATGCCGCACGGCGGCTATCGGCTGCATCGACTGCAAGAAGCTCGTCGCCGATGCGATGGTGGAACGGCTCGTGCCGATTTGGGAGAACCGGGCCAAGCTGACCGCCCAGCCGAATCAGGTGGAAGAAATCGCGCAGGAAGGCAGCCACCGCGCCGCCAAAGTCGCCCACCGGACGCTGGAAGAAGTCAAAGAAGCCATGAAGATTTAGAACCGAGGCACGAGTGAGCACTCCGCCACGGCATTCCCATTGCATCCACGCCACGCGACAAGCTCCGCATACACCATCTCGCCTTGACTTCTACACCATCTTCCCCTAGCCTATCGCAGGGAGGATTTCATCATGGGACGAACCAATATCGAATTAGACGACAGGCTGGTACGGCAGGGGCTCAAGACGTACAAGTGCAGGTCCAAGCGGGAATTGGTGCACCTCGCGCTGACCGAACTGCTGCGGCGCGCCAAACAACGGGACATCCTCGCGCTTCGCGGCCACATCACGTGGGAGGCCGACCTGGCTGAGCTTCGGGGCCGCCGCACATGATCGTGGTGGACACCACGGTGTGGATTGATTTTCTTGAAGCGAGGAACACCCGCTATGACCGCAAGCTGCAGGCGCTGATCGAAGAGGGGACCTCGGTGGGGCTGACCGACCTCATCTATGGCGAAATCCTGCAAGGCATCCGCGACGACGAAAAGTTTTCACAGATTCGGGACATACTCCAGGCTTTCCCCATCCTGCGCGTCCGCGGCCTCAGGACTTTCGAGCATGCCGCGTCGATCTACCGGGCTTGTCGCAAGCGAGGGTTGACCATCCGCAGCACGATTGATTGCCTCATCGCGGCCACCTGCATCGAGTCCGGGGCGGAGCTGTACCATCACGATCGAGATTTTGAGACTATTGCGAAACTGCACGACCTTAGAATCTACCGCCCATGAACGTACTCATGAAGCTTAAACGCGCCGCCAAAGCCGCCCACCGGACGCTGGAAGAAGTCAAAGAAGCCATGAAGATATAGGACGTGGATGAACCTTCGTTTCTATCTCGATCCAGAAACAGGTCAACCGCATATCTACGGCCATCAGGTTGACGAGCAAGAGGTCGAGGCTGTATTGATGAAGCCTGGGAGGATCGTCCGGGACGAGAAGGATCGCGGGTCGCCATTGGCCAGACACGAGCGGGACGATACCTGCGGGTCATTTATGTTCCTGATCCTGAACCGGACAGCGTCTTCGTCGTCACAGCATACGAATTGCAAGGCAAGCCATTAACCGCCTATCGGCGCCGCAGGCGGAGGAAACTATCATGAAGAAGCAAAGCAAATTTCCTCCCGGTTGGAACGAAGCGCGAGTTCGCAAGATTCTAGCTCATTATGAGCAACAGACAGAGGAAGAAGCCGTCGCGGAGGACGAGGCGGCGTTTGAAAATCGAACCCAAACGGTCATGGAAGTTCCAAATGAACTCGTACCCGCCATCCGCGAACTCATCGCCAAGCACAAGTGATGCGCTAAATATCTCGCAAGCCTGAGGTGATAATGCCTCGATCGGCTCAACGCTTCCTGGTCCTTCCCATCCTGTGCATTCTCGCTGTCCCTTTTCCTGCCCTCGCTGAAACCAAAGTCCTGACCGCCGAAGGCACCTACACAATGGGCGAGGGGGAAACCATGGCCTTCGCCGAATCCATGGCCCTCCAGAAGGCCAAGCAGATGGCGCTGGAGCAAGCCGGGACCTACGTGGAGAGTTACACCAAGGTCCAGAATTATCAGCTCACAGCCGATGAGATTCAGACCATCGCGGGCGGAGTCTTGCAGGTCGAGGTCCTGGACAAAACCCGCACACTCGTCGGCGACAGCCTGAAATTCTTCGTCAAGATCAAAGCCACCGTCACCACCGACAAAGTGTCCGAACTCGCCCAGCGCATCAAGGGCAAGAACGTTGCCGAGGAATACAAGAAACTCCAAGAGGACTATGCGAGACTTAGCAAGGAAATTGAAACCTATAAACAGATCATCGCCAAGACTCCAACCGGTCCAGAACGTGAGGCAGTGTTGGATCAGATTCGAGAACGAGAAAAAGCGTTTGAAGTGGTTCGAAAGAGCGAGGAAGTATTTCTTCAGCGCTTGTTTTCTGGACAGACTTTAGTTCGTGAAGCGTTAGATGAGCGGGCTACGGTCGATCGACTACTCCAAACCATTAAGGACCAGGGCCATGTTGCTGAACTCGGAAAGCCGACTGCACATATATCTTCCAATTCTGACTTCTATATTGTGACGGTTCCGATTACGCTTAGAATTTCCGACAGCCTGCCGATGACGATTGCGAGTATCACCGAGTCACTCGGCGGAGTTTTTAGTAGTGTTGTATTCCGGACCCGGATAGATTCAAAGCCCAGTCTAAGATACCTGATTCCCAACGACACGCTCGCGATGCTTAATTTTGCGTCCGGAAGACGATACGACAATTACTATTACAAAGGCGACACAAACGTCGGTGAACCAAGAGGAATTTACTATGACCAAGCGCCTGCGGGTAGTTTGATCCGCCTTTCGATTGCTCAGCAAACAGATCAGTACTTCTTCGAAAGGCTGGGCGAGCTTTTGCTCATCATAAGCCTGCTCCTTGAAGACAACCAGCCACTGAATTGTAAGACACCGTTTATTGTGAACCGCATCTTCCCCGTTAAGAACGGTATATGGCTCTGGGCTTTATTGGCCTAATGATTTGTATGCCGATTCATTGTACTTACCTCTGACCGATAACGAAACAGTCCGACAAGAATTGAAGAAGCTTGAGCCTAAACAAATCGAAGACCTTGTTGCAGTTCTGCACACGCAGATTACATTTCGAGTTCACTTTACGCTGTCACCACAAGCGGTCAAAAAGCTGCGAGGGGTAACGGCCATATTTTCCAAGCAGGATGAACCAGGCGGCAAACATGCATTAGCGTGCAACACGCTTCTAGATGACCGCTGAGCTGTTATCGCAACGAGTATTCGAACCAATTTGAGAAGACCCTACTTGTGGTAGAAAAAAGCTGTAAACACGGGCACCGGCACCCACCTAGAGAGGTAATCGCAGCCTCCGAAAACCGTACTCGCGAACCACATGGCAAGCCTCGTCCTTACCACTGCCCTGACTGTCGGGAAGCAAATAAGACCGGAGTCGTGACCGCGAACTGGGTGGAATATCCCAATATCGAGAGTGCTGAAACTACGCACCCAAAAGCTTGTAAAATTTGTTTTCCTAAATTGCCCTTGTGCTCGTTCCCCCCTCTTTCTTCACCCCAGGACTAAGTGAAGCAGAAATGTGCCAGGAGTCTTTTCCCTTGCCTCCTTGCTCTCTTCCCCCACTCCTCCCCACGAAGGCTGGGCAGGAGCCCCAGCCGCCCATCACCGGAGGGGGCGGGACACAACTCGCCGCAGGCCGCGGCCCTTGCGTTTTTTGCAAGGGCGAAGACCGCACTGTGTGAGGGCGCACGGTGCGACGAATAAGGAGCACCACGTTTGTGCGCGCCGCCGAGACGGTGAGGCGGCCGGTTCTTATTTCGCCGAGTTTGCGGACTTCGAGCGGGCCAGGCTTAGTTGGGTGCCCCCGTAGGTGTCTTGTGCGGCTGAGGCTCCTGCCCGCCTTCATCCCCCGCTCCTCTTGACGCCCATACCGATCCCATCATACGATATGGGCGTTCTATACTGACTTATATGGGCTCACAAGAGGGCAACGGATTATGAAGACCACGCTGGAAATCGACCGCAAGCTGCTCCGGGAGGCGCAACGGACGTTGGGGACCGCGTCGTTCAAGGAGACCGTGGATGCCAGCCTCAAGTCGGTTGTCCGGCAAAAGCAACTCCAAGCGCTGGCTGACGCGCTGGGCACCATTCCTCTGGACTTGACGCCCGCGCAGCTTCGCCGACAACGCACGAAGCGGCCCGCTCATGTATCTCGTTGACACCTCGGTCTGGATTCACGCCCTCCGCCCATCGGGCCAAACCGCCATCCGCTCTCTCCTCAAGCCGTTGATCATCAACGGAGACACCGCCATCACCGACTGGATCGTTCTGGAACTGATGACCGGACTCCGCACCTCGGAACGTCAAGAGAGTCTGCTTGAATGGCTGACTCCGATCACCGGCCTGGCGTTCGATCCTTCATGGTGGCCCATTGCATGGGGACATGCAGCGCGGTTACGGCAACGAGGCGTGACACCCGCTGCTGCGGATTGCCTGATCGCCACCGTGGCCCTTCAACATAAGATCCCGCTGATTCATTGCGACAAAGACTTCGAGGCGATGAAACCGATCCTATCGCTTCAAACCCTCGATTGGGCCCCCCATCTTCGCTAACGGCAGCCGGCCTATTGAACCGTCGCGTTCCTCTTCTGTTTTCGCCTTCTCCCACACTCAGCGCGTGAAGGTCGGGCCACTGGAGCGAGCATCAGAGCCCTGTTGTGTTCCGCCGTTGCCGATCCGACGCGGCCCGCGAAAGCGGGTGGCGAGGACTGTCCGAAGTCCTGTTCGAGTAAAGCTCGGGACAGGACGAGTTCCGCAGCCAAGCAGAGGCGAGGCTTACGGCGGACCAACAGGGGTCTGGCCTCTGAGCGACAGCGGTCCGACCTTCATGGCCCCTTCAATCTCCTTGACAACGTTTCCCCGCCTGAGTAACATTCACCCCTCCTGCCGGTCGTAATTCGGCCGGCATTTTTCTTTCAGGGAGATTGGAACAGACCATGGCTATTCGCATTGGAATCAACGGGTTCGGGCGGATCGGGCGGAACGTCTTCCGCGCCTCGCTCGGCGACCCGCAATTGGAATTTGTCGCGATCAACGATCTGACGGACGCCAAGACGCTCGCGTACCTGCTCAAATACGATTCGGTGCATGGCACGCTGGACGCGGACGTCCACGCCAGCGACGGCGAACTGGTGGTGAACGGCAAGTCGATCAAGATTCTGGCCGTCAAGGAGCCGAAGGAGCTGCCCTGGAAGGAATTAAACGTGGACCTGGTCGTGGAGTCCACCGGCCGCTTCACGGACCGCGAGGGCGCGGGCAAGCACCTGTCCGCCGGCGCCAAGCGAGTGATCATCTCGGCCCCCGCCAAGGACGCGGACGTGACCGTGGTGTTAGGGGTCAACGAGCAGACTTATGACCCGGCCAAACACCACGTCATCTCGAACGCCTCCTGCACGACCAACTGCCTGGCGCCGGTGGCGAAGGTGATCCACGACGCGGTCGGGATCAGGCACGGGCTGATGACGACCGTGCACGCCTACACCGGCGACCAGATGCTGCTCGACGGTCCCCACAAGGACGCCCGCCGGGCGCGCTCGGCGGCGCTCAACATCGTGCCGACCTCGACCGGCGCGGCGAAGGCGCTGGGGCTCGTGATCCCGAGCCTCGACGGCAGGCTCAACGGCTTCGCGCTGCGCGTGCCGACACCGACCGGCTCGCTGGTCGACCTGACGGTCGAGACCGAGCGCCCGACCAGCCGTGCCGAGATCAACGCGCTCTTCCAGAGCGCCGCGGACGGCGACGAGCTGCGCGGCATCCTCGCCTACACGACCGACCCGATCGTCTCCTCGGACATCGTCGGCTCGCCCTATTCGGCGATCTTCGACGCCGGCCTGACCAGCGTCGAG
>JAGWTI010000108.1 GCA_028876065.1 Nitrospirota bacterium
CACGATGGGGCGTCTCAGCGGTACCACGGGGATGGCGTGCGGCTGCTAGAACTCGCGTCGAGAGCGTACGAACTCTATGCGAAGCAGTCGGCGGAGCAAAAGAACAAATTCCTACGAATCATGCTTTCGAACTGCACCCTGAAAGATGGAAGTCTGCAGCCCACCTACAAGAAACCCTTCGACATCCTTGCCCGTGGGGTCGAAAGCAGGAATTGGGGTGAGTGACGGGTTTCGAACCCGCAGCCTCCTGAGCCACAGTCAGGCGCTCTACCCTTGAGCTACACCCACCACCTGGGGAACATCAGCAGGGTTCGTGACGGAAGCGAATCTTAACAAATGGCGATTTGCCACCGCAACTAGCTGTTGCGGGCGTCAAACGCCGCCTGCATCTCGGCCAGGATGGCCTGCGCCGCGTCCTTCGGCTCCTCCGCGTCGCGGATGGGCCGCCCCACGACCAGGTAATCGGATCCGGCTTTGATGGATTGAGTCGGGGTCGTGGGCCGCGCATGGTCGTCCAATCCTTTGCCGGCCGGTCTGATGCCGGGCGTGACGATGAGCAGCTTGGGGCCGACGTTGCGGCGGATGGTGGCCGGTTCTTCGCCCGAGGCCACCACGCCGTCGCAGCCCAGTTCCGCGGCCAGCTTGGCCCGTGCCGTCACCAGATCGGCCACGCTCCATTGGATGCCCATGTCGCGCAGATCGGCGCTGTCGAAGTTCGTGAGCACGGTCACCGCCAGCAATTTGAGCGGCCGCTCGCCCCGCCCTTCGATGGCGGCATTGAGGGCCTTGCGATTGGCATGGACGGTCAGGAACTCCACGCCCAGCTCGGCCACGCGGGCCGTCGCCCGACGCACGGTCTCGTCGATGTCCAGGAATTTGAGGTCCAGGAACACCCGGTTGCCTCGGTCCAAGGCCCGCTTGACGATGTCGGGACCCGCCGCCGTGTAGAGCTCCAGCCCGATCTTGACGAACCGGACCGTGCCCTCCACGCGGCGCATGAGCCGGTCGGCCTCTTCGGCCGACGGGACATCCAGCGCCAGGATCAACCGGTCGTGAGCAGCAATCGTCGGCATCAGTTCACCGTCCCGCAGGCTTGGTCGTGGGGCTGCCAGCTCTTGAGCACATGGCGCTCGTCGAAGATCAGCTCGTAGTAATAACACATTTCGGCATCCGGGTTCGCATAGGTCAGGTAGGTGGCGGTACTCACGTGGATGATATAGACCCATTTGGTCCCGCCGGTTTCCAACGAATACCGGTGATCGGGACTGCCCAGGCGGGCCGTGACGTCGTCCTGCGTGGCCTTTCCCACGTTGTCCTTGAAATAGGCATCCGGCAGCCCCATGCAGGCCGTCAGCATCGCCGCCCAGACGAGGGCCAGCACCGGGGTCGCGATGGAGTTGCTCATGGCCCCCTCCTGCGCGGGAATCGTCCCGTCGCACGGCGCCCCGTGGCTTGACCGGGCCGCCGCGCCTATGTTACAAGAACCTTTCTTGAACCTTCGATCACCGGAGAACATCCCATGCCAGTTGTGCACAAGTCAACGATTAAGCGGGCGCGGCAAGCGCTGAAACGCAACCAACGGAACCGCACCATCCAGAGCTCGGTGAAAGGGATCCTCAAGAAGGTCCTGACCGCCGTGGAGGAGAACAAGGCCGACGAAGCCAAGGCCGGGCTGCGCGAAGCCGCCTCTGCGCTGGGGAAGGCCGTCAGCAAGGGCGTCCTGAAGCCCAACACCGCATCCCGCCGGATTTCGCGTCTCGCCGCCAAGGTCAACGCCCTCGCCGCGAAGTAACGCCCCGGTCATCGTGCGCCGGCGCGCCCGGCTTCCTTCGGGCGCGCGCAGAGGTCCAACAGCAGCGTTTCCAGCACGCGCGCCTTCGAGCCCCCACTCGCCCCTTTCAACTGGGAATCCGTCTCCGTAAACCGTTCGAAGGCCGCCCGGAGTCGCGCGTCGGAGAAGGCCCGGCCCAGGTCCGATTCCCTCCCCCACTGCTTCGGCTGTTCTTTCGCCTTCCAGATCCGCCGGTACTGCCAGGCCAGCGCGCCCAGAATGCGCAAGGGGTCTTCCCCCGCTTCCAGATTGCGCGCGAGGATGCGCAACGCCTGCGGCCGGTCCTGCGCGCCGATCGCCCCGGTCAAGTCGAAGACCGAGGCGCCGGGCTCCACGCCTTTGAGCGTCTGCACGTCGGCCGCGCGCGCGACGGCCCCGTCGGGCACGTAGGCCGCCAGCTTCTCCAACTCGCGGCGGACCAGATAGAGGGACCCGCCGGCCATATCCTTCAACGACGCGGCCATGTCCGCAAGCAGCCGGACGGCTTCGTCCTCCACCTTCACCCCGACGCGGCCCGCCTCCGCCTTGATCCAAGCCGGCAGCTGGCTTTCCGGCGGCGGCGCACAGTCCACCAGCTGCGCGCGCTTCATCAGCGTTTGGGTGAACTTCCGTCGCTCGTCCATCTTCTTTCCCGCCACGAAGACCAGCGCGGTGGTCTCGCAGGGTTCCGTCAGGTACGGCAGCAGCTTCTCCCCCTCGGCCGCCGGCAGTTTGTCGGCGGTCTTGACCAGGATCAGGCGGCGCGCGGCAAAGACGGGGGACTCCCCGGCGCGGGCCAGGATGTCCGATGCGTCGGTCTCATCCCCGTAGAGCAGGTCGTAGTTGAAGGCGTCCGTGCCGCTTTCCGCTCCTTCGCCCCCGCCGAGCACCGCCGCTTTGATCGCGGCCACCGCCTGGTCCACCAAATAATCGTCGACCTCGAAACTGTCTTTCCTGATCCCCCGCTTCTCGCCGGTGACCAGGTAGAGCGGCGCGGCCCCGTTTTTCGCGATACCGGCAACGATCTCGTGGAGTCGCACGTGACCCTTCGATGCTCCCTATTTGGCGCCGGGGCGGGTGGCCGGCGGAGGAGTCGGGCTTGAGGACCCCGTCGCGGCGCCGTGGTCCAAGTGGGCCAGGAAGCGGGTGGCCAAATCCTCCGCGATCTGCCTGCCGGCTTGTTCCAACGCCCGGTTCTGGAGCACGCGGTTGAACTGCAAGTCGTTCGTCAAAAAGAACTCGCCGGCGCCGATGGAGGTTTGCGACCAGATTTCCTGCCCCTTCCGCAGATCCTGCACCGTCGCCTTGACGGTCACCATCACCCGCTGCTCGAAGGTGACGGATTGATTAAAGCTCAGCGAGGGGGTCAAGACGGAGACGATCTGCGTTTTCATGAACAAGTCGGCTGCAGCCTTCTCGTTCACGACCTCCACCCCGCCGCCCGCGGAAAACTCATGTCTCGTGTAGGCGGTGAACTTCTGCTCGATGTTCGGCTCGAAGGTATGGTTGTCGAACGGGGCGATGGCCAGCTTCGGGGGCGGACCCTTCGGCTTGTCGGACGATGTCGTCGTATGGGGCGATCCGCCGACGACCGGCCCGGCCCCCTCCACCCGGAACTGATAGCCGCAGCCGGCGAGAGAAAGAACTAGAAGACTCAAAGTACCCCAAACTGAAAGATGATAGCTTCTGCCCATTACGTCGCTTCTACCCAATAGGATGGTCAAAAAGGTCTCCCAGCGAGGCCGCAGGGAGCGAGGACCTTGAGGCGTACTGGAGAAGTACGTCGAGGGGTTCGAGCGATCGAGAACGAAGCTGGAGAGTTTTTTCACCATCCTACACGACGAAGTTCACGAGCTTCTTGGGCACATAAATCACTTTGCGCGGCGGTTTGCCCTGGAGCCATTCCACCAGCTTGGGGTCCTGCTGCGCCGCCGCGACGATTTCGGCCTCGCCCGCATCCGCCGCCACCTCGATCTTGCTGCGCAACTTGCCGTTCACCTGGAGGGGAATCGTCAGCCGCTCGCTCACGATCAGCGCCGGATCGTAGGAGGGCCAGGGCTGTCCGGAGACGCTGGGCTGCCGGCCCAACCGTTCCCACAGCTCCTCGGCCAGGTGCGGGGCGAAAGGGGCGAGCAGCAAGCAAAACGGCTCCAGCAAGGATCGCGGCCGCTGCTCCAGCTTGGTCATCTCGTTGGTAAAGACCATCATCTGCGCGATCGCCGTGTTGAACCGCAGCTCCTCGATGTCGCCGGTCACTTTTTTGATCGTCTGGTGGAGGATGCGGAACTGCTCGGCGGCCGGCTCGGCGTTGATGACGGCCCGACTCAGCGCCCCGTCTTCGTTGATCGCCAGCCGCCAGACCCGATCCAAAAAGCGCGTGATGCCTTCGACGCCCCTGGTGCTCCAGGGCTTGGCCGCTTCCAGCGGCCCCATGAACATTTCATAGAGGCGCACGGCATCCGCCCCGAACTGGTCCATCATGTCGTCCGGGTTCACCACGTTGCCGCGCGACTTGGACATCTTCTGGTTGTCTTCCCCCAGCACCGTTCCCTGATGGACCAGTTTCTTGAACGGCTCCGGGGTGCTCACGACGCCGATGTCGTAGAGCACCTTGTGCCAGAAGCGCGAGTAGAGCAAGTGCAGAACGGCATGCTCGCTCCCGCCGATGTAGAGGTCCACCGGCATCCAGTACCGCTCCTTGGACGGATCCACGAGCGCCCCGGCGTTCGTCGGGTCGATGAACCGAAGGTAGTACCAGCAGGACCCGGCCCATTGGGGCATGGTGTTGGTCTCGCGACGGGCGGGCCGGCCCGACGCCGGATCGGTCGTGGCGAGCCAGTCGGTCAGGTTGGCCAAGGGACTTTCGCCGGTTCCCGAGGGCTTGAACGTCGTGGACTCGGGCAACGTCAACGGCAGCTGTTCCTCCGGCAAAGGGCGCGGCTCCCCGTCCACCCAGACGATGGGAAAGGGCTCTCCCCAATACCGTTGCCGCGCAAAGAGCCAGTCGCGCAGCTTGTAGTTGACGGCCTTGCGGCCCTTGCCCGACGACTCGAGCCAAGCCGTGATTTTCGGCATCGCATCGGCGGGCAGGAGACCGTCGATCGAGAAGGACCCGTCCGGCGTGGTCGAATTGATCACCGTGCCGCGGCCCTGGTCCACGAACGCTTCCCGCTCGATGTCTCCCCCGGCGATGACTTCCCGGATCGGCAGCCGATAGGTGCGGGCAAACTGCCAGTCCCGCTCGTCGTGGGCGGGCACGGCCATGATCGCGCCGGTGCCGTAGCTCATCAACACATAGTCGGCGATCCAAACGGGCAGCCGCTCGCCGTTCACGGGGTTCACCGCATAGCCGCCCGTGAACACGCCGGTCTTGTCTTTTTCGAGTTCCTGCCGTTGCAGATCGCTCTTGCGCGCCGCGGCCTCCCGATACGCCGTCACCTCGGCACGACGCTCGGCGGTCGTCACCGCCTCCACCAGCGGATGTTCGGGGGCCAGGACCATATAGGTCGCGCCGAAGAGGGTGTCGGGCCTGGTGGTAAAGATGCGCAAGGTGCCGTTGAGGCCGGCCAGAGGAAATTCGACCTCGGCGCCGATCGAGCGGCCGATCCAGTTTTTCTGCATTTCCAACGTGCTGGTCGGCCATTCCACCAGCTTCAAATCGTCCAGGAGCCGGTCCGCGTAGGCCGTGATCTTCAACACCCACTGGCGCATGGGCTTGCGGACGACTTCGAAGCCGCCGACCTCGCTCTTGCCGTCCACGATTTCTTCGTTCGCGAGCACCGTTCCGAGCGCGGGGCACCAATTGACCGGCACCTCCGCCACGTACGCCAGGCCCCGTTCGAAGAGTTTCAGGAAGATCCACTGGGTCCAGCGGTAATAGTTCGGATCGGTCGTGCTGAGCTCCCGGTCCCAATCGTAGGACAGCCCCACCCGTTGCATCTGCCGTTTGAACGTGGCGATGTTTTGCGCCGTGGTGATCGCCGGATGGACGCCGGTCTTCACCGCGTACTGCTCCGCCGGCAGACCGAAGGCGTCCCAGCCCATCGGGTGCAGCACGTTGAAGCCCTGCATCCGTTTATACCGGGAGACGATGTCCGTGGCGGTGTAGCCCTCCAGATGGCCGACGTGCAGACCGGAACCGGAGGGGTAGGGAAACATGTCGAGGCAGTAGAACTTGGGCTTGCCCGGATCGTCCGTCACCCGGAACGTCCGATGCGCCGCCCAATAGGCCTGCCACTTGGCCTCGATCGCCCGATGGTCGTAGGTTTTGCTCATAGCGTGCGAGGAAGCCATCAGCTTTCAGCCGTCAGCGGGAAGTCGAGTCTTCTGAAAGCCGGCAAGCTGAATGCCGACCGCTGAGGGCTTCTTCAGACGCGAATTTAACATAGACGAACCATGAAGACCAGTTACAGGTCCGGCTGGACTTATCGGTAAGCGCCTGCTAGGCTACGTACCTCACTATCCTGCACCGGTTCCTATGAGCGGGAAGAAGCGTCCTTCCGTGACCAAACGCTCCTCTCGTCCTGCGGCGCGCAAGCCACGTACGCCTCGCGCCGCCGCATCCGACACCACCCCCGTCCTCAAGAAAGGCTCCGCTCTCCCGGCCGCCGCCGCTCGATTCCAGGCGATTATCGAGACGAGCACGGACCTCATCTGTTGCTACCTCCCCGACGGCCGGCTGACCTACGTCAACGAGGCCTACGGCCGGTTCTTCGGCAAGCCCGCGCAGGAGTTGGTGGGACGAACGTTCCAACCGCTCATTCCCGTCGAAGACCGGCCGATGATCGATCGGATGCTCGCCGCGCTCCAGGCCCGGCGCCTGCCGTACAGCCACGAGCACCGGGTCATCCGAGCCGACGGCGACATCCGCTGGACGCAATGGAGGAACAGCGCGATCACGGACGGCGCCGGACGCCTCCTGGAATACCAGGCCCTCGGCCAGGACATCACCGAGCGCAAACGGGCCGAGGAGTCGTTGCGCCAGAGCCTCGAGCGCTTCGACTTGGCCGTCCAGGGAGCCCATGACGGCCTGTGGGATGCGGTCGCGGTCTCCGATGACTATTTCAATCTCGCCAATCCCATGTACTACTCCCCTCGGATGAAGGAGATCATGGGCGTCGAGGGAGACGACACGCCGGACACCATCGGTACGTGGGCGGCCCTGGTGCATCCCGACGACCGCGACCGCGTGTTTGCCGCGCTCGCCGCCCACCTCACCCGGCGTGTGCCCTACGATATGGAGTACCGGATCATCAAGAAGAACGGCGAACGTCGATGGATCGCCGCGAAGGGCCAGGCCCTGTGGGATGAGACCGGCCGCCCCCTGCGGATGGCCGGCTCATTCAGCGATATCACCGAGCGCAGGCAATTGGAGGACGATCTCCGCCAAGCGCAGAAAATGGAAGCGGTGGGACGCCTAGCGGGGGGCATCGCGCACGACTTCAATAATTTGCTGACCATCATCGGTGGATGCAGCGACCGCCTCCTGCGCCGGATCGACCCTCAGGATCCGCTGAGCCGGTATGTCCGCGACATCACGGCCTCCTCCGACCGGGCTGCGGCGCTGACCCGGCAGTTGCTGGCCTTCAGCCGACGGCAGGTGTTGGAACCCAACGTGCTGAGCCTGAACGACTCCTTACTCAGCCTCGACCCGATCCTCCGGCGACTGCTCGGCGAACACATCGAGTTGGCGCTGGCCTTGCGTCCGGACCTCGGCCCGGTCAAGGCGGATCCCGGGCAGATCGAACAAGTCATCCTGAACCTGGCCATCAACGCGCGGGATTCCATGCCGAACGGGGGCCGACTGACGATCGCGACCGTGAACGCGGTCGTCGACCAGGGCGACGCCGGCAAGCCTCACCGCCTCCCGCCCGGCGCCTACACCCAGCTGATCGTCACCGATACCGGGCAGGGCATGGACCAGGCCATTTTGACCCACCTGTTCGAGCCGTTCTTCACAACGAAGGGCGTGGGGAAAGGGGCCGGGCTCGGGCTTGCGACGGCCTACGGAATCGTGGCGCAAAGCGGCGGGGTCATCCGGGCGTCCAGCGAGCCGGGTCGTGGCGCTACGTTTACGGTCTGCCTTCCGCAGGTCGCACAGGCACCGGAGCCATTGAGACCCGCGACCCTTTCGGGGGCGGCGCATCGATCGACCCGCGGTTCCGAAACCATTCTTCTGGCCGAGGACGAAGATACCGTCCGAACGCTGACGCGCGAATTGCTGGAAGAGGAGGGCTACCGGCTGCTGGAAGCGCGGAACGGCGTCGAAGCCTTGGTGGTCGCCCGACAACATGCCGGTCCGATTCACCTCCTCCTGACCGATGTGGTCATGCCGCAGATGGGCGGGCGGGCTCTGGCGGATCGGCTGACATCGGACCGGCCGGGGCTGAAGGTCTTGTACATGTCCGGCTACCCCGCCGATCCGAACCTGCAGCAAGGGACCCTCGGCGCACAGGCGGCGCTCCTGCCCAAACCCATGCTGCCCGAGGCGCTCCTCCACAAAATCCGCGACGTATTGGACGCCTCTTCCTAGCCCATCAGGACGTGAAACGTCTCGATCGATCGGTAGCGGGCGGAGGGCTGCGGCGGCAGCTGCGAGCTGGACTTGGAGCGGTGGACGATGTGGCCGATCCCGAACGCCTGCGCGGCGGCCAGGCAGGACTCGTCGTCGTCGATATAGAGAGACCGGGCGGGATCGAAGCCGATAAGGTCCCGGCACGTGGGCCAGTACTCCGGCCGCATCTTCAAGTATCCGATCTCGAAGGCGTTCACGATCCGCTCCACGTGCTTATCCACGCCGGTTTTGGCGGCCTTGATCGCGATCCCGCTTGCATGGGCGTTCGTGACGATGTGGACGCGTTTGCCCTGCTCGCGCAGGTGGGCGAGGAAGTCCTCCGCATCCGGCAGGAATCGAATCAAATGATCGAACTCTTTGGTCAGCGCCACCAGGTCCATGTCCAGCAACCGGGACCAGTAATGGAGGTCCGTCCAAGCCAGTTCCGTTTCGACCGACCGGTACATGGCGAGCAGCTTCGCCAAGGCCTCCGCGAACGGGAGCCCGTGCCTGGCCGCATAGCGTCGCGGCAGTTCCTCTTCGAAAAAGAAATTGTCGAAATGCCGGTCCAGGAGCGTCCCGTCCATGTCCAGCAGGACGTCGTCTACGGCGCTCCAGTCGAGAGCGGCGTGGCCGATGGCTGATGGCTGACGGTTCATGAGCAACGCGAATCCTTCGACGCTACGACCCGGTCCGCTCGACCAGGCGGACCCCGCGCTTTAAGAGCTCAGGGCTCCCCAGGAGCTGCGGGGTCTGTTCGTTGTTGAAATCGCGACGCGCCACGCGCGAGACCTGCGGCTTCAGATAGGTGAAGAGCTCGGCCAGGTCCACCGATCCGTCCTTGTTCTTGTCCGCCTCCCCTTGCAACCCCTTGAGGAAGAAGTAGGTCAGGAGCCCGTGGCCTTTTTGGTCGTAGGTGCTGGAGACCTGATCGCCCTGGCTGGCCGAGAGGACGACGGTCTTGCCGCCGGCCAGGACCGGATTCTCCACCGAGAGGACCATCGGCCTCATCCCCTTGGCAACGACCGACCGGCCTCCCGCACCCGAGAAGCAGGAATCCAGCATGACCACAATTTCCTTCGCTTGGAGTTTACCCACCTGCTCGTACAGCCGCTTCAGCGGATACCCGGTGGCGTCCACGAAAGCCGGATCTCCGTCATAGGGCACTAGGTAGGCGTCGCCGGTCTTCGCATTGGGCGCGCCGTGCCCGGAGAAATACACGAACACCGAGGCGCCCGGCTCGACCCGCTTGGGGAGCCAATGTTCGATGTACTTTTCCAAGTCGGTCTTGGCAGCCCGGTCGTTGAGCAGCACCGCGACATTTTCCTCCTCATAACCCATGACGTTCGTCAGATAGCGCCCCATGACCTCGGCGTCATGGGAGGCATAGTCGGCCTTCGGCAGCTTATTGCGGTAGGTGTCGATGCCGATCACCACCGCGTAGGCGTTCTCTCTGGTCTTCGCACGCCCGGCCAGCGGCTGGTCCACGTCGCTCGCCGGGACTGCAGGCGCGGCCAGCGCAGGAGCAGGTGGCGCAGTCGCTGCGAAAGTTGTAACAT
>JAGWTI010000109.1 GCA_028876065.1 Nitrospirota bacterium
TCCCGATTGGCAGGTTAAAACTACTTTACCTAAAGCACGCTGACACGGACTCAAACAATCCTTTCAGTGAAATCATGGAAATATTTTCATCTTTTAGTGCCCTATCTAAAACAACGGACAGCGTTTAAAGAGGAGAAGAGCCGGGGCAGGAACTGTTTCGCGGCGCGCGACTGGCTTTCGACATCACCAGCCACATGCGGCAGACGAGCAAGCTGTTTAGGGAAAAATTCGGCAGATTTGAAGTCACCTAGGGAATTCCGTGGCCTCAGTTGTAACTTGCATTTCATGAGCAGGATGGCCAAAATATACACATAAGGCTGGAAACGAGTATGAGTTCACCGTTGCTAGAGCACACACCATCTACTGAATGGCGCCTATGGGAAAAAGTGGGGCTTGGCCTCATACCTCCCGTTGATGCTATCAAAACAGCTCTCTCGCAACGGCGGTGGCGTTTTTTAGCCGTAGACATCAACGGAAGTTGCCATTACGGTTGTTTTTTCTGTGAGAGCAACAACTACTATAAAGGAAAGGTCCTGCTGACGGATTCCGAACAAGAAGACCTCTTTCGAAAACTCGGAGAGCTTGGAGAAGCAGCGGGCACAGTCGTTTCGCTCGCCGGGTTGGAACCACTCGCTTCTCCGGTTGTCGCGAGAAAAATACCCAAACTTGTCAGGCTGTTGGGCCAGAGGCAGGTCGTTGGCTTGATTACTGCGGGCAAGAACCTTGCCGAATTCTCCGGCCTCGTCGCGGATAACATAGATTTTATCAACATCAGTCTTGATGGTCCACAGTCCACCCACGACACCGTCAGAGGCGAAGGAGCATTTAACTCAGCCAGTGCAGGGATCGAGGCGTTGCTTCGTCGTGGATTCCCTGCCGATCGGATCGTGCCTTCATCCGTCGCCTGCCAGAACACTTGGAATCAACTACCTGAGCTATGGGACTGCCTGAAAACTCGGTTGGGACTTACTCGTTTTGCAGCAAACCTCGTGGAGGCGGACACTCAGGCCTCCTGGGAGGCCTTGCTCTCCCCAAAAGACGCTTGCTCCTTAGCGGATGAGGCCATCAAATCTAGCCATGCAGTTTCGATCGGCATCTCACCGCGAAGCCTGACGGACTGCGGAGGGTTTTGGGCGGAAATTGCGAGAGGACATTCTCCACTGAACAACCGCTTTACATACGATGCCCTGGGATTTCCGATCATACCGCTTACCGATCGAGTGTCGCTACGTCTCGTCTATTCACATTTGATTTACGGCAAGATCGCAAAGATTGATGCAACGGGAGAAATACTAGTCCGTCATGAGGATTTAACAGAACGGGTCCGCGTGCCGCTTAGCAATCTAGCTCGCACCAACTTCGAAGAACTGAGTGCGGCGATGACAGCTCCAAGCGCATTGCTGATAAACACGTTGGGACAAACGACAGAGAGCATCTGCCTAGGAAGCGAGTGGCACCCGCTCTGCCTCGGAAGTAGCCTCGGATGCCGCACACAAAAAAAGGAGGCACTATGCCAGCCATCATAGCCGGAGGATTTTTCTGGAGAACAATCGATCTTCGCCCTAGGCGTACCCTGTCTACCCTTGACAGGGCCGACCGCGCCCCCCTTGCCGATCTGGAGACGACAGCCCTGGGGCTCGACGATGATCCTGTTGAGGCCCAGCCTGCTGCAAAAGAACTCGATGGACAGATAACCGCACCAGGCCAGTAGCACGAGTGTCATCCTGCAATGGCTATCTTGACCCTGCACCAATGTACCACCTCAAAGATTTGGTATCGCACTTGGGATAACCAGAATAACTCAGCACCTCTAACTCCCCCCGAAACTGCTCTCCAACTCATACTTGGACAGACTATTCCAGAAACGCCATCACCCTGGGGTGCTATAGATGGCATAATGGATCCTCAAGGTGCCCCGTGGTATGGCCAGGCACTGTATGAGTCTGGCGGTAAGTGGCCGGAGGTGTTGTATGGCCTGCACTCCTTGTCCGACGGCTTTATCGTCTCTAGCCAATGGATCGAGAATTGGAAACCCAATGATCGTTGGCCATTCCCTCCGCCGCATTTGCGTCCTCGCTTTCAGAAGCTCGATTCTAACTTGCGTCAGGCTCCTGCGAAATGGTCTGACACAGCCGCACCAGGTTGGCAAGAGACAAGAAAAGAGGCTATTCGCATCCTCGGTGATCTCCATGCACTGTTCAGCGGCCAATTAATCCCACCGTGCTTTCTTTTAAAGTACACACGGCTAAGGGCAGGCCTTGGACGAGCAACATTTGACGTCTCTCCCATACCCACAGACAATGCGACGTTAAATATAGAGAAGCCGCTGGAACTCGGTGAGGCTGACCAGAATGGCATCGCGCCTATCACAACACTTCGTCCAGATTTCCCTTCTTTTTGGTTATTCAACAGCCCGCCCCAATATAAGCACCACTCCGAGCATTTGGTTGTCGTAAGCCCAAATTACCAATCCGTCCTTGAAGAGATTACACGAATTTTTCGCGTGCGCAGCCCCAAGAGCATCCTCTTCATCGGGCCTCCAGGTTGTGGCAAGGAAATCCTGTTCGACACCATCGCGCATGGGCTCGGCAAGGGAGATGGTCGTATGAGCCTCGCGGGCAAGTCCATGGAGAGTGAGCGGGACGCTGAGGAATTCAGGACATTCCTCAAGAGTCGCAAAAGGCAAACCATCGTCATTGACGAAGTGGACAAATGTCACCACAGCGTCAGAAGTTGGCTGCTCCGCGTCCTCGAAACTGACACAATTGAAGAGAAGGATGACTTAGAAAACACCACCTGGGTCATGGCAGCCAGCCGTCCGGTCTACGAGCTGCGCCAAGAGGTCAAGCCGCTGGATTTTTAGACGAGAATTCAGTTCACAATCGAAGTTAAGCAGCCTTTGGATGTAGGTCAACAACTCGTCCGCGAACGGGTTCTTAAAACGTATTTCAAATTCTTCTGGAATAAACGTGTGACCGAGGAAATGAAATTGGACCAGACACCAGGTGGTATGGCGGCCTGGCTAAAAACCTATGCCGGCTTCGCCGCCCAGGCAGCCGCGGATGCGGCGTACGACGCCCGTCGGTACAATATTAGCGTCCGTGAACTTCGCGCAATGACAGACCATGTTTTTCATGAGATGAAGAGCCGTCATTACACAATTGGGCTCAGCCCGCCAAACGCTAATCCAGACACCGAAGAAAAAGCGCATCTACGCGATGCCGCGCTCCGGTATCTTGCAACAGTTCCGTTGTAAATACCCACCGGATGGATAGCCAGTCGGAAGTACGGTTCGTGCGCGGCCACGCCAAGTACCTGCCCTGGTCAACTCCAATGCCTTCATCTTTTTGGCTCAGCGGCTGGGCTATACCAGCGACCGGTAGACGGAAGGAGCCGAGCGGCTGGCGGCCGACATCACCGGCCACATGCGTCGGACCCGCGAGCTGTTCACCCGCAAGTTCGGCTCGGCGCCGGCCTGATCAGCGGCGCATTTTCGAAAGAATTTTCTTCATCGCCCGCTCGTCGAAGGCCCGCAAGGTTTCCGTCCGCACGTTCCCCTGCGCCCCGCCGCCGATCATGAGGGCCGTGGCCGTTTCGTCGTCCGGCGCCTCGAAGACGATCACCCCGTCATACCGGCCCATGGTCCAGTAGATCGCTTTGACCTTGCCGCCCGCCTTCTTGATCGCCGCGTGGAATTTCGCGGCCCGCTTGACCGTATCCTTCACCCCCCGGATGCCCTGCTCCGTCCACGAGAACAAGCTGATGTAGGTCGCCATTGGTTGCCCCCTTGTTGACGGTGATAGCGCAACGGCACGCTTGTGTATGTTATTCCTTGGCACCCTCCTCATCCAGCCCAGCCAGGTCGGAGTAAGCTCTGAGCAAATCCGACACGGACAGCACGCCGATAATGGTCCCGTCTTCGGTCGTCGCCAGATGGCGGACGCCCTTGGCTTTCATCAGGGCAATGGCCGAGGCCAGCGGCTCGCTGTCCTCGATGGAGATGACCGGCTTGCTCATGCAGGCTTCCACCGGAGTCTTATTCGGGTCCAGCCCACGCCCGACCCCCTTCCGGCTCAGATCCGTATCCGTGATGATGCCGATGTAGCGGCGGTGATCGTCCACCAGCAACGAGCCGACTTTCCATTTGGAGAGCAGCCGCCCCGCCTCCTTGAGCGACGCATCCTTGTAGACGCTCCGCACGTCGGTGGACATGTAGTCGGACACCTTCGCGCCGGCCAGCGGACCGTGCCCGTCTCGCCCCTTGGCTGCAGCCCCGAACCGGAGCGTCTCCAGTTCGGCAACTGCGCTCTCCAGCACCTGCTTGCGCTGATGCAGGCTTTCGCGCTCCACGTCATGCGCACCGCTTTCCTGCGCCTCCTCCGGCATGTTGACCAGGCTGGCCGCCTCGCCCAGCTTGGCATAGGCGTACGTCTCCACCAGCTCCGAGGTTTCCCCGAAGATGCGGCCGAGCAGCCGTTCCGCGGCCCGATCGAACTCATCCAGCGTCAGGCCCGGCTTCCGCCTGGACAAAAATGGTTTGAACCGCTCCAGCTGCTCCTTGAGCCGCTGAATATCCCGTTCCACAAACAGGCGGCGCCCCGGCCGCTCGTTGCTTCGTTTCGGCATCGAATGTCCCTGCCTTGCCACAAGATCGTCGTTACGGTTTCGGCGGCTCGACTCCCCGCAACGCCTTGCCCAATATCTGCGGATTCCCCACAAGCTGCGGGGTCTGCTCATTGTTGAAATCCCGTCTGGCCGTGGCGGTCACTTGCGGTTTCAGATAGTCAAACAGCTCCTTGAGCTGGACAACGCCGTCGTGGTCTTGGTCCGCCTCCCCGGCCAGCCCCTTGAGAAAGAAATAGGTCAACAAACCGTGGCCCTTCTGCCTGTACGTGCTCGACACCTGCTCGCCGGAACTTGCGGCCAGCACCGCCATTCTACCGGAAGCCAGCACGGGATTCTCCACCGATAACACCATGGGCCGCATGCCTTGGGCGATGACCGAACGCCCGCCCGCGCCCGAAAAACAGGAGTCGAGCACCACAATCGCATCATTCGTGGGCAGTTTGGCCAGGTTCTCATACGGGCGCTTCAAGGGATACCCCGTGTCGCCGATAAAGGCCGGATCGCCGTCGTAGGGCACCAAATAGGCATCCCCGGTCTTGGCATTGGGCGCCCCGTGCCCGGAATAGTAAATGAACACGCTGTCGCCCTTGGCCACATGGTTGGGGAGCCACGTTTCTACATACTTCTGGATGTCGCTTTTGGTTGCATGGTCGTTCACGCGCAGGACGACGTTTTCCTCCGAATAGCCCAGAACCTTCGTCAGATACTTGGCCACGATTTTTGCGTCATGAGCGGCAAAGTCCGCCTTGGGCAACTGCCCCCGGTATTTTTCGATGCCGAACACCAAGGCATAGACATTCTTTTTCACCGGCGCCGTCACGGCCGGCGGGGTATCGACGTCGCTGGATAGGGGGACGTCCTCCGTGCCGACGGGCACGAAGGCTTCCATCGGCCCGCCCGGCCTCTGTCGCAGATACGCGAGGAGCTGCTGATTGGATTGGATATCGGCGGCAATATCACGCACCAGGTCGCTCGTGCGTTGCTCGATCTGGGGGACGAAGTTTTCCAACGCATCGGCGTTCTCCATATGGGCGGCCAACGGCCACCCCAACCCGACGGTGAGCACGACGATGAGCGCCCCCATGCCAACGGAGCCGCCGCCGGCTAAATGAGGAGGGAACCGGGTTTCAGCCTTGTGTTTGCTGACCAGCACACCGGTATGGGCATCCTTGAGGACAAGCTCGATCGTGCAGCGAAGCCCGGCAAGGGCAAACGTCGTTCCTTCCGGCTCATAGGTCGACGTTACAAATGCCAGGAGATCTTCGTTTTTTGGCTGGGCTCGCCCCTCGAACACCGTGACTTCTTCAAACGCATTGGTCAACTCTGTCCGGAGCGCATTGAACACGCCGGGATACAAGTCAACGTCAATCTCCCCTCCCGGTCGCCCAGGCACGATCAGATGTTGCGCCTTCAGCTTGTCATCGAGGGCGAGTCCGACTTTGAGCGGAAGCTTTCTGGCTGGTGGCTCGCCGATCTGGTGAAAGTTCTCCCGAACTGCGCCGGATACCGAGCAGGCGGTTGTCCCGAGCAGAAGACATACAACGAGTAGCAGACGATAGCGCTTCATCCTACCTTGCTTGCCCATCCGCAAAGGCGCACAAGGCGCCCGAGAAGACCATGGGGGATTGCGGTAGCCGAAGAGAGCCCAATCTGAAAGGAACGTAGAGTTTTGTCAAGCACCGCGCTGGGCTGGCGGATACGAGGTCACGAATAAGCCCGCTCGTTGTGCTGACTGAGGTCCAGGCCCAACGCTTCCTCTTCGTGCGTCACGCGCAACCCGACCAGCCGGTTGACGAGTTTGAGGATCAGATAGGTCATCCCCAAGGAGAACAGGCCGACGGCGAGGACGGCGACGGCCTGGACGCCCAGGAACCCCGGATTGCCGTAAAACAGCCCGTCGGCACCGCTTGGGTTCACCGCTTTGGACGCCAGCAGCCCCGTGGCCAGCACGCCGAGCACGCCCCCCACTCCGTGGATGCCGACGACATCCAGGGAATCGTCATAGCCGAACTTCCCCTTCCACATGATGGCCAGGTAACTCACCCCTCCGGCCACCAGCCCGATCAGCAAGGCCGAAAAGGGCCCGACGTAGCCGGCGCCCGGTGTGACCGTCGCCAAGCCGGCCACGGCGCCGCTGGCGACACCCAAGACGGTCGGCGTTCCCCGGTGCACCCATTCCACGAGGATCCAGGCGGCGGCCCCCGCCGTGGCTGCCGTATGCGTGGCCAGAAAGGCGGACACAGCCACTTGGTTGGCGCCCAGGGCGCTGCCGGCATTGAACCCGAACCAACCGAACCAGAGCAGACCGGTACCCAACAGCGTGAGCGGCAGACTGTGCGGGGCCATATAGTCGGTACCGTAGCCATGTCGCTGCCCGAGCACGAAGGCGCAGACCAACGCCGCCGCGCCGGAACTGATATGGACCACGGCGCCCCCGGCAAAATCCAGCGCGCCCAGCTTGCCCAGCCAGCCGCCGCCCCACAGCCAGTGCGCAATGGGACAATAGACGAGCAGCGACCAGAGGGCCGAGAACAGCAGCAAGGCGCTGAACTTGATCCGCTCCGCAAAGGCCCCGGTGATGAGCGCCGGCGTAATCGCCGCGAACATCATCTGAAACACCATGAAAGCCTGGTGCGGGATCGTCGGCCCATAGGTCGCATGGGGGTCCAACCCGACACCGTTCAATCCGATCCAGTCCAATCCGCCGATGAGGCCTTTGACGTCCGGGCCGAAGGCCAAGCTATAACCCACCAAAATCCATAATATGCTGACCAGGGAGAGGATGATGAAACTGTGCATGATGGTGCCCAACACGTTCTTGCTGCGCACCAACCCGCCATAGAATAGGGCCAGCCCCGGCACGATCATCGCCAGGACCAGCGCCGAGGAGGCCAGGACCCAGGCCGTGTCGCCCGTGTCGATTTTGAGCGGAACGGCTTGCGTCTCCGCCCACACCGCTTCTGCGCCCAAGACCCAGGCCATCCAGATGAGCCCCGCCAGCCGCCACACCTTCATCGTCCAGGCCATGCTCGTCTCCTCTTCTCCCTCCGACCCCACCGCCTACCCCCGTCATCCCCCGTTATAACAGAGGCGCCGGCAGGAATCCTGCTGGCGCCTCCGGCACAGACGGTGAACCCGCATCTTATCCACCGCCCCGCTTGCCTTGCATTTCCTTGTCGTAGAATTCCAGCATCTGGGCGATGTCCTCTTTCGTCATACCCTGTTCGATCCACTTGTGGCCCTCGTTGCGCAGCATCTCTTCGGCCACTTGGGGCGACAGCTCGCGCACGAGCGGCAGGAATTTGATGTAGAAACTCTTGGCGACCTCATAGAAGCCCTGCCAGTGGACATAGTCCGGCGCCATTTTCGACAGACCGTGCCTCGCCCGCCTCCCTTCATGGTGCCACAGTTCATAGAACACCCACTCGATCTTTTCATCGTACGGCGTCGGCGTGATCTTTTTCATGGCCAGCAGCTTGTCCATCGCCGTCTTGGCCGGCTTGCCGAACTTTTCGTTGTACAGGGTGATCCCTTGATCCATCTGCGTAAAGAACCGGTCCACGATCTGCTCGCTGTGACAGGAGGAGCAGACTTGTTTCATGGCCTTCCGTCGATCTTCGAAGTTCTCCAGCCGCGTCGAGACCACCGGACGCAACGTCCAGCTGATCCGGTCGCCCACGTCATGCGTCACCTCCTGCGTTCCGGTGGCGCTCATGTGACAGGTGGCGCAGGTGGGATAGAGGTAGTCCTTGCCCGGCTGCCACTTCTCCGAGGGATTGGCGAGCTTCATTTTTTCCTTGTTCGCGGTGAACATGACCCCGTGCTTGCTCTCCAAGTAGGCCTCGATCTGCGGATGGTCAGGCCCCATATGGCAGCGGCCGCAGCTCTCCGGCTGCCTGGCCTGTTCGATGGAGAAACTGTGTCGCGCATGGCAGGCGGCGCAGGTGCCCTTGGAGCCGTCCGGATTCACCCGCCCGATGCCGGAATTCGGCCAGGTCGCCGGGTGCAGCTTTCCTTTTTCCATCACCTTGACGACGCTGCCGTGGCAGCCGGCGCAACCGGAGGTGACGACCTCCGGCCCTTCCACCACGTTCCCGAGGAAGTTGTCGAGGGAGCCGGTAAACTGGGCCGCCTTCGCATGATGGGACTTGCCAAACTCCTTGGCCTCCTTGTCATGGCACTTCATACAGTCCTTCGGCGTCACCAGGGTCGAAATCAGCGCCCCCTCGTGGTCATAGGCGTCCGCGTCGCCCTTTTCGGCCCGATGGCATTCGATGCAGCCGATCCCTTTCGGCGCATGTCGGCTGACTTTCCAATCGTTGATCCCCCCGACCGCCACGTCCTTGGTCGTGTGGCAATCGATGCACTTCTTGTTCTCGGCGGAAATGAACGGCCGGAGCCCGCCACCGCGCCGCTCCTCCACTTGCACATAGCCGACCCCGGTGAGCGCCAAGAACAGGACGAGGCAGAGGCCGCCGATCAGGTAGCGGGTGAAGTTCAGTTTCCCGTTCTGTGTCTCTGTATGTTCTTCGCCCGGATCTGCCACAAATCCTCCTCAGGAGCTTTCAGCTGTCGGCCATCGGTTATCAGCTTCGTCCGGAAGCTGACGCCTGAGTGCGGACGGCTTCCTCGCTCTCTTTCACATCCACAAGTCCAGCAACATCAGCCCCGCGAACACCCCCACCGCCAGAGTCACGACGACGGCATTGACGACCGTCATGGGCCAGCCCCGTTGTGACAACAGCCGATCCAGAAACGGGTAGACGACAAACAGTCCCGCCCCGCCCAGGAGACTCCAGAGCGAGAGCGGCGCCGGCAGCAGGGTGATCCACATGTAGGCGGCGGAAAAATACCAGGGCGGCGACACATCGGACGCCACCTCTTGCGGATTGGCGGGCGGACCTAACCCGGGAGGAAAAATCATGACGAGGTCCGTGAGCAAGACCAGCAATCCGACGGCGACCGCCCCCATCATCATCGTATGTTCGGGGTAGAACGGATGGTAGCCGCGGCTCCCCTCCACCTCGGCAAAGCCCAGGATCCGCACCACGAGCACATGCCCGAGCACTAGGCCGCCCAGGAGCGCCGGCAACAGCTTGGTGTGCAGATCGTACAGGCGGAGGAGCGTGCCCCCGGAGACCTCCTCGCCCCCGCGCAGAAGATAGAGCAACGGGGTACCGATCACGGGCAGCGTCCCGAGCATGTTGGTCACCACCGTCATGCCCCAGTAGGAGACATTG
>JAGWTI010000110.1 GCA_028876065.1 Nitrospirota bacterium
TTCGACCGTCGCCAGGAGCGGCGCGGCGCTTCGTTTCGGACGCCGGTGCTCGCCGTGGCGCTCGGGATTTACCTCCCGTTGAAACTGTCCGCCGCCATTCTCATCGGAGGGGTGATTGCGGAACTGGCACATCGGATAGCGCCGCAAGGGGAGGGATCGGGCAACGGCGGGCTCCTGTTCGCGGCAGGGCTGGTGACCGGCGAAGCCTTGATGGGCATCCTGCTGGCTCTGCCCATCGCCTTGAGCAGCCTTTGGCCTTCGCTCGGATCGGACCCGTTCAAGCTGTTCGAAACGCCGCCGCTCGGCGCCTGGCCGGGGCTGATTGCAGTCGCAGGAGTAGCGTGGATGCTGTACCGGATTGCTCGGCCGGAAGCCGTCACAAAATGATGAATGATAAGTGATGAATGATGAACGGAAAATTTCCCCGCCCAACATTCATCATTCAGCATTTCTCGTTCATCGTTTAGTCAGAGGGTGGTTCGAAATGGCCGGACGGTCTCGACTGCCAAGGCACGGAAGCCTGCCGGGATTGCTTGACCAGACTGCGCAGACTGGCTTCCGCCGCGCGCACCAGCTTGGGCTCGCCGCCTTGGAGTAGCGCGGTCAGAAGCACATAGAGTTCTCGCTCTTCCTTGCTGCCCTGCAAGACTCGTTCGGTGACCGGGTCCACCGATGTCTCCGAGGGAACGAACAAGGCTTCCCCATCCGGATCGGTAGTGAGCAGCGTCAACTGCTTGGGGTCTCCATAGAGCCAGGGAACGGGAATGCCCAAAGCCTTCGCCAGCAATTCCAGGGTCGAGGCTTGCGGGTCCAGCTCGCCGCTTTCAATCGCCTCCAGCGACGAGGAGGGGAGACCGGCCTTGTCGGCCAGCCCAGAGACAGACTGTCGCTTCGAGAGACGCCAGGCTTGAATGGTGGAGCCGATCGGCATGGGCGGATGATAGCGAATCACCGAGCGGCACGCAACCGCTTGACAGGGTCGCGCCATCCCGGTACTGCTGGTCTGTAGAGGAGAACCCGTGCCTGCTCATTCCGCCAAACCGCTCACAGCCGCCAAAGCCCAATTCATCCGCTCGCTCGTGAAACAGAAGAAGGAGCGAGACCGGGAACGGGCCTTCGTGCTGGAAGGGGAGAAGCCGATCCTTGAGTTGCTCGACTCCGACGCGACGGCCTTGCTGGCCTTGGTAGTCGGAGAGAGCCGGCTCTCGCAAGCCGATGCGGGCCTGCGACAGGCCTTGCGTCACCGGTCCGTCCCGCTCCATACCTGCCGCGACTCGGTCTTCGACAGTTTGTCGGATGTCACGAGTCCGTCCGGCATCCTGGCGGTGGTGCGGCAGCCGGCCTGGGACCCACAGGCGATCCTCGGCCGCTCGCCGCTGCTGGGGCTCTACGGCGAGACGCTCCAAGACCCGGCCAACGTCGGCGCGATCGTGAGGACGGCGCTCGGCTTCGGGCTCGATGCCCTGTGGCTCTCGGCCGACTCGGCCGACGTCTTCAACCCCAAGGTCGTGCGGGCAACGGCCGGAGGCATCCTGAAACTGCCGGTGCTGTACATCAAGGATGTGGCCGAGTTGACGGGGCAGGGCTGCGCGCTCCTGGCTTCCGTGCCGGCCGGCAAGGCCAGCCGCCCCATCACGGACCTCACGAACCTGCCGGAGCGTGCAGTCTTGGTCTTTGGGAACGAAAGCCGCGGTCTGTCGGACGCCACACTGCAACGGGCAACGGTCCGCTTCCATATCCCCGTCAGTCAGGCGATCGAATCCTTGAACGTCGCCGCCTCGGTCGCCATCGCCGCCTTCTACTTTCGGATGCTCTCTCAACGAGTATCCGGCCCACAAGGATGATCAGAGGCTGGAGAAGAACCACCAGAAATTATTAAATTATTTCAATGGCATTGACAGCTCGACGGCTTCAGATTATTATTTTCTTTGGAGCTTGTCTAGAACAGCCTGGGCATTTTAGGCTGTTCTATGAGCAAGCGACTCATTGCACGGAGCAAATTATCGAACCGCCAGCTCCATCAGCTCGTTGACTTTTTCGCCCTGGAGGTCCCGGCCGTGAAGGCGGCCCACGTACTTCGGATCAACCGCCACAGTGCCGAACGGGTCTACCAGGTGATTCGCCGCCACCTGGCCCAGGATTGTGAACGTCGGTCGCCCCTGCGCGGCGAAGTCGAAGCGGACGAGTCCTATTTCGGAGGGCATCGCAAGGGGCTCCGAGGCCGGGGGGCTGCAGGCAAAGTCGCCGTCTTTGGGCTCCTGAAGCGGCGCGGCCGGGTCTACACCTGCCCGGTGCCTAATGTGACCCGGGAGACGCTTCGGGCCGTGATCCGACAGAAGGTGCCGAAGGGCAGCACGATCTACTCGGATCAATTCTCCAGCTACGACGGCTTGATTACCGAGGGCTATCGGCACCACCGCATCAACCATGGGGAGGCGTTTGCCACCAGCCGCCGCCGGCACATCAACGGCATCGAGAACTTCTGGGGCTATGCCAAGACCAAACTGAAACGGTACTATGGGATCCCCCGCAACCAGTTTTTCCTGTATCTGAAAGAGATGGAATTTCGTTTCAATCACCGACAGGAAGATTTGCCGCTCCTGATCAGGCGAATCTTGAAAAAGGCGAAACCTGTTCTAGACTAGCTCCTTTTCTTTTATGGTGCCGGACTTGTTAGGGCGATGGTGTCCTGTTCCTATTCCCGGATTGCGGTTTCGTGAACTGCAAGACGGCGCAATTCTGCTTGATCCTACAAGCCAAAAAGTCCATTCCCTCAACGAACGGGCGGCCATTGTGTGGCTGCTGTGCGACGGCACCCGTTCGGCCCAACGGATACTCGAACTGGTCGCGCCGACGGATGAGACGCTCCAAGCTTCGGTCAAAGAGGTGCTGGAAACATTTCGACGGGAAGGTCTCGTCGAGAGTGCATCCAACAAGCCGCCATGTTGACGATTCATTATGATGTCGGACGCCTGCCTGTCACCGTGACAACCTCGGTGGACGCCATACAAGCCGCGTTGACGGACTTATACCCGAGCGTCCCGGCGCCCTCGGAGGATGCGGCGCGCTTCCGCATCACAAGCGACCAAGGCTCCTATTCCCTGTTCGGTCCAGGTGTCAGTTACCATACGACCGAACGAGACACCCTCGTTCCAGCCTTGGAGTCCCAGATCAGAGACCTGTACATCGCCCAGGCCGACCGTGCCTGGGTCTTGCACTCGTCCGGATTTCTGACCGACCACGGTGAGGCCGTGCTGGTGATCGGGCAGCCGGGAGCGGGTAAAACCACCTTGGCCTTGCGTGCCATCGCCGGCGGGGCCTGCGGGTTGTCGGATGAACTACATTTGTGGTATCCGCAGCAAGGGGTGGTGGTCGGCTATCCCAGAGCCTATGCCATCAAAGAAGGGACCTTCCGGGCCTTTCCCGAATTCCTCAACCTGATAGGAGGCTTGGCTCCGTCACAATGGAACAACCGCCCCCTGTGGTACGTGACCCCCCATCGGCTCGGACTAAGCGACTCGGCCAAACCGGTGACACTGCGGGCCCTCGTGTTCCTGTCGCGCCAAGGAGACCAGCAAGCCCTTCGCCCCGTTCCCCACTGGAGACGGCTCTCAACTCTCTTATCGCATGCATGGGTTTCCGACCGCGTGCCATTCGGAGACCGTTTCGGCGACATTCTTTCTGCACTGGAAACCATTGACGTGTGGGAAGGCGGACCAGACGCCGTACTGGAAACGTATCTGGGATATTCCATGGCGGAATCATCTCATGCCATTCAAGCAAGGAGTTTCTCCGCAAGAGAGGGAGGTAGCCTATGAGCTCGACGGATACCTCGAAAGACGGGAAACCGGGCTCCGATCAATCCAACGAAGCCCTGCTGGAGGAGATTCCTCCGGACCGGCGGGAGTTCGTCAAGCGCCTGCTGGTAGGCACGGCCGCAGGGGTGGCCATTGTCACCAGCCTGTTCATCCCCGAGGTTATGGCCGGCAAAGGGCGCGGCTCCCCCAATGGGTATGATTGATCCCTAATGAGGGGCCGGGCGCTCAGGACATGGCATCCGTATCGACTCGGCACAGAACAACGGTCTTCGCAAGAAACCGGGGCAACACCCGGTCGGCGGTCCCTGCCGCTTTCACAGACTCTTGATTCCCGATTCCACGCAGAGTGGATGTGGCGGCAACTCAGATGCTCCTGACTCACACTACCCATCTATCGAGCGCTCGCACGTACCATCCCCGGCTCCCGGCACTCGACGAGTGAGGAGTGCCCCGTGATCAGACACCTGGCCTTCGATCCGCAGAGGGAAGCCGAGCCGGCACCCCACGTGGATCTTCCGGCCATACTCGCCGGGAAATTGGGGCCGGTACTCTACCATCGTCTTTCCGACACGAGACGCCTGGCCACCCTCCCACCTGACGAGCGGGAGGCCCTGCGGCGAGCCTACGCGGATAATGCGCGCCACAATCTCATTCTGGAGAACGAGTTGCACCGCATTCTGGCCGGCTTCGACCGGGACCGCATCCCCATCATGCCGATCAAGGGGGCGATCTCGCTGATCGACCCGTTGTACCCATCGCCCGCCCTCCGTGTCATGAGCGATTTGGACCTATTGGTCCAGCCCGACCGCCGGGAGGCGGCGAGAGCCTGCCTGACGGCTTTGGGTTACCAGCCTCGAAAAGGACGGGGGACGGTGCTGCCGGACGTCGAATTTCCCATGACCCGGGGAGGCATCGTGGCGGATCTGCACTGGGGACTGACAAGGACTGGAACGTCGACGGACGGCGATCTGGTCTGGAAACGGGCGCAACCTCTGCCGGCTTTTCCGCGCGCCTCGTTCTTTCCGTCAAACCTGGACCAATTTTACATTCGGTTCCTGCACGACACGCTCCAGGACCACCACCTGCACGCCGTTCGCCTATGGCAGGCCTATGAAGCGGCCTTGCTGTTTCGACGGATCGAGCGCGACGGAAACGTGGACGCGCTGTGCGCTCAGGCTGAAGAAGACGGACTGAGTCTCGTCTTGGGCGTCTATCTGGCGCAAGTCGATCGCCTGTTTGCCTGCATCGCCCTCCAGACGCCGACGTTGCAACGCCTCTTGGAGTTCGGCAGGGCCGAGATTCGAACCTTCGACTCACTGGGGACCTGGCCGCATGTTCTCCATTTCGCCGTCGGCCGGGACTTGCTCTTGCGTCTGAGGGCGCCGTGTCTGGGCGGATACCGCCGGGCGTTCATCCAGATCATGTGGCGGGAATGCACCCTTGCGGAACCGACGGACGTGGTGCGGCCGAGCACAGCCGCAAGACTCTTGCATCTGCTTCGTCTCTGCCTCCTGCACATGACGCAAGCTGCGTGGCGGCAGTCACGCCGGCTGCGGCGCTGGATTCCGGACCGAAACAAGACGGGCATGGAGATGGCCTGGCTCTACGTTCACCGGAACCACTTGGCGACGCGATTCCCGTCAAGCGCCTCCGCGTCCCACCCACAACGGCTCTATGAATGGAGTTAACGGACCGTGAGCCCTGAAGGAAGCATGCCTACTTGGCGCCGTTGGAGCCGCCTTCAAAAAGTTCTCCTCGCGAGCGTCCTGCTCCTCGGCGCCCTGTCCGCCGTAGTCTTCCTTCGCCCCCCGGACGACGAAGATCTCGACGAGATGGTTGTCGAGGATATCGAGGCCGCCGTCGAACACTCACCCCATGCGAGTGCCTGGAAAACCGTCGATCAGAAATCGCGGGAGCAGTTTGTTGCGGACTATCGCGCCGCCGAAGACAAACGGCAGGTGTTCGAGCAATACGAGCCGGTCCTTGGCGCAGCCGCGCTCCTCGACTTCCTCGATCTGACGTATCCGCTGTGCCACGAGCAAGCCCATGACCTGGGGCGCGCCATTTATACCCACTCGCAGGATCTTGGTGCGTCGCTTCGGGCCTGTGCGACGCGATGCACCAGCGGATGCATGCACGGCGTCCTTGCGCAAGCGCTTGCACATGCCGATCGTCGGGATGGCCCCGCCGATCTGCAACAGGCCTGCAATGCCCCCGAACTCGCGCAGACCCACAAACCGGGAAACTGCGCCCACGGCGTGGGCCATGCGCTGATGCACGCCTCGGCCAATAACCTGGACCGGGCGTTGCTCGGCTGCCGTCGATTTTCCGACCCAGGCATGGAATACTACTGCGCCACCGGGGTCTACATGGAGTATCGAGCTCACGTCCGAGCTGCGAGAGAAGCAGGGGAGCCGATCGCGCAGCAGACCCTACACTTCCCCTGTGACCGGGAGACGCGATTTCCAGCCGCCTGCTACCGCTACATGCTGCGGTCGATCCGCCATACTCTCGGCGCGGACCGGCAGCGTTTAAAACGAGAATGTCAGACGCTTCCAGATCGCCAGCGGATCGGCTGTTTTCACGGCCTGGGCGCCATCTACGTTCGGAGCGTCGCCAAACGACCGGCTCTGCTCCCTGAATTGTGCGAGACGGAGCGGTCCGAGGATCGGGTGGTCTGCATCGAGGGCGTGATCGAAAAATTGGCGGATTTCGACGAGGCGCGGGCACGAGAGGCCTGTGCCGAGCTGACCGGGCCTCTCGAAGCCGTGTGCCGAGCGGCGGCGGACGAAAAAATGTACCGACTCAACAAACCGACTCTGCGCCTGTATATCGGAACCGAGCATACATAGAAGGGTTGTTTTGAGCAGTTCTCGACATCCTACGACTGGACATCATCCCACGATACGGCTGCCGATCGAGCCTTCAGCCGAACGGACCGAAGCCGGAAAGGAGCGACCATGGATTCGATGAAAGATCTTCTGGCAGGATTCATGAACCCCTTGCCAATGAGCCTCACCATTCTGTTCGTCGGAGTGGGATTCTTGTGGTTCTCCTCCAACGCCCGGATAGGAAAATGGCTGGTCACCATCGGATTGCTATTCCTCGTCTTGGTCGGGGAAGGCTCTCTGTCTTCCGCTCTGATCGAGCCCTTGGAAACACGATACCCGGCCATCGATCCGGCCAGATACAGCCAGGCATCGAACGCCCCCGTCAAATATGTGGTCGTTCTGAGCGCAGGGCACGTGACCGATACGACGGTGTCGCTCACGAGCCAGATTACCCGGGTTTCCCTGATCCGACTCATCGAAGGCATTCGCCTCCATCACGCCCTGCCGGGAAGCAAGTTGGTGCTATCCGGAGACTCGGCGTTCGACACGGTGTCCGAGGCAGCCATGATGGCGAACCTCGCCGCAGAACTTGGCGTCAACCGTGCGGACATGATTGTCGAGCCCACCGCCCGCAATACCGAGGAACAGGCTCAGCGGATCCAGTCCATCGTCGGGCAAGATCGCTTTGTCCTCGTGACGTCCGCCGTTCACATGTCCCGGGCCATGGCGCTGCTGGAAAAACTGGCCCTCCATCCCATCCCGGCGCCCACGGGCTATTACCTTCGGCAGAGCAACAAGGAGGGGTTTAGTCTGAGCAGACACTTCCCGAGCGGCGAGAGCATTCGCGTGGCGGAGCGGGCGCTGCACGAATACTTGGGGATGACCTGGTCCAAGCTCCGCGGCCGCATCTGAGCACGCCGAGACGGCCCCGATTCTCATGCACTGCGGCTCAAACAGCCCACTGCCACGACAGCCGTTTGCGTCGAGGAGTTGGGAATGTGTGCAGGGGAGAGAAGCAAGAACGGCCAGCACCGAATAGCCGACGCTGAACCGGCGCAAGAGCCTGAAGGAAGAAACACCGGAGGCTTTTCTCGGCGGCAATAGCTTCGACACGCCGTCAAAGAGCCGCCGGATCACACGACGTGCGGATTGAAGAGGACATGCCACTGGAGGTTGCCTCCGCCGCGCCCATCGCAAGCGCTGTGAGAAGTTGAAGAAAGAAACGCTGGAGGGGTTTCTCCGCCGGCATCAATCGCTAAAAAACCTTGAATAGCCGACGGTACAACCACTGCAACACATTGAAGAAAGAAACACTGGCGGGGTTTCTCCGCGCGCAGTAGATTCATAAAACGATACTGAGCGCGCGGATCACACGAAGTGCGGTATGGCGCCGAGGGACAGAATCGAACTGTCGACACCAGCCTTTTCAGGTCCGCACATCTTCTTTGATATCAATGAGTTAACGTCAGAGCCTCCTACATCCGACCCCACTCAATTTCAATCACTTACAGACGGTGGTGCCACAAGTGGCACCAAGGATCGCGACGACTAGCCTCGGCTGAGGACCGTCGTGCCTTGCCGTCGAAAGAGAGGGGGCGATGCCGGAGGCTTATGGTGCATCTACATACAAGGAGAACAGTTGGAGCAGAAAACAGAAACGCGGCTATCAACGGATTCGTTCGTTGTTGTGGTTTTGGGAATGCCATGCATTTCAAGTCCTGTGGGTGATGCTCTCCACGCCACCCGACGGGGATGCCGACAAGCTCAGCTACCGTCACAAACTCCTGCGCCAGCGGATTGAGCGGCAACTGGGCTATGCAGGCATTGAACACTATCAAGTCCGGACAGAAGAAGGGCATGGCGTCCTCCACATCTTCTGGGCCTGGCGGCCGAAACCAGGGGAGCGGGCTCGTCGGTTCTGGATCGATCAGCGGTGGCTTTCAGACCAATGGGACAAGATTCACGGCGCGCCTGTGGTATGGGTGAAAGCCTATCAACCGGGCCGGAAGTCCCGAAACCGTCTGAGCCGCTATGTCATCAGCCAATACGTTCAGGACCAATGCGGCTACGTCAACATGTGCTGGTCCTGGAGGCGGTCGTTAGGCTTTCCGCTCGGGGCCGTCTGGAACACGCTCAAGGATATGTGGCGAAACCGGAATAGCTTGAGAATTTTAAAAGGCGAGAAAGAAATACCCTGGGTGGTGCTCCTGCGGACCTGGGAAAACCTCTTGAAAGGCGAGGCGCTGTTATTCGGGGACCGTATCGTCCAATTAGTCGTGGGACATGGGCTCGTGATGACTCCGGTCGAGGAGACTGGAGGTGCGGCATGAAGTCCTGCGTGATTCGAGGCGACAGCTTGTTTGGCCCTCTCGCCTGCGGACGGGAAGGCGTCATGTATGACCGAGCACGCAAGGGATGGCTCTGCCGGGAGCACACGAAAGAGAGGCTGTGCGAGTTCTGTCAGGCGGAGCGGGCTTGGGGCCGGCAATGTTATCTGAAAGGCGGTATCGCGTTTGATGCCTGGTTGTGCCTGGGCTGCGCGGGATGGTCGGTTAAGCAAGGCCAATGAAACAGGGGAGTGTCAGGTATCCAACACTTTCGCTCGGCAATCCTCGATGACTTCTTGGGGAATCATCTTCAACGCCACGATGACTAATGCCGGAAGAATGATCAGATCATCCAGGTGGCCCAGAACCGGAATAAAGTCGGGAATGAGGTCGATGGGCGAGACGGCATAGGCAACAGCCAGGCCAAGCAGCCATTTGGCAAGCCTCGGCGTGCGAGGATCTGCGAGAACTCGCCGATAAACTGCAAGCTCAGTCTTGATGGTCCTTCCTGCTGATCGCAGGCGTTCAACGATCGCCATAACGATCAAGGATACACGCCATAATTGCAGAATCCAAATGTGAGGGGAGCGCGGGCGAGGACCGCAGGGCCGGGCACGGATTCGACAGAACCGGACCGGCCCGAAGGGGGTTCGGGGGCGTAGCCCCCGTTTCACTTGTTACTAATGGTCAAAGTAGCACGGAGGAACATCAACACAGGGGCTGTCTCAAAAACCTGTTGCGGC
>JAGWTI010000018.1 GCA_028876065.1 Nitrospirota bacterium
TCTGGCAGGAACCTACAATGTGGGGATCGGATTTTCGATTCCGATCGGGATCGAGAAAAGCGGCGGCGGCGCACTGGCGCCCTCCCAACTGCTTCCGCAAGGGACAGCCGCCTCGTGGACCGTGGGGTATACGTTCATCGCCCTGCTGACGCTGACCTAAGCCGCTCCGTAACAGCGATCCAACAACCGGGCAATCAAGTCCCTTATGAACCTTCCGAGCTTCTCTCTGTTTTTCGTCTTCCAAGGGTGCGGGCTCACGCCGCCATTATCCGCTCATGCTGAGTCTTGATCCAGCCCTGCAGGAACTGGATGGGTGACTGGTAGCCGAGCGTGGAGTGGCGACGACGCCGGTTGTAAAACACCTCGATGTAGTCGAACAGATCGGCCCTGGACCCGGCGTGGGTCGCGTCGCGCGTGCCATGCACCCGCTCGTTCTTTATGGCGATTATCCCCCTCTTGACAGGTACGGTTTAGGGGGAAACTCACGTGGGAGTCACGCGTTTTCTGACCTGCCAATTGACTTGCGCGCTACTTCACATTGATTTGAGTGACGGGAAGGGAACCGTCCTGAATCACCTGCCCCCCTTGATCAAGAAACCGATAGGGAATGACATAGGACTTGTGCACTCCGCCTTCTCGGAATGCTTGCGTGGTGGTGGTAAACGTGACTTGCCCGTCCAGAAGTTCAAATTGCCCTCCCCTCAGTTCAATCGTGTCCGAAGAGCCGCTCGCGTCCGCCGGCTGTTTTTCGGGACTCGCGATGGTACCTCCAGGGGGCACGGATAATGTGTTTTGTGCGCACGATAGGCCCAACGGGACAGCCCATCGGCAATTGCATGTCCATTTCCCTGTTTCCCCATCGACCTGACAACTGGCGTTACAGGTAGGCGCGACGGTTCCCGCGCCTATTAGTAATCCGCTCAAAAACACGAGCCCCGTGGTGGTCTTGAGGGTTGCTCTCCAGCCCATAGGTTCTCCTCGTCTCAACGTGCGATGTGGGGTTACCGCATAATGACCGGTCGGCCTTTGCTGCCCCAATAATAATAAATCGTAAAATTCGGGTAAATGGCGTCAATCTGATTCTGTCCGAATGGCGTAAACAGGACCCCGCCCGCAAACACAATATTGTTCGAAAACTTGTACTCAAAAGACGGCTGCACGCCAACCACTGAAAACGTAGGACTGGTGGAATAGGGATGCCCTTTCACGGGGGCTGTCGCGGCGACATTCACATCATGGCCGTCGAGCCGCCACGCCATTCCGTGCAACCCCACGAACTCCAGCATATAGCCAGCTCCTCGGGAGTCATCCAGCACATGTTCAAACATCAGGCGCCAGTTGACGAGGTCGCTGGTGTACTTGTTTTGGCCTGCGGTGTTGCCCGGCGTCGCGTAGGAATAGTAGATGGCTCCCATCACACGAAAGGGCTTAAAGTTCTTACGCGCCATGATCCCTTCCGTGAAGGACAGATCGCCGAACCGAGTGGCAGGGAGACGACCAATCGGCGCAAACCCTCCGGGAACCGGGGTGGTCCCTTCCCATTGACTGCTGGGCAACGTGAGCCCGTGAAAGAACGTCACCGAGGGCCTCCACCCGTCTGGATCTTGCACGATCGGCCGGTGCTTCAGAAAGAGCGAGGTATCGCCGAGCCCGTTTGCATTGTGGGTGTCGTTGGAATTGAAATTTTGTTGCGTGGCAAACCAATCGATCCAACTGAGTGCCACCACCCCCTCCAAGGAGTCGGTGATGCCATATTCATAGGGAAGCAAGAAGAAATTCGCATTGAGGTGAAAGGGAGAATCGGTCAGCTTGCCGGTGCCAAAGGAATTGCCAAACCGTTGATGCCCCGTTTCACCGAAGAAATAGGGATGAATGACGGTTTGTCCTTTCGGCTGGATATCGATCGCCGGATTGAGCATCGGCCCTGCGGCAAATGGGTTCCAGCTCTTTCGGTACTTGGCGATATCCTCAGCAGGGGCCGGCGTGAAGATCGTATTGAGCACATTGTAACATCGCAGGCAGACATCATCTAAATCCGCGAGGACTGGCGCGGGAGAAAGCGCCAGGGTCACACCGACGAACAGCAGGAGCGGAAGCGATCGGATCGCTCTGCAATGCATACTTCACCTCTTCACTAGATGGACGAACAATGAAAATGTGACATGAATAATTAGCTTAATATAAAGTATTCTGTCAATATAATTTAATGGCAATTAGGGAGGCTCGCCCCCCCCCGATGCCTCGGAGGAAGGGGGACGGCAGTTTCTCGGGACGCGTGGATCGAGAGCGCGATCGGCTATAGATTCCCACGGTCTTCCGGGCGCGGTCCTCTCAGAATTCAACCTGCGCTTGCCCAGCGCGAGGCGCTGAACCTTGCCCCCCCTACCAGGCGAGGACCTCCCGCTGGATTAGAGGCTACCCCACCTGCCGGATCACGGCCAATGGGTCGCGTGGTGTCGGCGAGCTCGGCACCTGAGATCCTCGCCGGTTCCGCGAGGTCCACGTGGACCTCTCTGACGGCATTGCCTCAGGCTGGGTCTTTGAGAAGACGCAAGGAGTCCTGCGGTGGATTCGCGGCCCAAAAGGACATCGCACCCGCATCGACTGTGCGCTGGATGATCGCAAGGGGCTGATGTCTCTGGCGCAAAGCAGAGACGTGATCGGGGCTGCCCAGATTGTGACACGGGCCGAGGAGCTCGAAGGCCGGGAACGGTCCTCGTTGCGACAGAAATGCAGCGCGAAAGGGGCGACGCTATACATCGGCAGTACCCAGAGCAAGACCCGGCTGCGCATCTATGACAAGCGTCTGGAGTTGCAATACAAGCATCGAACGGACTGGGAGGGCTACGGGATTCGGTGGGAATTGGAGCCGAGAAAAGAGCGTGCGCACACGTGAGGGCTATACTCTCCCTCGGAAACCAGACCGGAAGCAAGCCTCGTCCGAAAGGAGGATGCAGATGGGGCTGATTAAGCGAACCAAGGTTTGGTGGATGAATTTTGTGTGTCAGGGGCGACAAGTTCGACGCTCCACGGGAACCACGGACAAGCGGCTGGCCGATGCGATCCTGTCAAAGATCAAAGTTCAGATTGCCGAAGGGCGCTACTTTGAGACCAGGGAAGAGCAGGAACGGACCTTCAGAGAAATGATGGATCGGTATCTCAAGGAACGCGCGGTCTTGAAGGCCCCGAAAAGCCATCTACGGGACCGGCAAGCCTTGAACCATCTGTTGCCCGTGTTTGGGGAGAAGGTCCTGGCCGAGATGACGCCCAAGCTGCTGGCTGGCTATAAAGCTCAGCGACGGATTGAGGGCGCGGCCCCTGCGACGGTCAATAAGGAACTCCAGCTCGTCCGACATGCGTTCAACGTGGCCATGCGCGAGTGGGAATGGTGCCGGGAGAATCCCATGCATCGGGTCGCGATGGAGCGGGTACATAACGAGATCGACAGGTGGCTCACGGCCGATGAGGAGCAGCGGCTTCTCAAAGCGTCTCGACCTGGCTGCGCGAGATCATCGTGTTCGCCATGCACACAGGAATGCGCCAGGGGGAGATCCTGAATCTGCACTGGCAGGATGTGGATTTCGCGCGGGGAATCCTGATGGTGATGCAAAGCAAGAACGGCACGCGCCGTGTGATTCCCTTGAATGCGAAGGCCAACGAACTCCTGGCTGCCAAGCAAGCCACTGCAGAAGCGACCAAGGGCCGTGTGTTCACCACTCCGCGCGGCAATGAACTCCAGGTGCGCTTCTTAGTCCGTGAGTTTTGCGAGGCCCGCAATCGGGCGGGAATTCCGGACTTCCGCTTTCACGACCTGCGGCATACTTTCGCCACTCGGCTCGTTCAACGCGGGGTGGACCTGTACAAAGTGCAGCGGCTTCTTGGGCATAAAACCAGCGTGATGACGCAACGCTATGCGCATCATTCGCCGGAGAGCCTGAGGGACGGGGTAAGGATGATAGATGACCCGCGGCCGGAAAGAATTAGCACAAATTTAGCACAAACGGCCGTTCGAGCAGATTTGGGCGGGGTCGAGAATGTCGGAACCCCTTGTTTTTAGTTGGTGAGCCGGCTGGGACTCGAACCCAGGGCCCTCGCCTTAAAAGGGCGATGCTCTACCGACTGAGCTACCGGCTCACCGTCTCAAAAAGGACTCATTTCCTATCACGCGGCCGATGGGCCGTCAAGCTCCACGGCCGCCAACCTGTCTCGCACAAGTCCATGGTGGTTGCGTGTGCCGGCCACGTCATCATCCGTCAATTTCTTAGTGCCGACCTACTACGTGTTTGCCTGCTACCTCGCGGTCCGTCCGCCGACTGTCCAGTAAATTGGACAGGTGGGAGGGGTATTCCCACGTATTAAGAATCCTTTCCCCCAGCCGATACAGTACGGGTAACCCCCAAACAAGGGGTCATTCCATTTTTCATCTCTACCACGAGGAGGAGCTCCATGGCATCCGTCGCAACATCCGTCGTGAAGGACAGTTTCAGCCGTTGCTGCGTCAACCCGAAGTTTCTGGACCGGTTTTATGAAATCTTCCTGGCCAGCCATCCGGCCATCGCGCCGATGTTCCGCAACACCGATTTTGCGAGACAGAAACAACTGCTTCGCACAGGACTGACGATGGTGCTGATGCACGGGGACGGCAACCAAGTCGGCACGCAGGGCCTGGGTCGAATCGGCCAGAGCCACAGTCGGAAAGGAATGAAGATTGACCCGGCCCTCTATCCCCACTGGGTCGAAAGCCTGATCAAGGCGGTCAAGGAATGCGACCCGCAGTGCGACAAGGCGTTGGAAGAGGAATGGCGCGCGACGCTCAAGAAAGGGACCGCCTTTATCGCCAGCCAATACTAGGCTGAATCATCCGCGGCGACCGGCGGCCCGGGACTTTCGGGCCGCCGGCTTCAGCGGATTCCGCAAGACGATCGTATGGTCCCGCTTGGAACCGGTGGAGATCATGTCGATCCGGCACTCGGCCAGTTCTTCGACCCGATTCAGATACCGTTTGGCCTCCGCAGGCAGCTTCTTGTACGCCGTGATCCCCGTGGTCGGCATCGTCCAGCCCGGCAACTTCTGATAAACCGGTTCACAGTCGGAGAGCGCCTGCAGATCGGCCGGCATGTCCTTGTAGAGAACGCCGTTGTGCCGATAGCCGGTGCAGAGCATGAGCTCTTTGCACCCGTCCAGCACGTCGAGCTTGGTCACGGCCAGGGAGGAGAGGCCGTTGATCTTGGTCGCGTAGCGCACCACCACGCCGTCGAACCAACCGCAGCGCCGCGGCCGGCCGGTCGTGGACCCGAATTCCTTGCCCCGCTCCTGCAACCCGCCCCCCACCGTGTCGTTGAGCTCGGTCGGAAACGGGCCGCTGCCCACCCGCGTCGTATAGGCCTTGGCCACGCCCATGACCACGTCGATCTTGGTCGGCCCCACGCCGGTGCCCGTACAGGCCCCGCCCGCCGCCGAACTGGAGGAGGTGACATAGGGGTAGGTCCCGAAATCCACGTCCAAGTGCGTCCCCTGCGCCCCTTCGAACAAGACCTTGCGGCCCCGCTCGATCGCCTTGTTCAGCAGGCTCGAGGTGTCGGCGATGTGCCCCTTCAGCCGGTCGGCATAGCCCATGTACTGCTGGAACACCTTCTCCACCTGAAACCCTTCGGCCTGGTAGAGCCGTTCCAGGAACAAGTTGATCTCCGCCAGATTTTCTTCCAGCTTGCGCCGGAACAAGGGGGGATTGAGCAGATCGCCGGCTCGAATGCCGATGCGGGCCATCTTGTCCGCGTAGGAGGGGCCGATGCCGCGGCCGGTCGTCCCGATCCGCCGCGAGCCCTTCGACTGCTCCGCCGCCTTCTCGATGGCCTTGTGGTACGGGAGAATCAGATGCGCCCGGTGGCTGATCATGAAATTCCGCCCGATCGCCACCCCTTTGGACTGCAGTTGATCCATCTCCTCGATCAGAGACCCGGGGTCCACCACCACCCCGTTCCCGATCATGTTGACCTTGCCCCGGTACAGGATGCCGGAGGGAATCAAATGGAAGACGAACGTGCCCCGGTCGTTGATGACCGTATGCCCCGCATTGGACCCGCCTTGAAACCGGACGACCACGTCGGCGTCATGGGCCAAGATATCCACAATCTTGCCCTTGCCTTCATCGCCCCATTGAGTGCCGATCACGACCAGATTGGCCATAGCGTCGAATAATCCCGTTCAAAAAAAGAGCCCTGACCTGCAGCGAGGCCAGAGCCATTGACGCGTAATACTAAGATGCCCCCCCTGCTTTGTCAAGCCACGGAGGCGCGCGGGAGGCTGGACGTCAGGCGGAAAGAGCAACGGCTCAATTAACGCCGATTTTCCGACCCCTTGGCGCTCGACGCATCGCGTTTCACGGCTGATGCCGCCTTGACGGGCCGCAGGCCGCATGCTAGCATAGGCACGCATTTGGTGACGGTTGCTTCTCCGCAACGTATCACTCAGCGGTCATTATTTAGCCATCATTCGGGTGGGGCTGTAGCGCAGTTGGGAGCGCGCGTGAATGGCATTCACGAGGTCGCCGGTTCAATCCCGGCCAGCTCCACCAAACCAAGCTTGCTGAGCCGGCCCCTTCGATTATCTGGGGCCGGAGAGGTTTCTTGCCACCAGTAGGCTTAGATTCTTGAACCTCGCGCTTAGTATCGTTTTATCGAAATTGATGCGCGCGGAGAAAAACCTTCAGCATCTTTTGTGCAAGGATTGTTCATGACTCGTTACTCTGCCATCCATAGTTTCTTCGTTCTCCTCCTCTGACCGACGCCTCCGTCTGTTCTCGTTCATGCATTGATTTCACACGTAACGGATTAGTATTGCCATGCTGCAAATCGAAGGCGTCAGCAAACAATTTTCCACTCGGGTGCTTCTGACCGACGCCTCCGCGCACCTGCGCCAGGGCTCGCGAGTCGGGCTCGTCGGTCCCAACGGGGCAGGCAAGACCACCCTCATGCGGATGATCCTCGGGGAGGATTCGCCGGACAAGGGCCGGATTCGCAAGCGTCCGCACCTGCGCGTGGGGTACCTGGCGCAAGAGTTGGAAACCTTGACCGGCAAGACCGTGCTGGACGCGGCCCATCGTGGCCAGTACCCTGAGCATGAAGCCAAGCGCATCCTGTCCGGATTAGGCTTCGGCGAAGCGGATTTCAGCCGGCCGGTCGAGGCCCTCTCCGGCGGCTACCGCATGCGGGTCGCCCTCGCCCACTTGCTGCTGGCCAACCCGGACGTCCTCATGCTGGACGAGCCGACCAACCACCTGGACAAGCCCACGCAGCGCTGGTTCGAGCAGTTCCTGTTGAACTCCGGCATGACGCTCCTCGTCATCAGCCACGATACGGCCTTCCTGGATCGCATCGCCACGCACGTCTGGGACCTGCGCGACCACGTCATCCAGGAATACCGGGGCAATTATACGCGCTTTCTGGAGCAGCGGGCCGCGCGCGACGAGCAACTGGAGGCGGCGGCCAACCGCCAGTCCAAGGAAATCGCCCGGGTCCAGAAATTCGTGGACCGGTTCCGCTACCAGGCCAACAAGGCCAGCCAGGTCCAGTCCCGCATCAAGCAACTGGAAAAGGTCAAGCGCATCGAGCTGGGGCGGGACGCCAAGCGGGTCCGGTTCAAGTTTCCCCTGCCCCCGGCCAGCGGGCGGCACGTCTTCGACCTGCGCGGGGTGGCCAAGAGCTATGGCACCACCGTCGTCTACGGCGCGCTGGATTTTTCGGTGGAGCGAGGTCAACGGGTGGCCCTGGTGGGCGAGAACGGCGCGGGCAAGAGCACGTTGCTCAAGATGCTGGCCGGGGTCCTGCCGCCCGACAAGGGCACCAGGACCGTGGGACACGGGGTCACGCTCCATTACTTTGCGCAGCACCAGGCTGAAACCCTGAACCCGGAACACACGATCCTGGAATCCTTGAGTGAAGTCTCCACCCAGGCGGAGACGAACTTCCTGCGCGGCCTGGCCGGGGCCTTCCTGTTTTCCGGACCGGACCAGAAAAAACCCATCAAAGCCCTGAGCGGCGGGGAACGGAACCGCGTGGCCCTCGCGCGGATGCTGGTGGAGCCGGCCAACACGCTGCTGCTGGACGAGCCGACCAACCACCTCGACCCGGCCTCCGTAGACGTGCTGACCGACGCCATGACCGACTTTCCCGGCACAATCGTCTTCATCTCGCACGACCCCACCTTCCTCTCGCGCATCGCCACCCGCGTGGTGGAGATCGAGGAAGGCAAGGCGCGGGATTACTATGGGGACTACGAGTACTACCTGTGGAAACGGGCCCAGGAACTGGAGTCCATCAAGGAATCCACAGCCGACCTCTCGCCGACACAGAAGCAGGCCAAGGCGAGTAACAAGGCCCTCCCCTCGCCGCCTCCCGTCGCGGAGAAGAGCAAGTCGGGCGAACGTCGCGAACTGTCCAAGAGTCAGGCCAGGCTGGAGAAGCAAGTGGCCAGGGCCGAGGCGGAAGTGGCCGAACTGGAAGTCCGCCTCAAAAGCCGGGAACAGGAACTCGCCGACCCGGCTCTGTACAAGGAATTCGCCCGCTGGAACGACCTGCACCAGGAACAGGACCGGTGGAAAAAGGACTTGGAACGGCTCACCGCCAAATGGTCGAGCCTGACGGACGAGCTGGAAGACGTGAAGAAGAAGCTGGCGGTGGTCTAGAGATCAGGCAAAAGGTGCTCCGGCTTATCGCGGCATCGGCCTTGGGGCGACGCGACACTCTTGCCGGCATGACCGAAACCCGCCGAACGTGAAGCCAAGGGGCCGCGCGCTTTTGCGTAGTCCCGTTTGAGCGTAGGGCTAGGCCAGCAGCTCACAGGTCCACCTTCAGTTTGCGACCGCCGCTTATTGCAAAACCCTCCCGCTCATAAAACGCCAAGGTTCTGTCGAACTGGGGGAGCGGCGGAGTCGTGACCTCCAAACGCGTCCACCCACGCGACGCACCGAAAGACTTGGCTTCAGACACAAGATGAAGCCCCAATTTATTTTTGCGGTATGCAGGGCGAACGTACAGTTCGGGTATGGTGCCGAAAGCACCTTCGGCGTAAAGGGCATAACTTTCATAGAGCGCAATAAATCCAGCGGGACTCAGGCCTCCGCTGCGGGCGACAAACACGAAGTATTTCCCATGGCTGAGGAAGTCTTTGAGTCGGGCTGTCGTTTCGGCAAGGTCAAAATTGAACGCCTGAACACCGATAGCATCCATGATTTCAGCCAGCAACTCGCCCACCATCACGGCGACTTCTTGCGCGTCGTCGGCAGTGGCTCTATGGATCGTGATGGATGCATTCATTTCCTATGCCTACCGCTCCGGATCACCGGCGCCGCGCGACCGCACCGGCCGAAGAGGACCGACACAGCGGCGCGGCCTCCGCTCAGGGCTGCCCGATGTCTTCGTGCCACAGATCGGGATGCGCCGTGATGAATTCGGCCAGCATCAACCGGCAGGCGTCCGAATCGAGGTCGATCACCTCGACACCCCGCTCCCGCAGCCAATCGATCCCACCGGTAAAGGTGCGGGATTCTCCGGCGACGACTGATCCAATGCCGAACTGAACGACGAGGCCACTGCAATACCAGCAGGGAGCCAGGGTCGTCACCATGATGGTGTCTCGGTAGCCACGCTGGCGCCCGGCCTTGCGAAAGGCGTCCGTCTCGGCGTGCACGGAGGGATCGTTCTCCTGGACCCGCCGATTGTGCCCACGCCCGAGCAGCGTCCCGTCGCGCCTGAATAAAGCTGCACCGATGGGGATGCCGCCTTCCGAGAGGCCGATCCGCGCCTCCTCAATGGCAACCTTGAGCATCGGTTCAAAGTCAGATCTGTTCATCATCGCCCCCCCCCGCCAAGCGGCTTAACTGCAAGCAGTCTGATGAGGCGCGGCGCTTCCGCCCGGCCGTTCGGCATGGAGTTAGCAGGCACGAGCGCGCGATTTCCAATAGTATGGATGCCTGGCATGGTGTGCCACGGCGAAAACCACTATGCCAGTCGGCTCGGGCCGATAGACCAGGGAGAACGGAAACCCTTTCAAGATCACCCGACGCGTATTCGCGCGCGACGGCGAACCGGCCAGAGGAAAAGCAAGTGCGCGGGCCGTGGCCTCTTCCACCGCTGCGGTGAAGCGCTGTCCCAATCCAGGCTCCGCCTCGCTGTAGTAGATGACCTCGGCAAGGAACTCAAGACGAGCGGTAGCGATGAACCGCGCGCGACTCACCGGGCAAGACGCCTCGCCTCGGCAAACACATCTTCCGACGAAAACGTCTTAAGTTCCCCGCGATCGTAGGCGGCAACCCGTTCCTCGATTTCGCGGTCCCAAGCCGCCTTGATCTCCGCATCTGAGGCATCGCGAAGTGACTCAAGCAGGAACTCGGCCAGTTGCGCCCGCTCCTCGGGCGTCAGAGAACGTGCTTGCCGCTCAAGTTCTTTCAGCGTTTCCGACATCGCCAATCCCTCCAGAATATGGAGTCATTCTATGCCCGCTCCGAGAATTGCCCCCTGCGCAGCATAACCAGAAATCCTCGGCCTACCGGAAGACAAGTCTAGGAGGAAATTCGACTATTATCAAGTTGTCGCCACACTACGGTTTCTTCGGCTTGTAGTACCGCTTCCCTTTTAATTGTTCCGGCAGATGGCCTTGTTCCTTCTTAGCAGCCGGGTCCTCGTGAACGTAGCGGTAGCCCTTCCCATAGCCCAAGTCCTTCATCAACGATGTGACCGCGTTGCGCAGATGCAGCGGCACAGGCAAATTTCCGAACTCCTGCGCGTCTCGGACCGCTTCCAGCAAGCCCGCATAGGAGGCATTGTCCTTCGGCCTGGTGGCGAGATAGGTCGTCCCCTGCGCCAGGTTGATCTGCGCTTCTGGCAGCCCCACGAACTCCACCGCGTGAAAGACGGAAGTGGCCACCAGCAGGGCCAGGGGATCGGCGTTGCCGACGTCTTCCGAAGCAAAGATGACCATGCGTCTCGCGATGAACCTTGGGTCCTCCCCTCCTTCCAACATCCGCGCCAGCCAGTAGAGCGCCCCATCCGGGTCCGAATCCCTCATGCTTTTGATATAGGCGGAGATCAGGTTGTAATGTTCTTCCCCGGCTCGATCGTACCGGAGCGCTTTCTTCAGCAGCGCCGCGTCCAGGGCCGCTTCATCCACCAGCACGCGGCCATCCGGACCAGGCTTCGTCTGGGTCACCACGAATTCGAGCGCGGTCAGGGCGGCGCGCGCATCCCCGTTGCCGAATCCGACCAAGCGCCGCCGCGCCTCTTGCGACAGGGCCGCTTTGAACCGGCCCAGGCCCCGCTCTGGGTCGGCCAGGGCCCGGTCCAGTATCTGCCCCATGGCTTCGTCGGATAGGGACTTGAGCACCACGACCATGGAGCGGGACAACAAGGGGGAGATCACCTCGAACGAAGGATTCTCCGTCGTAGCTCCCAACAGAATCACCGTTCCCTTCTCCACGTGGGGAAGAAAGGCATCCTGCTGGGCCTTGTTGAACCGGTGAATTTCGTCCACGAACAGGATCGTCTTCTGCTTGCGCCGCACCCGCCGTTCTTCCGCTTCTTTGATGAGGCGCCGCAGCTCGGGAATGCCGCCGGTGATCGCGGAGAAGAAGACGAAGGTCGCCTTGGTGCGGCGCGCGATCAATCGGGCCAAAGTCGTCTTGCCTGAGCCGGGCGGCCCCCAGAGAATGGCCGAGGTGAGGGAATCGGACTCGATGGCCCGGCGGAGGGGCCGGTCCTGGGCGATAATCTCCTCCTGCCCGACGAACTCGGCAAAGTCCCTCGGCCTCATCCGCTCGGCCAGGGGAGCCGAGGCGTCGACCGATTCGTCGTCCTGGGGAAAGAGGGCCGATTGGTCGTCGGGCAGTTGCGTCATGCGAGGCACGTCCTCTTCGGCGATGCGTCGGACGGTCCATTGTAGCCGTAGAGCCGAGGGGGCCGCAAATGGCCGGACCATGCTACAATCGCCGGCCAAGCAGCCGGGAGGAGAAGCGGGAGGGAGCACGATGAAAGCTCAGATCAACGGCATCACACTCGCCTACAGCGACCAGGGCCAAGGCCTGCCGGTCGTCTTTCTGCACGCCTTCCCCTTCAACCGGACAATGTGGGAGCCGCAACTGGCCGGTCTCTCGAATCGCTATCGCATCATCACGGTGGACCTGCGGGGCCATGGGGAATCGGACGCCCCCTTCTGGCGCTACAGCATGGATCTCTTTGCGGACGATGTGAAGGGACTGCTGGATCATCTCGACATCCAGCAGGCGGTCCTGGTCGGACTCTCGATGGGCGGGTATCTGATGTTCGCCTTCCACCGGAAGTATCGGGAGCGGATCAAGGGCTTGGTCTTCTGCGACACGAGGGCGGAAGCGGATACGCAGGAACTGGCGGCCTGGCGGTTTGCGCTGGCCCAGAAGATTTATAAGGAAGGCACGAAAGCCGTGGTGGCCGAGATGGGACCCAAGCTGCTGTCGGCTGCCGCCTACCAGACCAGGCCCGATCTGGTCCGCCAGGTCGAGGCGATCAGCCTGAGCACCCAGATGAGCGGCGCCATCGGTGACCTGATGGCCATCGCGGAACGGCCGGACTCGAGCCCTGATTTGGCTCGGATCGCCTGCCCCACGCTAGTTCTCGTCGGCGACGGCGACCGGCTCACGACGCCGGAGGAGAATCGGCGGATCGCAGAGCGGATCGCCGGCGCCAAGTTCACGATCATCCCCTCAGCCGGCCACATCAGCAATCTGGAGCAGCCGGACGCATTCAATCAAGCACTCGACGCGTTTCTGAAGACGATCCGGTAAGGGGACTCGCTCAGTCCGGGTCGCCGGCGCCGCCGCGGCGGATGAGCTTGAGGAACTCCTCGCGGGTCTGCTGCTGGGTGCGGAACGCGCCGAGCATGGAGCTGGTCACGGCGATCGTATTCTGTTTTTCCACGCCCCGCATCATCATGCAGAGGTGGCGGGCTTCCATCACCACACCCACCCCCTCCGGCTTCAGCTTCTCCTGGATTGCTTCCGCAATCTGGACGGTGAGCCGTTCCTGGACCTGGAGCCGACGGCTGAACATGTCCACGATCCGGGGAATCTTGCTGAGGCCGACGACTTTCCGCCTCGGCAGGTATCCGACGTGGCAGCGGCCGAAGAAGGGCAGCATGTGGTGCTCGCACATCGAAAAAAAGTCGATGTCCTTGACGATCACCATCTCGTCGTATTCGAGCGGGAAGAGGGCTTCGTTCAGGAGGTGGTCGATGTTCTGCTTGTAGCCCTGGGTCATGAACCGGAGCGCCTTCTCCACCCGCTCCGGCGTCTTCTCCAGGCCGTGCCGCGAGGGGTCCTCGCCCAGCAGGGTCAAGAGCCGCTTCACCACGTCCCGCAGCTCGGCTTCGTGCGTCCGGCCCTGTTCCGTCTTCGCCTGTCGTCCCGCTCTTGTGCGTGCCATGCGCTCCCTTTACCAGACCGGCGATCCGCTGTTGACCATTACCGCAGCTTCGCCGGCATATTCGAAATAATTGTCCCGGGTTTCGATCAGCCCGACTTTTTCCAGTTGCCCGACCGGCAGTTTCGCCGCCAGCAGATCCCAGACCAGCAGGACGAGGTTCTCACCCGTGGTCGTACGCTTCGCGAAAGCCGGGTCCCCGTTCAGATCCCGGTGGTCGAAGCGGGCCACGACGGTGTCCTGCACCAGCCGGTCCAGCGCATCGAGGTCGGCGGCCCGCCCGGTCTTCGGGTCCACGGGGCCGCGGACCGTCACGAAGAGGGTGTAGTTGTGGCCGTGGCCGTTCGGGTTGTTGCACTTGCCGAACACACGCCGGTTCTCTTCCTCGGAAAACCGCTCCGAGTGGAGCCGGTGCTGGGCGGCAAAGCGATAGCGGCGGGTGACGCTGGTCTGGTCCATCATGAAGCTTTCCGCTTTCAGCCGTCAGCGCTCAGCCATATACAAGAGAAGGCCGGCATTGCCTCTCCCTTGGAAAAGCAACCCGGCCTTCACAGCGCTCGCTGGTCTCTCTTCAAGCTGACGGCTGAATGCTGACAGCTGATCGTTCTGGTTGTCTTCTTACGCGCTGAACGAGCTGCCGCAGCCGCAGGTGGTCTTGGCCTGAGGATTCTTGATGGCGAACCCGGACCCCTGAAGGCTGTCCACATAGTCCACTTCGGCGCCGTTGAGCAGCGGCGCGCTCTGCGAATCCATGATGACCTTGACGTCGCCCTTCTCGATCACGGTGTCGTCGTCGCCCATCTTGGACTCGAAGGCCATCCCGTACTGGTAGCCGTGGCAGCCGCCGCCGCGCACGTAAATGCGCAGGCCGACCACGTCCTTTTCCTCGGCCATCAATTCCCGAATCTTGGTTTCCGCCGTCTGCGTAATGGTGACCATCGTCTCCTCCTTATCGGTCTCGAGGGTCGTTGCGACCCGGTTGTACGCCCTTGTCCGCCGCTTCCGGCCCTTGTTACGACGCCCGGCCGGCCTGCTCGCTCACCGCCGGCCCGGAGGCCGATGGCGCTTCCCATTTTTTCTCCGGCACCCGCACGATCACGTCGCCCAGCACCCGCGCCTGACAGCCCAGCCTGTGCCAGGGTTCGCTGAGCGCCTCGCGGTCCAGCAAGTCCTGCTCTTCGAAGTCGATCTCCGAGAGCCGCTCGCCCCCCACCTGCACCTCCACCCGGCAGGTCGTGCAGGAGGCGTTCCCGCCGCAGTCATGATTCAGCGGAAACCCCAGCGCCTGCGCCGCCTCCAGAAGCGTGAAGTTGGCCGGCACCTCGCCGCTTTTGCCCTCCGGGTGAAGAAAGGTTACATAGGGCATCGTACCACACCTGCGGGCGCTTTAGGAGGCCGCGCCCACCACCGCCTGCGCCGGCTGGAACGGGCAGCGCTTCTGCGCGATGTGCGCCTCGAACTCCGGCCGGAACAGGCGCACCGCGCTCTGGACGAGCACCGCGGCCCCCGTCACCAAGGTGCAATAGCCGGTCCCCTTGACGAACCCGCAGAGCTGCAACAGGGTGTCCATGTCTTTCTGCGTGCCTTCGCCCTGCTCGATCTTGGTCATGAGCGTCGCCAGGTTGAGCGTGCCCATCCGGCAGGGGGGACATTGCCCGCAGCTCTCGTTCTTGAAGAAATTGGAAAACTTCAACGTTTGGGCGACCATGCAGGTCGCGTCGTCCACCACGATCACGCCCGCCGAGCCCAGCCCCGTGCCGGCCCGCTTGAGCGCATCGAACTCCATCGGCAAGTCCAGCTGATCGGCGGTCACCATGGAGAAGGCCGGCCCGCCGGGAAACACGGCCTTGACCTTCCGCCCGCCCGGCACGCCCCCGCCGAATTCCTCGATCAGCTTGCGCAACGGGGTGCCCAGCGGCATCTCGTAGACGCCCGGCTTGTTCACAGCCCCGCTGAGGGAGAAGAGCATGGTGCCGGGACATTTCTCGGTCCCCACTTGCGTGAACCACTCGGCGCCCTTCCGGATAATGCGCGGGATGTTGCAGAGCGTCTCCACATTGTTGACCAGCGTCGGTTTGCCATACAGCCCGAAGTCGGTCGGATAGAAGGGCGGCTTCTGCCTCGGCATGGCCGGCCGGCCTTGCATGGATTCCAGCATGGCTGTCTCTTCGCCCGCGACATAGGAGCCGTGCCCCTCGAAGATTTCGATCTCCAGGTCCCGCCCGCTTCCCAAGACGTTCTTGCCCAGCAGCCCTTTGGCCCTGGCCTGCTCGATCGCCTTCCGGAAATTGACCAGTTCCTCGTGATACTCGTGGTTGAGATAGATGAACGCGGCCTTGGCCTTGACCGTGTAGGCGGCGATCAGACAGCCTTCCAGCAACTGATGCGGGTAATGCTTGAGCAGGTACCGATCCTTGAACGTGCCCGGCTCATGTTCGCCCGCATTGCAGACGAAGTAGCGTTCTTTGACCCGATGGTTCAGCACCTTGTCCCACTTGATCCCCGTGGGAAAGCCGGCGCCGCCCCGGCCGCGCAAGCCGGACTTTTTCAGCTCGCCGACGATGTCGTCGGGCTGCATGGAGGTGACGCACTTCCGCCAGGCCTCATAGCCCCCGACCTTGAGGTAGGGCTCGATATCGGCCGGCGCTCCGTCCAGTTTTTCCAACAACCGTGGTTCAGCCACCGTCACGGACATCCTTTCGTCAATCAATCCCGCTGCATTGGAAAGTCTTCACTATAAGGCTCGCCCTCGCCAAGGTCAAGCCGAAATCGCCGGAATAGGCCTGATTCTCAAGCGGTTAGGACAGGGGGCCCAGGGAACCACCCCCCTCTGGGGCTTTGGACCTGTTCGGAGGGGCAAGAGGCGGACGAAACGGGAAGCGAGCGTCTGACCGGGGCGCGGCCTCGCGGTCCGCGCCCCGGCCGACACAGCTATTTCAGGTGGCTGCCGGCCCCCATGAAGAAGAGCATGGGGATCGAGAGCAGGAAGTTGACCCGCGAGGCGAGCAGGGCGGTCCGGCCCCAGGCGGCCATCTCGGGGGGAGCGGGCGTGCCGTCTTTGGCTGTCTTCTCCACCGCCGCGATGATCTTCTTCTGGTTGGGCCAGATGATCCCATGGACGTTGCCCATCATGATGATGCCGAGCAATCCGCCGATGCCCAGAGCGATCGCGCCGGTCCCGCCCTTCGAGTAGAGATAGAAGTAGAGGACCAGCCCGGCCAGCACGGTGACGGTCGCCCCGTGGCGGAACCAGTTCAAGGCCGCCGGCATGAGCTTGGGAATCACGATGTTTTTGGTCGGCCCGTCGAGGCTCTTCAAAAACGCGGCGTTGATCAGGTTGAAGAAGTAGAGTAGGCCGATCCAGGTGATGCCCGCCAGGAAATGCACCCACCGCACCGCCAGCCCGAACCAATCTGTATCCGCGGCCGTGCCGGTCATCGCCGAGAACAGCACCCCCAGCACAACGGCCAACCCGAATCCGGCTCCCATCGTCTGGAAGGGATTTTCGAGGAACTTCATTGCGCACCCCCTTCAGGTTTATTGCTGGCCCAGTCTCTACAGCAGCCCAAGGCGAAATGTCAAGGCGCCTCCGGGACGACTACGTAGCCGATGGGGATCAGGGCACGAGCATGCGGTCGACCGCCTCGCAGAGCTCGGTGACGGCCTTGGCCGATTGGGTCAGCGCCGCCCGCTCGTCCGACGCCAGGTCGTACTCGACGATCGCCTCCGCGCCCTCCCGGCCCAGTTTGACCGGCACGCCGATCACCACGTCGTTCAATCCGTACTCGCCCCGGCAGCGGACGGCGCAGGGCAGCACGCGCTTCTGGTCCTTCAGAATCGCTTCGACCATCTCCACGGCCGCCGCCGAGGGGGCGTAGAAGGCGCTGCCGGTCTTGAGCAGGTTGACGATCTCCGCGCCGCCGTCGCGCGTGCGTTTGATCATCGCCTCCAGTTTATCCTTGGGCAGCCATTCGCTGAGCGGGCGGCCCGCCACCGTCGTGTAGCGCATGACCGGCACCATCGAATCCCCGTGCCCGCCCAGCACCATGGCCTGCACGTCGTGGACCGACACGCCGAGCTCCGCGGCGATGAACGAGCGGAACCGCGCCGAGTCCAGGACCCCCGCCATGCCCAGCACCCGCTGGTGGGGCAGCTGGCTGACTCGCTGCGCCACGTGAACCATGGCATCCAGGGGATTCGTGACCATGATCAGGATGACCTCGGGCGAGCGGGACACGAGTTCGCGCACGACGGTCTGGACGATCTTCGCGTTGGTGGCCAGGAGATCGTCCCGGCTCATGCCCGGCTTGCGCGGCACGCCGGAGGTGATCACCGCCACCGCCGATCCCTCGGTCTCCGTATACCCGTTGGCGCCGACCACTTGCGCGTCGTACCCGCAGACCGGCCCCGCTTGCGAGAGGTCCAGCGCCTTGCCTTGCGGCACTCCCTCGACGATATCCACCAGGACGACGTCGTAGCAGTTCTTCTCGACCAGCCGCTGGGCGGTCGTGCCGCCGACGTTGCCCGCCCCTACCACCGTGACCTTGGGTCGCCCCATGCTCTCACTCCTCACGCTGAATGATGACCGCCGTCCGACGACCGATGCCTACAGGAATCCGCCCCCCGCATTCTGCCTTCATCGCGCCGTATTCATCAATGATTTTCGTGCTCCGTCCAGCCCGCCACCTTGAAATTGATCGTGCAGACGAAGTTCTCGCCGTCGTAAAAATTCACCTTGATCTTCTTCTTGCCGTAGGTCTTGGCCAGAAATTCCTCCGGATGATCGATCAGCTCCTGATAGTGGCCCGCTCCATACTGTCCCAGTTCGTGGAACGTCACGATCATCCCTTCTTTCACTTCCTGCAGGACCTTGATCCAGCAACGGGGGAAGACTTCCCGGAACTTGACGTCGATCTCCTCCTTGGTCGGCTCGCCCCGATCCTCGCCCGGCGTCACCGGCTTGGCGAACTTGGCCAGGCGCCGCACATAGGGATACTGGTGGCCGGTAAAGAGCTTATAGAGCCAGGGCGGCACAGTCTTTTGTGACATGGCAAATTTTGAATTATGAATTGTGAATTTTGAATTGAGGATTGGCCCGAGTTCCCATAATTTATCATTCAAAATTCAACATTCACAATTCTCTTTCTACGCCGTGAGGCGATGATAGGTCCGCGGCAACTGCTCCGGCAACGCCCCCGCATGGTCCATGATCAGGTAGCGGACCTCGCCGTACATCCGCTTGAGGTAATCGTCGGCTTCGCGATCCACGGTGATGCAAAAAGGGTCGAGCCCCTTCGCGCGGGCCTCCCGCAAGGCGGCTTTCGTATCTTCCAAGGAGTACTCGTCCGTGTAGCCCTCATCAAGAGGCTTGCCGTCGCTCAACAGCACCAAGAGCCGGACTTTCGCCGGTTGGGCCAGCAGCTTGCGGGTCGCGTGGCGGATGGCCGCCCCGTCCCGGTTCTGTTGCAGCGGTTCGACGGCGCCAAGCCGGGAGGCCATGCGCAGGCCGGCCGGCTCGTCGAACTCCTTCAGGATGACGAAATCCACCTGGCGCCGCCCCCGCCCTGAGTAGCCGTAGACGGCGTACCGGTCGCCGATCGCTTCGAGGGCCTCGCCCAGCAGCACCAGCCCTTCCTTCTCGATGTCGATCACGCGGCGCGTCCGCCCGCCGGCCGATTCGATCTGCCTGCTGGTGGACCCGCTCAGGTCCACCAGGAAGGCGGCGGCCACGTCCCGCTCGCACTTCTCGCGCCGGACGTACAGCCGGTCGGAAGAATCGGCCCCGGCGGCCAGCTCGGCCCGGCGGCGAACCACCGCATCCAGGTCCAATTCTTCGCCGTCCGTCTGGCCCGACACGCGCCGCAAACCAGGAGGGCGGAGCGCTTCGAAGTACCGGCGCAGCAGCCGGACCGCCGCCCCATGCTCCGCCAACGTGGCTTCGGCAAAATCCGTGGCGCCCTCCGGCGCCGCCCGCTCGACCACCCGGCACCAGCCTTGGCGGTAATCCTGGATGAGCCCATCCCACTCGTCGTACAGAAACGTCTGGGCCTGGGCCGGCTCTGCTTGGTGCGCTCCGGCCCGGCCCTCGTCCACCGCCAGCCAGTGGTCCACCACCGAGCCAGGATCGCGGCCCCGTTCCACTTCATCGGACGTCAACTCGCGCGGCTGCCGGCCCTGCGATCCGCGGCCCGCTGCGCCGCCCCGCGCAAAAGCTTCGGCGGACGCAAAGGTCAGTCCTTGCGGGTGCTCGCCCTTGTCCTCTCCCCCGGCCCCCCGGTCCGTGACCAGCTCCGGGTTCATCTCGCCGCGATAGGCCCAATTCGTCACCGGCCGGTAGGCCTCGGCTGTTTCCTCGGACGATGTGGGTCCTGCGCCCACGTCGGCGCTCGGTTCGGAGGCTTCGCCCTCCCCTGTCGGACGCTTGGCGGCCAGCATGTCGTCCAGCAGGACATAGACCCGATCCGCCAGCCGCACCGCGTCTTCGGCCAGCGCGCCCGGCGCAAGGATGGCCCGGCATTGGGTCCAGGCCAGCTCCACCACCTCGGCAATCGACGCTGGAATCCGGAACGCCTCCCGGTCCTGGGTGGACAACAGCAACAGCGCGTCCACGACCATCTCCCGCACCGTCATGCCGTGCAACAGCGACCGCGTCCTGGCCGCGTCACGCGCCAGCGCCGCCAGATCGTTTTTGAGCCCCGGATATTCGAGCTGGAGCAAATACTCGACCCGCGCATCTTCCAGCAAGGTCCACAAGTCGCGGATCAACCCCGGCTGCGGATAGAGGGCAAAGACCTCGGCCAGGTTGGCCGGCTCCTGCGTTCGGCCGTAGCGGGCTCGCACCGACCGGATGAGCTCCGCCAGCCGGCCCAGTGCCAGACCATAGGTCCCGAACTCCAGGTGCCCCGCTTCATGCGCCGTCATCACCGTGTAGAGCCGGACATTGTCCTCGCGCTTGTCGTAGCGGCGCAGGATCGCCGGCAAGGCAATCGTCCGCCCCTCGCCGCTCACCATCGCCCTGGCTTGCCCCTTCGCCGGCTCCTGCTCCGTGTCGGGGAGCGACCGGATCGTGACGTCGGTTCCGCAGAGCCCCTGCGCAAAAAGCTTCAGGGATCGGGCGACCTGCCGCAACGGCACGCCGCTCACCGCCTGCGTCACCGACTCGAGCGCCTTTTTCGTCTCCAGCGCAAAGTAGGCCCGTGCCCCTTCGGGGCTGTAGCCCAGCACCTCCATCCCGCCCCGGTACCAGAGTTCGAACTTGTCCTGCGCCTGCTCCCCCGCGCCGGTCAGGGCCAGGATGTCGGGACAACGACGCCAATAGGCCAGCGCCGACTCGGCATCGCGCTCGCCGACCAGCAGGCCATACTGCAGGCAGCGGAGCCGCCAGGCTTCCGTGGGCATCCGCCGCAGCAGCGCCGGGGACTCGGCCAGAAAGGCGATCGCCGCCTCGGGGGCGCGATCGGCCAGCACCGATCCCATCTGGACGACCAACCCCCGCACCGCCGACTCCGGCACGTCGCCCAGGATCATCGGGCTGGTGCGGAAAAATTCCAACGTGCCCACATAATCGGTCTTGCCCAGGCTGTTCTGCTGGATCAGCTTCATCCCGAACCCGACCCAGGCGCGCACCTGCTCCAACGGCAAGACCGCCGCAAGCGCGGGGCTCTGGCGGAAGAACTCGATGCCCAGGACGAAATCCATGCGGGCCAGCTCGACGCCGACCCCGGCCCAGGCCGGCCATCGCTCGGCTGGAAGCACCGCGAGCAGTTCGGGCGCCTGGCGGATCAACTCCAGCGCGACATTGACATCGCTGTCCGCCAACTCCAAGGCCAAGTCGAGCGCCTGTCGTCGGGCCGGTTCCGTTTCGATCAATCCGAGCAGCAACGGGCTTTCCTTGAAATACTTCATGGCCACGGCGCCGGACGAACCGGCCAGTGCCACCCCCAGATCCAGCCAGGGGACCACCGAACCCAAGGCGCCCCGCCGGTCCAATTCAGGCAGGGCCTCGATCGCCGCCTGCGTCGCCTTCGCGGAAGCGTCGGCCAGTTCGTCGAAGAGGCTCAGCACGGCGGGCACCGAGCCAGCCCCTTCCAGTTTGGCGACCATGTCAGCGGCGACAGACCGGTCCAGAGTCCCGCTCAGGCGCGAGCGCAGACGTTCGGCAAAATGGTCGGGAGAAGCGGCTTGTGTCATGGTCTTGAAGCCTGGCGAATCGGTGGATTGTAAAGCAGGCGGGAATGCTTGTAAACTGCTCACCGCCGGTGCCGCTCGATGGTCCTCGGCGGACTTTTTCAACATCCAGCCAAAAGGAATGGTGCATGGGAGAGCCGAGCCAAGCCAGTCTCGATAAAATGTGGAAGTTCGCGAAGGGCTTCGCGGAGAAGAGCGGCACCGCCTTCCACCCCACCCCCGCCGTGACGGAAGCCGTGGTGAAGGGGCTGGCGATGCATGTGGAGGAGTTGGGCAAGCCCCTCTGCCCCTGCAACTTCTACAAGGACAAACAGGCGGAGGCCAAACTCCGCCGCTGGATCTGCGCCTGCGACGAGATGCAGATTTATAAATACTGCCACTGTTTGCTGTTCGTGCGGGAAGACGGGATGCCGATCACGGAATACCTGCCGGAAGGCCATGAAGGGCGGGAAGTGTACGGGGTGATCACGGACCCGACGCCGGACAAAGGCCGAGCCTTGCGTCACAAGGCCGCCCAACCGGAAACGGCCACGCCCGCAACCCAGGACGACCAACGGAAACCTTGACCCCTCGCGCGATGCGTCTCCGCGGAGCCGCAGGTCTGTGCCTCGGCTCCCTCTTGCTCACATCCCTGGGGGCCATGCAACCAGTCGAGCCGTCCAGCCTGCCGATCGCCAGCGACCAAGCCAAAGCCTTACAGACCCACGTCCGCTTTCTGGCCGACCCCTCGCTCCAGGGACGCAAACCGGGCACGCAGGGCAACCGGGCCGCGGCGGAATACATCAAGAGCCGTTTTCAGGAAGCAGGGCTGGTCCCCCTGTCATCGCTGGGCGGCTATGGACAGAGTCTGCCGGCCCGGTTGGGCGACAACCTGCTCGGGCTCAGGCCGGCGGCCGAGGCCACAGCGCAAGCCCCGTACATTATCGTGGGCGCCCACTATGACCATTTGGGCGGGGCCTATCTCGGCGCGGATGACAATGCCTCGGGCGTGGCGATCCTGATCGAGCTGGCCCGAACCCTGCCGGCGTCCCGACACCACCATGTCCTGTTCGCCGCCTTCAATGCCGAGGAGCCGCCCTACATCCGCACCCAGCAGATGGGGTCTCAGTACTTTGCCGATCACCTGCCGCAAGAGATCGGCTCCCTGGATGCGATCCAGGCCGTCGTCATCATGGACATCATGGGCGGCGTCCATTGGGAACCCCTGCGCGAGACGGTCGTTGCGGCGGGCGCGGAGAAGAGTCCGGGGCTCTACCGACGCCTCAAGGAGGCGTCTGGAATGCTGAACGATGAACGCGGAATGATGAACGTTGAACGAAGAAATTCCTCCGTCAGCATTCAACATTCACCGCTCAACGTGCTGCCGCTCGGCCTGCATCTGATCGAAGAACTCCCCCTGGCCGGCCACGTGCCGTTCAGCGACTATGATGCGTTCCGCAACGCCTCGGTGCCGTTTCTGTTCCTGTCCAGCGGGCGGACCCCGCGCTACCACCAGCCCACCGACTTACCCGAGACCCTGCACTACGAACGGATGGCGGCCACGGTCCGCTGGCTCGAGCGGCTGCTCTCCGCCATCGATCAGGACCGGGACCGGTACCGGTTCGACGCGGACCGACTGGAGCTGGCCGACGAGGTAGCGACCTTGCAGCCACTCGCCGCCCAGGCGGCCGAGCGGGGCCGCGACATTCCCGGCACGTCCTGGCTCTCGCGCCGGGCCATGCAACGGGACGTCGAATGGCTGAAGACCTTCGATCCCCGCTCGCCTCAGCCGGAGGACATCACAAGACTGGAACGGCTCTCCCTCCGGATACAGTGTTTACTGGCCGACCTGCCTGTCTGTTTTCTACTTTGAGCGCTCAGAAGGTCAGCACCCGGTCCGAATCCACGACCCATTGGGCCAACTGACTCATGGTGCTGACGGCCACGCCCTCGATGAGACCCAGCGTCTCCAATCCGCGGGCCGCCACGCAAGTCCCGCAGGCTTTGACCTGCCCGCCCTTATTCGCAACGGCCTTGAGCATCCGCTCGACGTTGTAATACCCCTGAGGCGTGGTCTGACCGGGCAACGCAGCGGTGACGGCGTCAGCCATCAGAAAGACTCGCACCTCGGCATCGGCCTGCTCCTGCTGCAATTTCATCGCGAGCCGAAGGGCGTTATAGAGTTTTTCAGATCCGTAGGGCGCGTCATTGACCATAAACAGGATTTTCATGCGAGACCTCGCTGTTCTTGTGATTGGCCGATGGCAAGAGCCGGCGGCATCATTCCCTTCGACTCAATGGGTAGCGTCCCGGCTCACCTGTGAACGGAAGCGTCAGCATCCCGCTCAACCCCAGCCGCATCGGGTCCCGAAACTGCTCCAGGCCGAGCAGCATGGTCTCCTGCTCTGCCGCAGGATCGGCTCGATAGGTGCCAAGCAGGCGATCCCACCAGGGCAGGTTGAACCCGAAGTTCGTATTCGTCTCCCGCGGAAGGATCGAATGATGGATGCGATGCATGTCCGGGGTCACGACGACCCATCGCAGGAACCGATCCACCGTCGGAGGCATCCACACGTTGCTGTGGTTGAACATGGCGGTCGCATTGAGGAGCACCTCGAAGGCGAGCACGGCGGACGGCGATGCGCCGATCAGCACGACCGCCGCCAGTTTGATCAGCATCGAGAGCACGACTTCGATGGGATGGAATCGCGCCCCGGTGGTGACATCCACGTCGAGGTCCGCATGGTGCATCATATGGAAGCGCCAAAGCGCAGGCACCGCATGAAACATGACGTGCTGAAGGTAGAGCGCCAAGTCCAGGGCAATCACCGCCAGCAGCCCCTCAAACCAGGCCGGCAAGCCGAGGCGGTTCAGCAGGCCCCAGCCCTGATCGGCAACCACAAGCGCCATACCCACCGCCCCACTTGTGAACAGCATCCGGATGACAAACGTGTTCAGCGCGACGATCGAGAGATTCGCCGTCCAGCGTCGCACCTTGGAGGTCGTCAACCGGCGGCGCGGGCTCATGATCTCCCATAATGCCATGACGCCCAATACGCCCACGAACACGGACAGCCTAATGAATGCGTCGACGTTCATGCTTTGGACCTCCGGACTACTCGAAACGATCGAGCCATTCGTTGTCCTCGCTGCCCCGACGGAGTTGCCATCGCACGGGAGCAGAGCCCCCCCTCCGGCTGAGCAACCTCGCGACCTCGTCCACGGCGAAGCGCGGAACCGGACGAGAGCGGCAGCCCTCCGTCGCCAGACGAACGCCCTGCTGGGCCGGCACCACCGTCCCGATGCGCGCCGCCGCGATGCCCGCCCGGTGCAGACGCGAGCGGATGGCGGCTTCACGGCTGGGATCAGCGCAGATGAGCAGCGAGCCGGAGGCGAGCGCGCCCCAGGGATGGAGGCCCAAGTCGGCGCAGAGGCGCGCACCTTCCGGAAGGATTGGAACGGCCGTTTCGTCGATCCTGAGCCCGACCCCGGCCGCTTCCGCCAGTTCGTAGAGTGCCCCGCTCAAGCCCCCTTCGGTCGGGTCGTGCATGGCGTGGACTCCGCCGCAGGCCAAGGCCAGACGAGCCTCGCGCATGACGCCGATGCCCGGATCGTCCAGAAACCGGCGGCAGCGGGCGACGAAGCGGGCCGAATGGCGCAACCGCAGGTCTGCCGCTCGTGTCCGCGCCAGCACCGAGACCGCCTCGATCGGAATCCCCTTGGTCAGCACCAGCGCGTCGCCGACCCGGGCGCCGGCGGTCGTGACGAGGCGGCCCGCCGGGCACAGTCCCAGCAAGCAGCCGATCAGGACCGGACGCGTGACGGCCTCGGTGATCTCCGTATGCCCGCCGCACAGGGTCACGTCGAGCCGCTGGCATGCCCGGCGCACTTGCGCGAGCAAGCCCATGGCCTGCCCTTTCGTGGTCGCGCCGGCCGGGAGCAGGAGCGTGGCCAGGAACCAGCGGGGCGTCGCCCCCATGGTGGCCAGGTCGTTGGCATTGATCGTGAGCCCGTAGGCGCCGAGGTCCTGCGACAGGAAGGTGATGGGATCGGTCTTGAGGACCAGCAGACGCCGGCCGCCGAGGTCCAGCGCCGCCGCATCCAGCCCGACGCCAGGCCCGACCAGCAGACCTTGCTCCGTGGATCGGGCGCCGGAGGCCAGGCTGGAGAGGAACCGGCGGAGCAGCGCCACCGGCAGTTTTCCGGCGGGCAGCAGCGCCGTTCGCCGGCCCACCGGGCGGCGCTCAGTTCCAGCCGACCGGCTCATAGCCCCGTTCGGCCAAGCAGCGGTTGACGAAACGTTTGTAGGCCTCGCCCGGATCCGGCGCCCTGAACAACGAGCCGAGCAACCCCCAGACCACGCCGCTGGCCGCCCCGACGGCGGACCCGCTCCCCGCGGCCCCGACGACCGCGCCCCCCACCGCGCCGGCGGCGGCGCCGATGCCGCCGCTGACCGCCGCATTCTTGGCCGTGTCGGCGGCCCGCCCTTCGCCCGGCTCCGCACCGGCCTTCTCCGCCATCGCCCGACAGGCGGCGATATCCTGTTCCGCAACGTCCGACCCGACCCGTTTGTAGTGGGCGTTGGGGTAGAGGACCGGCTTCGGCCCGGCGCAGCCGACGAGGCCGATCACGAGCATCAGGAGGATGGCGTTACGCATCGCCGCCCCGCGTAAAGACGTTTTGGACCGAGTCGAGCGCGACGCCCTTCAGCAGCACCAGCTTGCGCCGGCCGGTCTGCCCTGCCTGAATCGTAATCGCTTTTTGGGGAACCTTGAACAAGCCAGCGAGCCAGGAACAGAGGGCCTCGTTCGCGGCTCCCTCCACCGGCGGCGCAGCCACGCGCACCTTTAACGCGTCCCCATGAAGCCCCATATATTCCGTCTTCTTCGCGCCCGGTTGGACGTGCAGGGTGAGCAGGCTCCCTTCGCGGGTCTGGCGGTAGGGAGGGGTCATGGGCGAGGGAGGTCCGGCGGGATCGGCACACCGGACGGCCGTCTGAACCAGGTGCGGGGGTCAAGTCGCTTTCGGTAGCGGACCATCAGCTCACGACCGGCGAGCAGACACCCGACCCAGAAGGCCGCTTCGCCTACGACAACCAGCCCCGCCGCGGCCAGGCCTTGTCCCTGGTAGCCGAACGGCAGAAAGGGAACGAGGAGTAGCCCTCCATAGAGGAGGCAGGAGAGGATCAGGCAGGCGACTCCGGCAGCGGCGTTGGACATCTCCCCCAATTACCTAAGGGCGATCCGGCTTTCCATCACTGCGTTCGTCCAGCGAGGACATTCCAACCTGCCGACGTGCGCGATGCGCGAGCACAAGGAGAGTCGGATCGCCCGCTCCTATCCTTTCGCCGCTTGCAGCGCCTCGCGCAGCTCGCCCACCCGCTTGGCCAGCAGCTCCAGGTGCATGTCGCGCAACGCTTGATCCTCGCGGTTTTTCCAGAGGCGGTGGAAGATCGTCCCGATTTCCCGCCGCAGCGTGTGCGCCTTGGCATAGGCGACGGTCTTACCCTGCTCTTCCGTCACCTGGCAGGCCGCCTTCTTCAAGGCATAGACCTGGTTGTGCAGCGTATCCAACCCGTCCTGATAATCCGCCTTGCCCTGAACCGCCTTGATGCTGGCCTCGACCATGTTGGTCAGGTTGATCTCCGTCTCGATCCCGCTGCTCCCCTTCGCCTGCTCCAGAAACTCGCCGGCGCGCGGGTGCATGAGGCTGCCGCAGCCGGTGAGCGTCACCATCACCATCCCTGCAAGCATCAGTTTCCACGAAGCCTTCATGACGCTGCCCTCCTCCATAAACCGATCACTGCTCACTGATGACTGTTCATGTTTCTAGAAAATCGCTTTCACCAGTTCCTGAATGCTCCGCTGCATATCCGGGTCGTCGGTGATCGGCTTGGTCACGGCCGCTTCGCAGGCGCGGGCCGGGGCCACGCCCTGCCGGATCAGTTGCCCGGCATAGATCAGCAGTCTGGTGCTGACCCCCTCTTCCAACCCGTGCGTGCGGAGGTTGCGCACTTTTTCGCCCAACGTGACCAGACGCTGAGCCTGCTCCGCCGTCACGCCGGCTTCCTGTTCGATCACCCGCGCCTCGATCTCGCGCGGGGGATAGGTAAATTCGATCGCCATGAACCGCTGCTTGGTGCTCTGCTTCAAATCCTTGAGGACGCTCTGGTAGCCGGGGTTGTAGGAGATCACGAGCAGAAAGTCGTCCACGGCCTGGACCATCTGCCCCTTCTTTTCGAGCGGGAGGATGCGCCGATCGTCGCTCAACGGATGGATGATGACGGTGGTGTCCTTGCGCGCCTCCACGATTTCGTCCAGGTAGACGATGGCCCCGTGTTTCACGCCGAGCGTGAGCGGCCCGTCCACCCAGACCGTCTCGTCGCCTTTCAGCAGATACCGCCCCACCAGGTCGGACGCGGTCAGGTCTTCGTGGCAGGCGACGGTGATCAGCGGACGCTTCAGCCGGTAGGCCATGTGCTGGACGAAGCGCGTCTTGCCGCAGCCGGTGGGCCCCTTGAGCATCACCGGCATGCGGCTCCGGGCCGCCACCGTGAAGAGGCCGATTTCGCCCGCCACTTCCGCGTAGAAGGGCTCCTGCTGGATGCGATAGCGGTCGATCTCCAGCTCTTTGCCCTTCGTCTGTTGGTCCGACTGGCTCATGTGTGCGTCACCGCCTCCGGGATTCACCAATAACTGAAAACCGGCGCAAGATCAAGTCGCGCGCGGCCGCCCGGGCAAGACCCGCCGGGCTGTTACCGACGGACGTCGAGCACGTCGCGCACCTTGCGCAACAGTTGGCTGGGCGTGAACGGCTTCTGGACGAACGACACGTCCGATTCCAGGACGCCGTGGCGGACGACCGCATCGTCGGTGTAGCCGGACATGTAGAGGACCCGCATGTCCGGCCGTACGGACGCCAGCCGTTCGGCCAGCTCGCGGCCGCTGATCTGCGGCATCACCACATCGGTGAGCAGCAGGTGAATGGGCCCCCGGTGCCGCCGGCACAGGTCCATGGCCTCCTCCCCCTTGCCCGCCTCCAGCACGGTGTAGCCCCGGATCCGCAGTTGCTGCCCGAGCAGCTTCCGAATCGAGTCTTCATCCTCCACCAGCAAGACCGTTTCGGACCCGTTGACGGGACGGTCGGCAACCGGAACCGATTCGGCCGCCGCCGCCGCGGCCTGGTGCACTCTCGGCAGATACACCTTCACGGTCGTCCCGACCCCCACCTTGCTCGACACCAGGATATGCCCGCCGCTTTGCTTGATGATCCCATACACCGTGGCAAGCCCCAACCCCGTGCCCTTGCCCTGTTCCTTGGTCGTAAAGAACGGTTCGAACATATTGGCCTGGGTATGCGGGTCCATGCCGCAGCCCGTGTCGCTCACCGCCAACATCACATAGGGCCCCGGCTGCACGGAGCCGGATTGGCTGAGCACCGCGGCCTCCACCTCCACATTGGCCGTTTCAATGGTCACCCGCCCGCCTTGGGGCATGGCGTCCCGCGCATTGATGACCAGATTCACGATCACCTGCTCGATCTGCCCCGGATCGGCCTTGATCGAGCCCAGCGACGACCCGGACAGGGTCACCAAGTCGATGTCCTCGCCGATCACGCGCCGCAGCATCCCGTTCATCCCCGCGACCAGCTCGTTCAGATCCAGCACGCGGGCGGCCAGGACTTGCTTGCGGCTGAACGCCAGCAACTGCTTGGTCAGGACCGCGGCCCGCGCCCCGGCGTTCTTGATCTCTTCCGCTTTATCCCGCCGCTCGTCGCCGACATCCAGTTGATTCAGCAGCAGCTGGCTATAGCCGCTGATCACCGTCAGCAGATTGTTGAAGTCATGAGCAATCCCGCCCGCCAGCCGTCCGATGGCATCCATCTTTTGCGACTGCCGCAGTTGCTCCTCCAGAAGTCCCCGCTCGATGAATTGGCCGACTTTGATGCCGATTTCCGCCATCATCCGCTGCAAGTCGTCGTCCGGCTGGCGCACCTGGCGGCTGAAAAACTCCAGCACGCCGAGCAGTTCTCCGCCAAGAACGATCGGAAACCCGATGGCGCCGTGCAAGCCGACTTGCGCCGCTCCCGACGCCCGGGGAAAGTTGGCATCCTTCAGGACATCCGTGATCCAAACGGATTGTCCCGTCGCCCAGACGCGCCCGGGCAGCCCAACCCCCTTCGGAAAGGTCGTGTCGCGACTGAGCGCGGCGAACGCCTCGATCCCTTTCAATGGAGCATGCCAGATCCGCTCGCACCGCAAGAGGGCCGCCGCCCGATCCACACGCCAAATCACCCCCAGCTCCCACCCGACCGTTTCGCACACGGCCTGCAGGAGCTTGGGCGCGGCGTCGTCCAGCGTCCGCGCCTCCGACAGGGCCACCGTCACGGCCAACTGCGCCGCCTGGCGTTTTTCGCTTTCCTTGCGCTGCGTAATGTCCCGCACAAACGCGCTGAACGTGTGAACGTTCCCCTGTCGGGCCGGCGTAATCGCCAGCTCCACCGGAAATTCACCGCCGTCCCGGCGACAGGCGGTGATTTCGACCCGCCGGTTCAGGAGCGGCCCCTGGCCCGTCTCGAGAAAGCGCCGCAGCCCCCGCTCGTGGGCCTCGCGATGCGCCGGGGGAATGATCGTCTCGGCCAGGACCCGCCCGATCGCCTCCGCCCGGGGCCAGCCGAAGACCGTCTCGGCATGGGCATTCCATTCCGTGATCCGCCCGTCGCTGGCCATCACCACCACCGCATCGAGGGCGGTTTCCACGATCACACGGGTCCTGGTCTCGCTCTCGCGCAACGCCTCTTCGGCGGCCTTGGCGCGCGTGCTCTCCAGCTCCGCCTGGACCCACTCGGCCCGCAACCGGCCGGCGCTCCAGAGCAGAAAGCCCAGGAGCGGGGCCATGACAATGGCTCCGGCCAGGCCCAACTTCCACAGGACCGTCTGGATCGGGGCCACGATGTTGCTGCGATCCATGCGCAGCAGCACCGTCCACTGCAAGCCGCCCCCTCCCTCTCCCCTGTTCGTCCGCGCATAGCCGGTCACGACCGGCACGTGCCGCCGCAAGTGGTCCTCTTCGACATAGCCGGGCTGCGCCCGGTCGCTCAGCAACGCGGACGGCAACCCCATCCGCTTGAGGTTCACGAGCCCCTTGTGCTCCAGATCCGAATCGATGAACACCCGTCCGTCGTCCGTCAGAAACTGATACTCAATCGTCCCGATGAACCCTTCCTGCTGCTCGAACATCCGCACGGTCCTGGTCACCTGCTCCTCGATGGCCGGCAGGCCGATCCTGGTCGTCACGACCCCGAGGAACTCTCCCTGCGGCCCGACGATGGGGGCCGTGAAGGCCACGGAGTCCACGCCCCCGCCGGCCTCGTAGGGCTCCACGTCCCCCACGTGGACGGCGCGGGTCCGGCGCACGGCCTCAAACCAGACTTCACGACCATAGTCCTGCCCGACGCTGCTGGCATCGGACGACGCGATGATCCGGCCTTCGGCATCGGTCACCCCCAACCACAGGTAGAGATAGGCCGAATAGTGCGCCCGCATCCAGACGACATACTCCGTCAGGAACCCGAGACTGTGGATCTGACGGGCGAACGCCCGGGCCATCATCTGGGCATCCCCCTGCCGTTCGAGCAGCACACGGTCCATGTGCTGCGCGGTCTGGGCGGCGGCCAGCGCCAGGTTCTCCCCCGCGACCGCCACGAGGCGCTGCTCGACATAGTAGAGCCCCACCGTCCCCACCGCGATCGCCGCGGCGGTCAACGCCAGGATCAAGACCTGCAGATACGCATAGGGGCGACGACTATGCCGGTGAACTGTCACGCCACGCTCCTGCCTCTATTCGCACGCCACGTAACCGGACACCAGGTTGACCGGATGGTACGCCTGCTTGGATCGGGCCAGCCCCGGCAATCCCGAATCATCCATGGTGTTGATGTAGGGATAGCCCTGCGCCGCCGCCTCCCGGCAGACCTCGCGGAAGATAAACTGGGCCAGGCCGGGCACGGACCGGTCGGCCACCTCGAGCAGGACGCAGTAGACGGATGCGGACCTGGCATAGCCGAAGGTATAGGCCCCCACCCGATCCTGGAGGCCGATCACCCGTCCGGTCAAGCCGAGCGCACGATGATGGGCCAGGGCCTCGGCATGGGCCGAGGCCGAGTCCTGCAGCATCCAGCGGCCTGTGCGGTCCAGGGCCTCAAGACTGCGGGCTTCCTGCTGCCTCGTCCAGATGTCGTACAGGGCCATGCAGCGCGCCCGATCGTCGTCGCGGTACGGCGCATAGCGGAACGTCTGCGTCCGGGCGAACCGATTGCAGGCCGCCCGCTGCGACTTGTACCGATCCCCGGCCAACCCGGCCAGGTCCTCCGTCCGATAGAGGTAGTCGGGAGCCTTGGGCTTGAGGACATAGCCCAGGGCCTGCAATTCCGACACCCACTCTGCGGGAACATTTTCCACGCGACTCACCCCCGACCCGCCGTTGCTTTTCCGCATGAATTCGAAGCAGGCGGACAAAGCTGAGGGGTCTGGGAGCGGGGTGCGGGGTACGGGGTGCCCCGAACCTCGAACCTCGGACCTCGAACCTGTCTCTCGCCCCATAAGCAGCGGCGGCAAGGGCATGAAGAGGCCGTCCGGAGAAGCGGCAAACAGGCACAGGTGCCCGGCGATTTCGGTCCAGCCATAGTCCAACAGCCCCCGCCAGATGAAATGCGGCGCAAAGGCATAGTGGGCCAAGGGCGTGTCCACCAAGGCCAGGGCCGCCTCGAATCGCGGACGGTCGTCAAGCGTCAGCGGGTGCAGCGTGCGGGATACGGGGCGCGGGTTGCGGGGCGGTCCAGCCGCGAACCCCGAACCTGGAACCTCGAACCGGGAGCGTATGCGCTCTGTGAGCTTCGGCAACGATCGCAGGACCACGACATCGTCCTGGAACCGGCCGATCAGCCGGGGATTCCGGGCGAGGGTTGCCGCCATCTCGTCCCCCTCCAACAGGGCCGCGATCCGTTCCGCATGAGCGTCGAGGCCCTGGGACGAGTCGCGCAGAAACGGGCATTTCGTATCCCAGCCCAAGAGCGCCTCGCGCCGATCCGCCGACCACATCAGTGCCAGCGGGTAGATCTGGCAATCCAGGGGCCGATGGTCATAGATCCGGCAATGCGACGTGACGGGATCGAACGCCGGACAGAGATAGCCTTCGCCCGACGGGTTCGGCACCAAGTGGATTTGCGAGCCGCCGGGATCGGGGAACCGCGCCGGATCCAGGCCGTGGGCGACGGCCCCCCGAATTTCCTCCGCGGTGAAATAGGGGCGCAGAAAACTGTCCGCCTCGGGAAACCGGCAACAGACGTCGCAACTGAAACAGGCCCGGCTGGGCACACACTGAGGGAGTGACGCCTGGGGAAGCAAGGTGAGGCGATCGTGCCGACGCGCCATATCCATGCGTCATGATACGCCCGCCGGGGTGGAGGGGCAAGAAACAGGCCCTCTTGGCGTACCGGTAGTCATGGCGCCGGCCCTCCACGCCGGGTCTTCCGCCGGCCAGGAAATGTGCCGGCGCTTGACTCATTGCAGGGTTCTTAGGGATACTGGGTTTCTCGTAGGTGGTCTGCGGCGAGGAGGTGTCTGTGCCCGATCCACCGAAACCGATTCCCCCGCAATACGACCCGCAGACGCTGCTCGATTCCCAGCCGGTGATCATCACGGTCATCGACCCGGCCTCCTACAAGGTCCAATTCCAGAACCAGACCTCCCTCACGAAATTCGGGGACATCTCCATCCAAACGTGTTACGAGAAAATTGCCGGCTGCCCCGCCCCTTGCGCCTTCTGCAAGATGCCCGAGGCCATGGAAACGGGGCGGATCACCGCCAGCGAAGTGCCGCTGCCCAACGGCGACTATCTGCTCGTCCAATGGTCCAAGGCGGAAACGCACGACGGCCGCATCCACATCGTCGAAACGATCCTCGATATCACCGAGACCAAGCGACAACTTGCGCACATCGAGTTACTCAACCGGCAACTCGAACAGAACATGCTGCAGCTCCGGGAGCTGTCCATCCGAGACGGGCTCACCGGGCTCTACAACCACTCGTACTTTCGCGACTCGCTCACACGCATGGCGGCCCAAGCCGTGCGCACGAGCCACCCCTTGTCCCTCCTCTTCCTGGACTTGGACGATTTCAAGGCGATCAACGATTCGCACGGGCACAGCGTCGGCGATCAGGTCCTGCGCGCGATCGGTCGGCTGCTCAACCATCAGCTCCCCTCCGCCGGTCCCCGACCGCTCGGCCGCACCAGCGACCTGCCCGCACGCTACGGCGGCGAGGAATTTGCCGTCATCCTGCCGGACACGGCGCTGGACGGAGCCTTGATCCTCGCCGAACAACTGCGGCAGCGGGTCGCCGCGCTGCCCACCGAACCGGGCGAGGACCAGTTGGCGTCGCCGCACCTGTCGCTGTCCTGCAGCATCGGCATCGCCTGCCTTCCGGAACACGGCAACACCGCGGCGGCGCTGATCGACGCGGCGGATCGCGCCCTTTACGCCGCCAAGGCCGACGGCAAAAACTGCGTCAAGGTGTACGAGCCCGGCATGACGGCCGCCCAACCGGCGCCCCCCTCCCGTCGGCCCTAATCCGCCACGCCTCCGGGAGCCGCGCCGACGCTGGCGGCGCGGGCCGCCGGCGTCACAGCCCCCCGGCGCCTCACTCTTGTACCGGCCCAAGGGGGCATGTTACGATCACGCCACTTTTCTCGTCCCTCTACCGCCGAGCGGAGGATCGTTGGCACTCGCACGTCACCTGCCAAGCCGGACGAGCCCGGATTTGCTCCACCGTTGTGTGTTCGTCCGTGATGCCCTGGTCCGAGATGGTCTCTACGACAGGTCGGACGACGTCAAACACGGCCCGATCGGGCTCGCCGCACAGCCGCCCGGCGAGCCGGCCGTCACCACCAGATGGCGCGTCGCGCCGCACCCCTTACGTCTCGCTCCCCACGACGCAGCCTTTCTCCACGCGCTCGGCCGGCATCTCCTGGCCTTTTATCGAGCCCTGAACCGCCTGTACCAGGACAGCCTGCGCGGCGCCCAGCCGGCCTGGGTCGTCGCCTACCTGGACCAAGGCAAGCCCGAGTCGCTCGTCTCCTACAGCCGGATGAAACGGTTCCGCGACCTGACCCCTGCCGTCATTCGCCCGGACATCATTCCCACGGACGAGGGCATGGTCATCACCGAACTGGACTCCGTGCCCGGGGGAATCGGCCTGACCGGCGCCCTCGCCAAAGCTTATGGCGAGCTCGACCGGAACGACTGGCCGGGTGGCGGCGAGATCATCGGCGGCGCCGACGGCATGATCCGCGGGTTTGCCGGCATGGTGAAGGCCCAGCTCGGCGACCGGCCCGGTTGCCTCGCCATCGTCGTGTCCGAGGAAGCCAAGGACTACCGGCCCGAGATGACCTGGGTGGCGGCCCGGCTCAGGGAGCAAGGACTCGACGCCCATTGTCTGGAGCCGCGCAGCCTGCGTTTTACCGAAGAGGCCCTGTCCGCCGACCTCGACGGCCGGGAACGGCCGGTGGCGCTGCTCTACCGGTTCTTCGAGCTGTTCGATCTCAAGAATATTCCCAAGGCCGAGCTGATCATGTACAGCGCCAAGAAGGACCGGGTGCTGGTCACGCCGCCGTTCAAGCCGGCGTTGGAGGAAAAACTGGCCTTCGCGCTCTTCCATCATCCGCTGTTGACGCCGTTTTGGACGCACGCGCTCGACGAAGAGACCTATGCGATTCTGGCCAAGGTCCTGCCGCGCACCTGGGTCCTGGACCCGCGCCCGCTCCCCCCGTCGGCCGTCATCCCCGATCTACGGATCGGCGGCCAGGCCGTCGCCGATTGGCATGTCCTGGCGGGAGCCACGCAGAAGGACCGTCGGTACGTGATCAAGCCCTCGGGGTTTTCGGAATTGGCGTGGGGCAGCCGGGGCGTGTCCGTGGGCCACGATCTGCCGCAAGTGGAATGGGCCTCGGCGCTGGACAAGGCCCTGGCCTCCTTCCCTGCGACGCCCTACGTCTTGCAGGAATTTCACAAGGGCCGACAGTTCGAATCGGCCTATTACGACGTGCGGAGCGACGACGTGGTGCCCATGGCCGGCCGGGCCAGGCTCTCGCCCTATTACTTCGTGGCCGGCGACCGGGCCGAGTTGGCCGGCGTCCTGGCCACCCTCTGCACGCCGGACAAGAAAGTGATCCACGGGATGAAGGACGCCATCATGGTGCCCTGCGCAGCCGCGCCCAGCAATGTTCAATTGTGAATGTTCAATTATGAATTTTGGAAATAATGATGTCTGTTCGGGCGGTCCGCAATTCAACATTGAGCATTGAAAATTAAACATTATGGCCCTCGTTTTTTATCACGTCGGCTGGTGTCCGGAGTGCGCCGTGGTCCGCGACAAGCTGGAGGACCTGGGATTGGAGTATGAAGACGTCCTGGTCCCCGACGCCCGCCCCCTGCGCCGGCAGGTGTTCGAGGTGTCGGGCCAATATTACGTGCCGGTGCTCAAAGACGGAGACACAGTCCTGACGGAAACGCGGGACATCCTGGCGCATCTCGACGCGCAGTACAGCCGGCGGCCCGCCGCCGGCCGCTGACGCACCATCGCCATCTAAAGGGGTCATGCATGGAGGAATGGAGACAGATCCTCGCCGATAGCATCGTCAAGCCCAAGGACCTGGCCGATCATTTGGGCGTCGATCCCAAGGAGATCGAGGCCATCGTCGGCGACTACCCGATGCGGATCACCCCCACGGTCCTGGCCACGATCAAGGCCAAAGGCGACGCCATCTGGAAACAGGTGGTCCCGGACCAGGCCGAGATGGCCGACTTCGAAGCGCCGGACGATCCGCTCGAAGAAGACCTGATGAGCCCCGTGCCGCACCTCGTGCACCGGTACCCGGACCGGGTCCTGCTCATGGTGACCAACCAGTGCCCCATCTACTGCCGCTTCTGCACCCGCAAGCGCCTGGTCGGCAAACCCGGCTTCCTCAAGAAGGGCGAGCTGGATCGCGCGATCGAGTACCTGCGCGTCCACACCGAAGTGCGCGACGTGATCCTGTCCGGCGGCGACCCGCTGCTGCTGCCCGACCATTTGCTGGAGCGCATCTTGAAGGCCCTGCGGTCTATTCCGCACCTGGAACTCATCCGGCTCGGCTCCCGCGTGCCGGGCACGCTGCCCCAGCGCATCACGCCCAAGTTCTGCGAGATCGTCAAGAAGTACCACCCGATCTATATGAACCTGCACTTCAACCATCCGGACGAGCTGACCCCCGAAGTCAAAGCCGCCTGCGGACGGCTGGCGGACGCCGGCGTGCCGCTGGGCGCCCAGACCGTCCTGTTGAAAGGCGTGAACGACGACCCGGAGGTCATGAAGCGCCTGGTGCATCAATTGCTGTTGGCCCGCGTGAAGCCCTACTACCTCTATCAGGCGGACCTGACCAAGGGCACGAATCACTTCCGGACGACGGTGGAGACCGGGATGCAGATCATCCGGGCCTTGCAAGGCCATACCAGCGGCATGGCGGTCCCGCACTTCGTGATCGACGCGCCGGGCGGCGGCGGCAAGATCCCGATCCTCCCGCCGGACTACCTGGTCCACTTGGATGAAGAGGGAGCCGTGCTGAAAAATTACGAGAACAAGACGTTCCACTATCCCCAGCCGGCCAACGGCCATGGCCCCTTCGACGAGGCTCAGGACAGGCCCTTCGATCCGGCTCAGGACAGGCGGGCACTGCCCATGCTCGGCGCCCACCCGGCCATGAGCGGGTGCAGCGACGGGGCCTTCGAGGACGCATGAGCCGCCCGGCCAAACGGACAGGCTCCCGCGCGTCCCGACCGTCCCCGGCCGCGCCGCGCCGGCACGGCATCCTGCCCTACCAGCGCATCAAGCAGCTGATCGCGCAGCGGGCCATCCGCGCGGAAGTGCCGATCCTGGAGCGGCAGATCCAGCCGGCCAGCCTGGACTTGCGTCTGGGCCGGAAAGCCTACCGGCTGCTCAGCAGCTTTCTCCCGGAACGGACGGACATCCAAAGCCGCTTGAGCCTCCGCCAGGGGTCCGTGCAGGCCTGGGGCCAGGAGGTCCTGGACTTCTACCAATCCGACCTCGTGATGTACGAGATGGACCTGCGGGACGGGGCGATTCTCGAAAAGGGGCACGTCTACCTGGTGCCGCTGCTGGAAAGTCTCAACCTCCCCAAGCAGCTCCGTGCCAGGGCCAACCCCAAAAGCACGACCGGACGACTGGACGTCTTCACCCGCGTCATCACGGACCTGAACACCGGCTTCGACGAAATCCGTCCCGGCTACCAGGGCCCGATGTATCTGGAAATCGTCCCCCGGTCTTTCGCCATCAAGGTCCGCACCGGCCTGTCCTTGAACCAGCTCCGGCTCATTCAGGGACCGGCGACGCTCTCGGATCGGGGCCTCCTCTCGCTGCATCGGCGCGAACCGTTGCTCTACCACAACGTGTCGGACCCGAAGCCTCTGACGGCGCGGGAGATCCGCACCGACCGGGGCCTCTTCCTCCGGGTGGACCTGCGAGGTCCGGACCCGGATCTCAAGACGTTGGGCTCCGAGGCGATCGTCGGCTACCGGGCCAAGAAGAACAGCCACGTGATCGACCTCTCCAAAGTCGGCCACTATGCGGCGCTGGACTTCTGGGAGCCGATCCGCCGCCATCGCAACGACAGTCTGTTGCTCGAACCGGAGGAGTTTTACATCCTCGCGTCGAAGGAGCGCATTCGCGTGCCGCCCGGCTACGCGGCCGAGATGGTGGCCTACGAAGCGGCCTGCGGCGAACTGCGCACCCACTATGCCGGCTTCTTCGATCCGGGATTCGGCTACGGGCGCGGCGAGCTGCAGGGGACCCAGGTGGTGCTGGAAGTGCGGCCCCATGACGTCCCCTTCCAGATCTATGATGGACAAACCTTCTTCAAGGTTGTATATGAATCCATGCAAGAACTCCCCACACAAGTGTACGGATCGGCGTTAGGCTCGTCCTATCAACGCCAAGGCCTCACGCTCAGCAAACATTTCAAAGCATGAGCCGATAGCCTATGGCCTATAGCAAGAGACGAAGACTTGATGGCTTCCGGCCGACGGCCGAAGCGTCGGAATGCTGTTCTGTTGTCTTGCCATACGCTATCAGCCATTCGCTCTTGGGATAATTCCATGTCGCCAGCCGAACCCCAGCACCCGACGGCCGAGCCGCCCGCCGCTCCGACGCCACCCAGGCCGACGGAAGGGCGCCAGAGCCAGGAGTCGCAGGAAGACCGGCAATTCAACATCGCCCAGATGATGGTCGGCACGGCGATGATGTTCGTCGGTTTCCTGAACGTCCTGCTGTCGATCAGCGGCGGGTTCGAAATCGCCGGCGTGGTCCCGATGCTGCTGTATTTTGCCGGCCTGGCGATCTGGGCCCATGCCACGATCGTCAACCCCACGTCGCGGTACATCGTGATCACTCTGTCCGTCACGATCGCCCTCGCCTTCCTCAGCTACGGAGAAGTCCTCTTCTGGCACAAACAGCTACTTTTCTGGGGTACGATCCTGATGGTCGGCTACTTCATGTTCAAGACGGCCAAACCCGACAAGGCATGAGCCGTCAGCCATCGACCGCAGAACATTTCCCTTCTCTATTCCAGGGCTGAACGCCGACGGCTGCTTCGCGACCATGACGGTGAGCGTCATCATTCCCACTCTCAATGAAGAACGAGCCCTGCCGCAGACACTCCCCCGGACCCTCGCGCTGGGGTTCGACGAAGTGCTGGTGGTGGACGGGGGCAGCAGCGACCGCACGCAGCAGATCGTTCGCGATCTCCTGGCGCAGGAAACGGAGCGCGAGGTGCGGGGTGGCCAAGCCTCGGCCCCCGAACCCCGAACCCCTCGCCTGCGTCTGCTGGCGTCGCCGCCTGGCCGCGCCGCCCAAATGAACGTCGGCGCGGCGGCGAGCCGTGGAGACGTGCTCTTGTTTCTCCACGCCGACACCCAGTTGCCGGACAACGCCAAGGAGGCCATCGTCCGAGCCCTGCAAGAGCCGGAATGTGTCGGCGGGCGCTTCGATCTGCGCTTCGATCGGGACCGCCCCCTCAGCCGGCTGATCGCGTGCATGATCAACTGGCGCTCCCGCCTCAGCGGCATCGCCACAGGCGACCAGGCCATCTTCGTGCGGCGATCGGTCTTCGAGCGGATGGGTGGGTTTGCCTCCATCCCGCTCATGGAGGACATCGACCTGACCCGCCGCCTCAATCGGATGGGACCTGTCGCCTACCTCCGCACCCAGGTGGTCACGTCGTTTCGACGCTGGGAAACCCGAGGTCCGATCCGGACGATCCTGCTCATGTGGCTGCTCCGGTTCCTCTATTGGATCGGCGTCAATCCGCACACATTAAGTCGGTGGTATGGCCATGCGCGATGATCATCCGAGTTTTGAGTTGTGAATTTTGAGTTTTAAGTTATGGGCGATCAACTCAACACTAAAAACTCAACACTCAAAATGAATTTCGTGTTGGTCATCTTCGGCAAGGCGCCGATTCCCGGCCAGGTCAAGACCCGCCTCTGTCCCCCGCTCACGCCGGATGAAGCCGCCACGCTCCAGGGCAGCCTGGTGCTGGACGTGGTCGAACGGGCCCGCGCATCGACCAAGTCGGCGCAGTACGATATGGTCTTCGCCTGTTTCCCCTCCCGCGAGCACGTGTTCTTCAAAGTGTTGGAGGACCGGCAGGGACTGCGTTTGCTGGACCAGGTCGGCGACAACCTGGGCGCCCGCATGCATCAGGCCTTTCAGGAGCTGTTCGACCGGGGCTACCGGCAAGTGGTCATCGTGGGAACGGACGTGCCCACCCTCCCCGGCTCGACCTTTGCGGCGGCTTTTCGCTCGCTCAAGGACCATGACTTGGTCTTGGGACCGGCCCTGGACGGAGGTTATTACTTGATCGGCCTGAACCGGCCGGCGCCGGACCTGTTCGCCGACATTCCCTGGTCCACCGATCAGGTCTTGGCCCTGACAAAGAAAAAAGTCGAGGGCTTGGGACTCAAGACCGCCCTGCTCCCCCCCTATCGGGACCTGGACCGGCTGGAGGATCTGCAGGCGCTGATCGGCGACGCGAAGACCACCCCGAAGGCTTTCTCGCCGCGCACCGCCGGCGTCTTGCAGACGCTGGCCGAGCGGCTCAAGTCGCGCGACGCGACGTTGGATTGAGCGATTGACTCATTGACGATTGGATCATTGATTGATTCAATGAAAAACGAGGAATTGAACCGATGACTCACCAAGTGGCCTTGATCACCGGCGGAGCCAAGGGCATCGGGCGCGCGATCACGCTCGACCTGGCCGCGCAACGGTGGAGGGTGGCGATCTGTTACCGGACCAGCGAACGGGAGGCGCACGAGACAGCTACGGCGATTACGGAACGGGGCGGCACCCCGCTCGCCATCCGTTGCGACGTCTCCGATCCCAAGGCATGCCAGGCGTTGGTCCAACAGGTGGAGCAGGCCTGGGGCCAAATAGACGCGCTGATCCACTGCGCCGGCCCCTACCATCGTATCAACCTGCTGGAGGAAACGCCCGCAGGCTGGGCCGAAATGTTCGACCACAACCTGCACCCGATTTTTTATCTGAGCCAGGCGGCCGCGCCGGGCATGAAAGCCCGCAAGTCCGGGCGGATCGTCACGTTCAGCATGGCCAACGCCGACCAGATGGTCGCCCAGCCGGAGGTCACCGCCCATTACATCGCCAAAGCCGGCGTGCTCATCCTGACCAAAACCCTGGCCAAGCTGCTCGCCCCGCACGGCATCACCGTCAATTCCGTCTCGCCCGGGTTCATCGATTCGGGCAGCGCCCCGCCCGGCGAACTGGCCGGCGTGGTCAAACGCATCCCGGCCGGCTACGTCGGCGAAGTGAAAGACACGGTGGCGGCGGTGAAGTTCCTGCTCTCCGACGAGGCCCGCTACGTGAACGGGACGAACATCCACGTGTCGGGGGGATGGGGAATATAAACATTAGCGGGATAGCGGCTGACGAAGGATGAATTGCTCCGGCGCCGGCACGATGCGTTGACCTGACACGACCATTCACACCGTACCGGGGTAGCCGCTCGCCTTACCGGATCACCTGAACCGGCTCGCTCGCCACACAGCTAGTGGCATCCTGTTCCCGCCGTACCGCCACCTCCGAATTCACCCTTCCAGCCGCTTATAGAAAATGAAAGGCGACAGGCCGCTTGAGGACCTGTCGCCTTTAACGCTTCGCCAAGTTTATTGGGCTACGACAATGATGATTGCCCTACAAATTGCAGATATCCTCGCCTTCTTCATCCGAACATTCACGTCAGCGGAGGGCGGGAAATCTAGGGGCGGGCGCAGCGCCTGACTAGGCGGTTACGCGGACATTGTCATGCAGAAACTCGGGAGCAAAATCAGCCCCGTTTGGCCAGACAAGGGTGTGAAACTCGGTATCCACGCGAAAGCATTTGAACTGCTCGATATCCCGGAGCGGCTCAAACATCGGCCCTGTGAGCTCGGATCTTAAATCGATCTCGCCCTCGGTTCCGTCTCGAAACTTCAACCTGACAACATAGCCTGACACGTATTGCGCTTCTGTGACGTGGTAGTCCATGGCGCTCTCCTATTCCAGCGGTGCGATCTTCGATCACAACGAGATTGTCACCGCGACCGAAGTTCTTGGTCACCTTCTTGATCGAGACGGTTTTCTTGCCGCAGATTTGGCAATTCACAAATTTCTCCTCGCTCTCTAAGCCTTTGCTCCGTCTGTGCAACCTAACGTAGAGGCCGACATCTGCTGCAAACCGGAGTTGGGTTGCGTCTGTCAATCTCGCGTCAAGTTACGGGCGTGATCCTCATGGCTGCCCAAGAGCACCACACGATCCATGCAGTTGGAGCCGGGTGGCTCGGAGACCACGCGTACCTGGCGCCTCGTCGACGAGTACGATTAGCCGTCGCAAGACTTGTGTATTGTCAGAGTACCAATCCATTACGCGTCGCGCCTTCATCGAGATCGATGTCGGCGGCGGAAGGAAGAACCCTCGTGGTGGCACTCCTCTGACACCAAGCATGCTGGCGAGCGCTTCAGACAAAGCTCCAGAAACCATGTCGGGTATCGCGAGGAGGTCTTCCAGGGACATGTCCCCCTTATCCTGTCGGGCGGTTGCAACGCGCAGGTGTCGCAGCCCGTGCGGCAGGAGTTGGCTAGATACGCACGCCAGCACATCAACCAAGTGTCGAAGCCGAGTTGGGTTGGCGGCAATCGAATCTTCATCAGTCGCCCAGAGTAAGTCCTGGTCCGGCGCGGAAAAACCTGCAACAAGCAGACTGAGTAGGTGCACAATGCAGAGCAGCTTCTCCGCAACTGACGATGGTAGGTTGCGTAGCACTTCGAACTCGAGCAGGGAGGGATTAAGTCTGCCCTCCTTCACGAACAGGCTGCCGAGCGACTTCGAGATCGCGAAGGTCGCAAGCAACCCGGGCAACCGATTCGCTACTTCGAGGAAATGATCCATTGCTTGACGCCGTACACGGTCATTTAGGTTTTTGAAGGCCATACGCCGGCCGTCGGGAAGGAGTTTGCGGCGCACCCCCTCTCTCTCGGGCTGCCAGGCAGCGGCGTCGATAATATCCGTGATCAAGAAGGTGATTGTTTGCCAGGATGCCTCGTCGTGTTCCCCACCATAATCCGATGCGACAAAAAGGCACTCGGCTCCGCGGAGTACAGGGAATGCATGAGGGTCTCGTTTCTCAGTTGAGGCGAAAACCTCGCTAAGGGTGTTCAGGAACCCGAGGTCATCGCGCTGTAGCGGCCGCCAGGCAGGTACTGACTGTGGCATCATGAAAGGAGCCAGCCCAAAACTATTCAGTATGCTGACAACATCGTGCACCGGGACATACTACAAGCTGAGCGTGATTCTTACGCGTATTCAATAAGTTATCAACGTGCCCCACAGCTCTACGTCTGCATGATGTGCGGAGACGAACGCGACGATCTTCCTGGCGTTTCAGTGACGGCTATCCCGGAGGTGAGCCAGAGAGCGCTCAGCGGCGGCGCGGTGGCGGCGTTCGCCGCCGCACCGAGTTAGGGCGCGCCCTGCTCACAAGCGGGAATTGTTCCGGGTGGTCAATCGACTCGAGAGCCAAATCCACGTC
>JAGWTI010000111.1 GCA_028876065.1 Nitrospirota bacterium
CGCGGTGATTCAGGAGCTCAACCGGACGGTCGCGGCCGATCTGCGCGTGACGGTGGTGTTGGCGACGATCCGGGACGGTCTGCTGGTCGTGCGGCCAATAGGACGCTGAAAAAGGTCCCCAACTTTGTTCTCGGGCGTTCGAACCCCTCAACGTACTTCTTCAGTACGCCTCGGGGTCCTCACGCCCTGCGGCCTCGTTGGATGACCTTTTTGAGCGTCCTGAATATTTGTATTGGGAAAAAAGGGCAGGGCAGTTTAACCGCTAAGGGATAAGAGAGAAAGAAGTAACCGCCGATGCAGGCTGGAATAGCCGATCACGTCTGGAAGATGAATGATATCGTCTGGCTCTTAGGCTAGAATCACCAGTTAAAATGAGGAGACGATGAGCTTTATTTGGAAAACAATTCCAAAGCACAAGCGAGAAAGACTGCTCTGCAAGAGATGCAAGAATCCGCTAGTTGAACTGATTAGGCAACCTTCGACCAACCAAATATTAATAAAGTGCCCGCTTTGCGATGGAAGAGGAATGCCGATAGGGCCTTATCTACTAGCAGGGTGTTGAAAAATGTTTTTGGACCCCTCCAGAATGCCAGTTCTGCCCGGCCTATGCCGACATCAATTGTGGCCCAGAAATGCGTTTATGCAGACCAGAAAAGGCGAATAGCTTCAACTGAGGTATTTCTCTTAATCAGAGTGAAACCTCATGCCTTAGGGGTTTTCATCATAGTGTCAGCGACTTTTTCAACAGCCTGCTAGTACCCATTCGAGAGCGTGCTTGACGGAGAAAGCGGCTATTTTGTATACGCCGGTCTGGAATGAGTAAACCATCAGAGACAGCGGCCCATGCCGCGCTGATTTCGGCGGCGGTCCTGTGGGGCGGGTCGATCGTTGCACAGAAGATGGCCTTGACCTCCTTCTCGGCGGTCGAGGCGTCGGTGATGCGCGATCTCGGAGGGTTGGCAATCCTCCTGCCCTTGTGGTGGTGGCAGGAAGGGAGGCTGGCTCGGCTCAGCCGTGGCGACCTCTGGATGCTCGCGCTCCTCGGCCTTGGCGTGCTGGGCAATCACTTGTTGATCCTCTTCGGCCTCCGGTATATCGGCGGGGCCGCCGCCGGCGTCATCATCGGCTCGAGCCCCGTGGTGACCGCGCTCCTGTCCTCGGTCTTGATTCAGGACGTGCCGCTGCGGGCGGTCTGGGCCGGCGCCCTGCTGTCCTTTGCCGGCGTGGGATTGGTGTCGGCCGCGGGGTTCAGCTCCGTCGGGGATCGGCCCTTGGTCGGCGGGGTCCTGGTGTTTCTCGGCGTGGCGAGTTGGGCGCTCTACAGCATCGGCAGCCGAACCGTCATGGAGCGGCTGTCGGCCTTGACCGTCAATTGGACGACTTTGCTGGTGGCGACGCTGTTGCAGGTGCCCTTGTTGTGGGTGGACCGCAAGATGATGGAGGCCGGCCCGGCGTCCGTCTCGTCGGCCGATTGGCTGGCCTTGGGGTATTTGGTGGTGTGTGCCACGGCCGTGGCCCAACAGGCCTGGCTCTTCGGCGTGAAGGGGATCGGGCCGTCGAGAGCCTCCGTGCTCGGCAACCTGACCCCCGTGGCCGCCGTCGGCTTGTCCGCGCTTATCCTGCACGAAACGGTCGGGCCCGTCGAACTCATCGGCATCGGATTGATCTTGGCCGGCGTCTGGCTCGTCAACCGGCAGACGGCCCAGTTGGCCACGGGGTGACGCGTTCGCCTCGGTCGGCCAATGTCGGCACAGTTGCTTTTGCCGCAGCCTATGCTACTATCACGCGTAGGACGCTACGGAGAAAGGTCGGCCCTCGATGATGAGAATGTTGGCTCGTCTTCTGGCGGTGCTGAATTCCGAGACGCATCCTGGGCAGATCTCCTTGGGGTTCTGTTTCGCCATGGTGGCGGGCTTCACTCCGTTGATGAGCCTCCACAATCTGCTGGTGCTGCTCCTCGTGCTGGTGATCCGCGTCAACCTCTCCGCGTTTCTTCTCGGGTTGCCCGTCTGGTCTGGCCTGGCGTTCGGGCTGGACCCGCTCTTTCACCGGGTCGGGCTCGCCGTGCTGACCAACGGCTCCCTCGCCAGCCTTTGGACCAGCCTGTATAACTCGACGCTCTGGCGACTCGAGCATTTCAACAACTCCATCGTGATGGGCAGCCTGCTGGTGTCGCTGTTGGCCTTCGCGCCGCTCTATGTTCTCTCGAATCTCGCCATCCGTCGGTATCGGGCTCACGTCCTCGCCTGGGTGGAAAAGACCCGCGTCATGCAGCTTCTGAAAGCCAGCCGCTTCTACAGCCTGTACCAGTCCTTTTCCGGCATGGGAGGTGGCCTGTGACGGAGAAGCAGGCCCCTCCACCGGCCCGAGAGCCTAAAGACCGGAAGAAGCCCAAGAACGAAGGCTGGATCCGTTGGTGGGGGCTTGGCGCCTTTGTCGGCCTGGCGGTCTTGCTCGCCCTCCTCTGGCTCTTCTTGGTCGATCCCTTCGTCAAGCGCATGATCGAGCAGACGGGAACGAAGCTGGTCGGGGCCAAGGTGGAACTTGCGGCCGCCCATGTGACCCTGTCGCCGCTGGGATTGACCCTGACCCGCTTGCAAGTGACCAACCCCGACGAGCCGATGAGCAATGCCGTGGAAGCGGCGCGTATCGCCATGTCGCTGGACGGGCTGAATCTGTTCCGACGGAAGGTGATTATTGAAGAGATGGCGGTGGAAGGTTTGCGATTCGGCACGCAGCGGCAGTCCTCCGGCGCGGTGGCGCCTTCGCGGGAGCCGGGCGACGCCGCCAAGCCGGCGGCTAAAATCCCCATGCCGTCCTTCGAGGTGCCGGACATCAAGACGGTCATGGCCACGGCCGACCTCCAATCCGTCAAGCTCGCAGAGTCGTTGCAGGCCGACATCAAGAAGGCGCAGGACGATTGGAAAAAACGGCTGACGGAGTTGCCGGACCAACGCAAGCTGAACGACTATAAGACCCGCATTGAAAAACTGAAGTCTTCCGCCAAGGGAGGCCTGGGAGGGATTTTGGGCGCGACCGGCGAGGTGGCGGCGATTCAGAAGGACCTGGAAAAGGACCTCGAGGGGATCAAGAACGCCAAAACCGATTTTGACCGGCAACTGGCCGATCTCAAGCAGCGGGTGGACCAAGCGATCAAGGCGCCGCAAGAAGACGTGCAACGCCTCCAGGAGAAATACCGGCTGTCCCCTCAGGGCCTGGCCAACATGAGCGGGATGCTGCTGGGAGGAAAGGGCGGAGAGTGGGTGCGGCAGGGGCTGGCATGGTACGGGAAAGTGCAGCCGATGCTCGCGCAAGCGCAAGTCCAGCCGAAAGGGCCGGAAGTGGTGAAGCCGATTCGCGGCAAGGGCGTGGAGGTCCGGTTCGCGGAGCGAGAGCCGTTGCCCGATTTTCTGATCCGCACGGCTACGGTGTCGGCGCAGTTGGAGGCGGGGGACCTCAACGGCAAGATCGAGAACATCACCCCGGACCAGCACATCCTCGGCAAGCCGCTGACCTTTGCCTTTGCCGGCGACAAGCTCAAAGGAGTCCAGTCTATCCGCCTCGACGGCGCGATGAATCGCGTGGTGCCGGCTTCACCGAGGGACCACGCGCAGGTGCGGGCCCGGGGCTATCAGGTGCAGTCGATGTCCCTCTCCGACAGCGCCGATTGGCCTGTGACTCTGGGGAAGGCGGTGGCCGATGCGGATCTGCAGGCGACGGTGAGCGGCCAGGCCTTGGCGGGCCAGGCCACCGTCGGACTCCAGTCGGTGAAGCTGACGGCGGGCAAGCCGGACGCGGCCAATCCCGTGATCAAAGCGATCGGGGGCGCGTTGTCGAGTGTGACCGGGTTCACGGTGAAGGCCGAGCTCTCCGGCACGGTCGAGCAGTACGACGTGCATCTCACTTCCGATCTGGATCGCGTCCTGAAAGACGCGGTGGGGAAGCAAGTGCAGGCCCTGGCGGACCAGTTCACGAAGGAGCTCCAAGCGGCGGTCATGGCCAAGGCCGGCGGGCCGTTGAACGAGCTCAAGAGCAGCTTCAGCGGGCTGGGAGGTATCGGGAACGAACTGGCATCCCGTTTGACGCAAGGTTCCCTCGGATCGGCGCTGCCGTCGAATCCTGCGGAGAAGCTGCTGCCCGAAGGCCTGAAGCTCCCGTTCTAAGCTCCGGCGCCGCGGCCGTGTGGCGTTCGGCGCCGCCCGCCCCGAGGGGACACAACGTAGAGGGCTATGGCGATCACGGATCACATCCTCGATCTCCTCGTCACCTACGGGTTCCAGGTGCTGGGGGCCTTGGCGATCCTGGGCCTTGGGCTCTTGCTGGCCCGATGGGTCGGCAACGCCCTCCAGCGGGTGCTCCAGCAGCAGGACATGGAGCCGCCGGTCCGGATGTTGCTCGTCCGGATGACCAAGGGACTCGTCCTCTTGTTCGTCCTCCTGACCGCCCTGGAGAAGCTCGGAGTTCAGATCGGCCCGTTCCTGGCCGGCATCGGCGTGGTGGGGTTGGGGGTCGGCATCGCCATGCAAGGGGTGCTCAGCGACGTCATCGCCGGGTTGACGATCATTTTTACGAAGCCCTATCGGGTGGGCGAATATGTCGAACTGATCGGCGTGGAGGGACAGGTCGTCACGATCAGCGTCTTTTCCACCATCCTCGAACATACGGACCGGTCTCGTGTCGTGATTCCCAACCGCAAGGTCATCGGGGAAGTGCTGCACAATTTCGGCGATGTGCGGCAGCTGAAGCTGACGGTGGGGGTGGCCTATGGGGCGGATCTGAACAAGGCGTTGGCGGTGGCCCGGTCGCTGGTCCTGGCCAACCCTCGCGTGTTGCAGGACCCGGCGCCCCTGGTGGGCATTGCGGTGCTGGCCGATTCCGCCATCACCGTGTCGATCCAGCCGTGGGTCAAGGTGGCGGACTACCTGACGGTCCAGGCGGAGCTGTACCGCGCCATCGTCGAAGAATTCCGTCTCCAGCGGATCGAGATTCCGTTCCCGCAGCAAGAAGTGCGGTTACTCGGTCCGTCCTAAGCGCCAAGGGCGGCAGGAAGCGGAGGTATCACCTGAGCATTGGCGAGCGGGCATGATCGAGCGAAGGGAGGACGCATGTTGAAAGAGTTCAAAGAATTCGCCATGCGCGGCAACGTCCTGGATATGGCCATCGGGGTCATCATCGGCGGGGCTTTCGGCAAGATCGTCTCGTCGATGGTCAGCGATATTCTGATGCCGCCCCTGGGGCTCTTGGTGGGCAAGGTGGATTTTTCGAGTCTGTTCATCAACCTCTCGGGACAGCCGCAGCCGTCTCTCGCCGCCGCCAAGGCGGCCGGAACGCCCACGATCAATTACGGGGTCTTTTTACAGACCATTCTCGACTTCATGATCGTAGCGTTCGCGATCTTTCTATTGGTGCGGCAGGTCAACCGATTCAAGGCCCGACCGGAGGCGCAGCCGGCTGTGCCGGCGACGAAAGACTGTCTCTATTGCCTGTCGGCGATTCCGGCCAAGGCGACGCGATGCGCCCATTGTACGGCGGAACAGAAACAGGCATGATAACAAGGCGAATCGGCACCTTCACAAACGGGAGGACCCTATGCGGATCAGACAGACGGTGATGGCGGCGACGGCGGTGAGTGTCTGGTTGGGGATGGGCGGCGGCGCTCCCATGGTCTCGTTCGCCGAGACGGGAGTGCAGAGCGGCATGGAGAGCCTGCAGAAGGGGGTCGATGCGGCCCAGCAAAAGACGCAGGCGGCAGCGGAAGCGCCGGGTAAAGCCGCGGCGAAGGTCCAGGAAAAGAAAGCGAAGGCCAAGGCCAAGGTTGACGAGAAAGTCCAAGCGGGCAAGGACAGGGTGAAAGCCAAGGCCGATGCCGTTCAGGCAAGCAAAGACAAGGCGACGGGGGCAGTGCAGGAGAAAGTCGACGCCGCCAAAGAAGCGAGGGACAAGACGGAAGCGACGGCGGACGCGGTGAAGAAGGAAGGAGAGTCGCTGAAGGAAGGGGCCGACGCCCTCAAGAAAGGGTTGTCCGGGTTCTAAACAGGGGCATGACGTCGGCAGCGGCGACCGGGAGCATGCCTCCCGGTCGCCGCTGTTTTGTGTCCCGACTTGCGATTGGAGTATGATGCGTCTCCATGAGCGATACCGAAGCGGTTCTCAAAGCCAAGATCGAGGAAGTGACCCGTGCGAACCAGGAGTTTTATGAGGCGTTCGAGAGCCTGGACGTGGCGCGCATGGACAAGATTTGGGCTCAGCAAGAGTATGTCACCTGCATCCATCCCGGCTGGACCCTGCGGGTCGGCTGGCCGTCGGTCCGGGACTCCTGGGTGCTGATCTTCAACAACACCTTTTCGATGGCGTTCGAATTGACCGAGCTTCAGATTCAGGTGGCGGGAGACGTGGCCTGGGTGGTCTGCACCGAGAATATCACGAGTCGGCAGGGAGAACAGCCGCAGGGCAACCGCGTGCTGGCAACCAATTTCTTTGAGAAGACCGGGGACCGGTGGTTCATCATTCATCACCACGGGTCGCCCGTGATGGAATGACGGGGGTGTCACTCGGCGGCGAGCGTTTTGCTCCATTCGGTCAGAACGGTGTTCCGCTCGTCCATGGTCATGGCCGCGTACTTGTGAAACATCGCGGAGCCTTTCTTGCGCCGCCACGTCACGAAGCTGAGAAAATGCTCCTTGCACAACCCGCCGGTTCCCGCCGGCGCATAGACCCGGAACGTGCAATCGCCGACCGAACATGTTTCATGCTGCATAGCGAACCTTTCTAAACGGGAACGATCGTTGACGACCATCAGTATGCCGGACCCTCTGCGGAGAATGCAACCGACCCCGTGGGCCGGAGACGGCCTTGCCCCCTGCCCTCGGCTTTGGAAAGGTAATGCCCGATGAACGATCCGACTGTGACGATGCGGCAAGGTCTGTTGGTCTTGGTGCTGTTGTGCCCGTGGCAGGGCTGTGTCTCGGAATCCCGCCCGGGATTGCCTCCGTCCAGTCCCTTCGTCGAGTCGATCGGGTCGGCGGGCGGGCCGCTGGCGCAGGGCGTGGCGGTCGGCGATGTCGGCAGCCGCTCGGCATTGGTCTGGTTTCGGACCGATGGGCCGGCCCGGGCGCAGGTGGAATGGTTTCCGGAAGGACGTCCCGACCTGGTGGAGCGGAGCGCGGTGTTCGTGACCGGCCCGGATCGCGATTTTACGATGACGGTGCCGTTGGGCAAGCTGACGGCGGCAACTCAATATCGGTACCGGGTGCTCGTGGCCGGTCCGGAGGAGGCCGCGTTCCAAGACACGGCGCGTGAAGCGGGGGCGGGCCGGTTTGGGACGGCGGCGGACCCCGACCGTTCCGCGCCGGTGACCTTCCTCTGGAGCGGCGACCTCGGCGGACAGCAGCGTTGCCGGGGGGAGCGGACGGGCTATCCCATTTTCGACGCGATGCTTCGGAAGAGCCCGGCGTTCGTGCTCCTGCTGGGCGATACGATTTACGGCGACGACCGCTGTCCGTCGCCGCCGAACGCGCCGGGCGCCGACTTTTTCGCCTCCACGCTGGACGACTACCGGGTCAAACACCGGTATCAGCGGGGCGATCTGTTCCTGCAACAGCTGCTGGCGTCCGTGCCGGTCTCCGCGGTGTGGGACGATCACGAGGTGGGCAACAATTTTTCGGGGCCGTACGAGCCCTTGATGCCCGTCGGCCGGCAGGCCTTGATGGAATATTGGCCGATCGGCGCGCCGCCGGAAGAGCCGACCCGCTTGTATCGGTCGCTCCGCTATGGCGCCGATCTGGAACTGTTCATCCTGGACACCAGGCAGTATCGCAGCAGGAACGCCGACCCGGACGGGCCGGGTAAGACGATGTTGGGAGCCGCGCAGCGGGCCTGGCTGCTGGAAGGATTGGCGCGGTCCACCGCGACCTGGAAAGTCGTCGCCACCAGCGTGCCGCTGTCGATTCCCAAAGCGGGCAACAAGATGGCGCCCGGCATCGACAGTTGGGCGAGGGGGGCGGACGGCACCGGGTACCAGACGGAGCTCCGCGCGATCGTGCACGAACTCATGCGCCAACGCATTCGAAACGTCGTGTGGCTGGCGACGGATGTGCACTTCGTGCAAGTCAATGCCTACGATCCGGATCGGGACGGGGCGCCGGATTTCTACGAATTCGTGTGCGGGCCCCTCTCCGCCGCGCCGGGCAAACCTGTTCCGCCGGACCCCGCGCTGGTTCCGACGACGTTGTACAGCGAGGGCGGGTATCAAAATTTCGGCCTGATCCGCCTGGATGGGCAAAGTCTGCATCTCGAGATACTGGATGACGCCGGCCGGCCCCGCTTCACACAGACCTTCCAGAAAACCGGGTCGTAAAATCGACCAGAAGGCCCTTGCAATAGGCGCAGGACTCCGGGTACCGTAGCGCTGGCCGACTGTGGTGGCCGGCCGATGGGCATGCCGGCCACGAGAACGGCTTAGCTTGAAAAGGAGACAGGTGCATGGGGGCAGCGATGACGGCCGAAGATGTGTTCGAACGGGCGCGCGAGGCGGCGGTGGCCGCCACGGGTCCGGATGAACGGGCGTTGCAGATTGATTACGATGGGCTCAAGAAGAATATCCAGTCGGCGCTGGCCGGCCGGAAGGTGGCTTTTTTGCATATCAATAAGTATCTGCCGGAAGGCTATGAAGAGCAGGGACGGTTCAACCTCGTGATCCTCACGGCCGGGAACGTGCTGTACGACATGGTGATCGGGGACTCCTATTTTCGCTACGACATCGTGTCCGTCGGGCAACTCGACAAGGTGCAGCTGATCGACGCGGTCTGGGAGAACCGGGAAAAACGTCAGGAGGAGCCGTTCCTGAGCCTCCGGCTGATGCACGGGGAAGAGGCGCATTTGCTCCTGGCCCTCGACGACGAGGCACGGAAGAGCCTGCTGGCGTTCGCGTCTTCCGTCTCCGCCGCGCGCAATCCGGAGCGGTAGACACGGCTGTTGAAAAAGGCCCCCAACTTCGTTCTCGGTCGCCCGTCTCCTTGCGACGTACCGAGCTAAGTTTACTGGAGGCAAAATAACAATCCGCTCGCATGGGATTGAAGCGAGCGGTTCAAGCAAAGCTTGGTATGTACCTCCTCAGTCGCCGGACTTCCTGAGGCCTTGTTGGATGACCTTTTTGATCAGCCTGCGGAGTTTAGCGGCGGAGGCAGCCAAGTAGAAGTAGTTTCAAAACCCTCCGTTCACCCTTCGACGTGCTCAGGGCGAACGGAGGTATTCTTGAAAACATTGACCTTTTCCGTTCGTGCTGAGCTTGTCGAAGCACGGCCGTGAGTTTTGAAATAGCTTCTAGACACTCTCCTCCCTGCCCGATCGTCGCTCGGACTCGGGATCGATTTCTCTTGAAGCTGCCAGAGTCGCGGGTTCATGTGTGCGGATCACGTTTGCGTTGCAGCCGTGGGCCTGGTTGCGATCGGCTGGAGCTCCTTGTTGAGCCGCATCTCGTCGCTCAGATGAATTTGCACACGAGGAGGTATAAGAATAGGAGCAAACCAATAACGAACACAATCTTTCCGATAGCGGCCACAGCGATTCCCGCAATAGTCCACGCGAAAACTATGCCGACGATCGTGATGAT
>JAGWTI010000112.1 GCA_028876065.1 Nitrospirota bacterium
GGAAGCGGTTCGAGATGTACAACGATACCGTGCTGGGCTTCAACAAGTCGGGCAAGGAGGTCGCGCGCATCCAGGTCGAAGAGCCGATCTACATTCGGCCGGCCGAGCGCGTCAACTGGCTGTAAGCCTCAGCCAGCACGTCCGACGTTGGGGAGGGCAGGGGGTTCGCAAGGGCTCCCTGCCCTTCTCATTTCTATAGAAAACGCCCCGTTCGTCATGCAGAGCGAGCCGGCCACACGGCCGCGTCGGACGGGAAAACTTGACGGGTCGGACCTGCCTTGGGTAGAGTGGGATGGTCTGCAACCGCGCCCACACCCCTGCGGAGCAATGGATGGACAGCTCGTCTCCGGCCTCAATCCCCTTTGCCGCGCAAGCCGTGCCATACCAGGAGTTCTTGCAGTCGGGGAAAATCCCGGAAGGGTTTCTCTCCAGCGATTATGTCGCCCAGCAATTTGTCGAACGGTTGGTGCACTATGTCCTGAGCGTGCCCTCCGGCAGCTACACCATGCAGCAACTCGGGCACCTCCTGGAACAGCTGGACCCCCGCCATCAAGTATTTTTTTTCAAGCGCCTCAAAGAGACAAGCCCCGAAAGCCTGAAGGATTTCGCCCCGCTCTACTACGGATTCATGGCCGAGTTCAACGCACTCCTCTTCACCTGAACCAGAAAAAAACTCCTTGCTGGACCATGGCCCTCATGTATAATGAGAGCTCACTGTCATCATTTCATTAACGAGGACCACCATGAATCCGACTTTACAGCGAGCCGTCACGAGTTTTTACAACCTGGTCTATGAAGCGCAGACCTTCGCGACCACCATGGCCCGATTGGACTTGGCGGACCAAGAGCACTATGCGGGCAGAATCGAGGGCCTCAACTGGGTGCTCGATCGTTGCCAGGAACTCGAAGATATGGACGAGAACCTGACGCCGGCCTCCTTGCAGCGGGTGCTCGGCGACGTGAAATCCGACCTGGATCACGAGCTCTCCGTGCAGCGTCGGGAGAAGGGACGGCGGGCGGACGGCCGCGAAGAAGCTCTCAATTTCGTCTCCGATTACCTCGCAAGCCTCATTACGGCCACCGAGATCGAGACCGCCAAGAGTTCCGTCTAGCTTCGACTCGGCGCACTTCTGCTGAGCTCCCTGCCGTGGACGTGACATCGTGGAACGCCGGCGATGGTTCGTGAATGGATCATTTTTGCGATCTGCCTGGGGCTTGGAGGCCATATCGCGCTGGGACTGATCCTGCACGCACCCGACTTGTGGTCCTGGCAGAATGCCGGCTCGCGGGGGCTGTTAATCGGGCTCGCCGTCTATGTGACCGTCCAAGTGATTCGTTCCATTTGGTGGGTCGTGAAAGGGCGGGGCAAGGCTGGGACGGCCGCTTGATCCATTCCCTCGGGTTTCGTTAGAATCAACGCATGCGTCCACCCGCACCAAAAGGTCCTGGGCGAGGCCCCTGGCCTCCGTTTCGTCCCGGCGCATCTCAGCCGGCGGGCGCCTTTGCGCCACGAGAACGGCGCCCCGCTGCGGCGCCGGACCAATATGAATCCCTCAGAGCCTCGTTGCTCTTTTGCCCCAAGTGCCGACAAGCCACTCCCACGCGAGAGCGGCTACTCTTAGTCCTGCCGAGCGGCAATCTCTACGAATACCTTTGTATGGAATGCGGGACGTCGACCGGGTCCAAGACGGACCAAGAGCAAAGCGGCCCCCGGTTGTTCAGACCGTAACCACCGCGCTTCTCACGTTGACGACGGAAGACCGATACGCCGTCTGGCGCTTAGACCGGCAGGGATTCGACAGGAGTCACGCGACGAGGCCTTCGACCGGAATTCCCTCTTCGATCAACATGACGGGGATATCTTCCCGGATAGGGTAGAGAATCTTCTTATCGGCTCGAATCAACCCTCCGTCCAGTTTCTCACGAACCGGCTGGCCGGCCTTGTTCGTGACCTCACCCTTCTCAATGCGGGCATTGAGCGACGCGATGACGCTGTCGGGGGCTAACGTCACATCTTGCTTCGTGTCCGGACAGCAGAGAATGGCCAACAATTCCTTGTCCACGTTCACTTTTTTTGAAGCTTCTTGCATCGTCATACAATCCCCCTCGCCTGACTGAAGAAGAAGGGCCGCACACAAGCGGAGGCCCTCCGACCCCCGTAGGGTAGAGGATTCCTTGGCCAAGATCAAGTGCACCACTCACGCAGATGAAGAAAATGGACGCTGTCCTTCGCAGGGCAAGCTCCCCTGGCCGGCCATGGTTCCCTTCGTGAACGATACCAAAGAATCTGTTAAACTGAACGACGGACGAGCTCGCACGGACCGCGTCCCAGACAACACGATGAGCACAACACTGCAGCTCAAGCGCTACTTTTTCACCGGCCTGTTGGTCCTTGTCCCTGCGTCCGGCACGTATCTGATTTTACACACGCTCTTTCAGGCGATTGACGGACTGATTGCCGCACTGCTTGGACCTGCGGCCCAATTCGACATGCCGGGCCTCGGATTGATCTCGCTCCTCGGTTTGATCCTGCTGACCGGTTTGGTTTCCACACATTTCCTCGGCGAGCGGCTGGTCCGCCAAGCGGACGCCAAAATCCAGGACATCCCGCTCGTGCGCAGCATCTATCTGACGCTCAAGGGGATGACCGATCTGTTCAACTTCCGCACCCGCTTTAGCCGGAGCACAGTCGTCGTCTTTCCCTTTCCGCGAGACGGCCTCTGGGCCTTGGGATTCGTGATGGGCGAGGCGCCGGCAGTCCTTCAAGTGTTCCCATTGACCCATTTGATGATGGTCTTCGTGCCCACGGCCATCCATCCTTTCACCGGCTATTTAGCCTTTGTCCCTCAAAGCCAGGTCATTTCCATCAACTTACCGCCGGAAGACGCCATGAAACTCGAGTTTTCGGCCGGACTCTACCAGCCTCGTCCGGGTTGGCTCAGCCGGACCGGTCAGTCTTCGCTCGAACCATCGGGAAAGGCACCGCAGCCATGACTCCTTCGGGCCGCGAACGGATCGTGATTCGTCCTGCCCAGGTCGGCGATCTGGACGTGCTTGTCAACTTCAGCCTGGCTATGGCACTGGAAACCGAAGGGCGGCAATTAGACCGGGAACGGCTCCGCCAGGGGACCCAAACGCTCCTCGAAGAACCGGCCCGAGGGTTTTACCTCGTGGCCGAAGCTCAAGGCGAGCCAGGCCCCATCGTCGTGGGCCAGCTCATGATCACCTTCGAGTGGAGCGACTGGCGCAACGCCACGTTCTGGTGGATTCAGAGCGTCTACGTCCATCCGACGTGGCGCCGCCAAGGCATCTATCGGAGCATGCATCGCCATGTGCTCCGCGAAGCCAAGGATCGGAAAGACGTCTGCGGCTTGCGGTTGTATGTGGAAAAGGACAACCAGGGGGCGCAGACGGTTTACCGGCGGGTGGGGCTGTCGCCGTCAATCTATCAAGTGTTTGAAGAGGACTTCGTGCTGGCCAAACGGGCCGAGGCGAGCGAACCGTGAGCCGGCTGGTTCAGTCGGGAGAAGAGGGACGATGAAACCATATGAAGCAAAGGGAGCCGGTCTGGCAAGGACCATGACCGGCATCTTCGTCTTGGGTCTGGCTGTTCTGAGCGGCTGCTCCTTCAGCCGAGGGACGATCGGTGACGAACTCAAGAAAGAAGACGTCGCGACGATCAAAAAAGGGGAGAGCGCGCGCACGGATGTCGTAGCCAAGCTGGGCGCACCGGATCGGATTGTCCAGGCCAACGGACACGAGATTCTCCAGTACTACCGCTACGACATTAAAGTCAAAGGACTCTTCCTGATTCTTGTCAATTTTTCGCGGGCGAACATCAAGAGCGACGACCTCTATGTTCTCCTGAACAAAGACGGGATCGTGGATGACGTGGTCTTCGGCAAACGGACGGATCGGCTGGAGTTCCAGTTCTGGCCCTTCGATGATTGAGGTCGGCGAGGACCGATGACCCGAAAGACATCGAGCCTGGCGCTGGCAGCCCTCATCGTCTTGCTCCCGCTCTCGGGCTGCGGCTTTGCCACCTTCAGCAGGCTTTCGTTCAACGACCCTATCAAACCGGAGGATGTGGCCTTCATCCAGCCGGGACAGACCACCTTCTCCCAAGTCGTGGCCAAGCTGGGAACGCCGGATGAGCTGACGCCGCTGGGCGAGCAGGACGGCGCCGTCGCGGCGTACCACTTCCTCGACGCCAAGTATACCCGGATCAACTACGGGTGGCCGCTCCAATTCGTGTCGCCGGTATCGCCCGAAATGATCATGGCCGGTGGCGGTCTGGGCACCGATGTGTTTCAAGTCGTCTTCGACGCCAACTGGGTGGCACGTCAACAGGCCTTTGCGAAACATGTACATGCCAACCGTCATAGATTGTGGCCCTTCTGAACAAAGCGAGCGTTGTCCCTTCCGGAGCACCCCGCTATAATGGCCGCTTATGAGTAAGCCCAACTCAAAGGAAGAGAAGCTCCTCGAAGCGCTCCTGCAATCCCCCTCCTACCGCCGAGCCGACAAAGACTCCGATTTCCTGGGCCGCGATGAGTTGCGGCCGGTGCGCCTGCAGCTCGAACTGCTCAAGCCGGAACTGATCCAGCAGGACGAAGGCATCCGTTCCACCGTCGTCGTCTTCGGCAGCGCGCGACTGTGCGAGCCGGCCGAAGCGCAGCGCCACCTGGCTCAAGCAGAGAAGGTTCTACGCCAGCAGCCGGACGATCCGGACCGTCAGCGCTCGGTGGCCATCGCACGCCGCCAGCTCGCCCTGTCGAAATACTATGATGAAGCCCGGGAGTTCGGCCGTCTGGTCTCCAGTTCGTGCCAGGTCAACGGCGAATGCGAGTTCGTCGTCGTGACGGGCGGAGGCCCCGGGATCATGGAGGCGGCCAACCGCGGAGCGGCGGACGCCGGGGCCAAGTCCATGGGGCTCAACATTACGCTCCCGCACGAACAGCGGCCCAACCCCTACATCACGCCGGCCCTCTGCTTCCAGTTCCGGTACTTCGCCTTGCGCAAGATGCACTTTCTCCTCCGGGCCAAGGCGCTGGTCGCCTTTCCCGGCGGCTTCGGCACGATGGACGAACTGTTCGAAGCGCTGACGCTCCTGCAGACCGGCACCGTGCACGGGATCACCATCGTCTTGGTGGGCCGTGCCTTCTGGGAGCGGCTGATCAACTGGCCCATGTTGGTCGAAGAGGGGCTGGTCAGTCCGGAAGACCTCCACCTGCTCCACTATGCGGAGACGGCCCAGGAAGTCTGGGACATCATCGCGGGCGCCCAGCAAGTGCCCCCGCGCCAGACCCGCAAGCCCGCACCCCATCCATGAAGATTTCCTTCCACGGGGCGGCCCGATCCGTGACCGGCAGCCGGCATCTCATCCAGGCCGGCGGAACCCGTGTCCTCTTGGACTGCGGCTTGTTCCAGGGCCGCCGCCAGGAGGCCGAACGTCAAAACAGGGACCTGGGATTCGATCCCAAGTCGGTGGACGCGGTCCTGCTGTCCCACGCCCATATCGACCATTCCGGCGCTTTGCCGGCGCTGGCCAAGCATGGATTCGCGGGGAACGTGTACGGCACCCGCGCCACAGCGGACCTGACGGAAATGATGCTGGCCGACTCAGCCCACATCCAGGAGAGCGACTGCCGATACGTGAACAAGAAAGAGCGCCGCCGCGGCAAAGCCTGCCGGCGCCCGTTCTACGATTCCGACGACGTCCAGGACATCGTGCGCCGCTTTGTCGGGGTTCGTTACGACGAAGTCCTGTCGGTGCGGCCGCGGCTGAAAGCCTCCTTCCACGACGCCGGACATATTTTGGGGTCTGCGGCCGTCCGCCTCATGGCCACCGTCGGCGGCTCGACCAAGACCATCCTCTTCACCGGAGACTTGGGCCGCAAGCAAATGCCGATCCTGCGCGATCCCGAACCACCCCCGCCCTGCGACGTGCTGATCATCGAATCCACTTACGGAGACCGGCTCCACGACGAAACCATCGAGGCGGCCAAGACGAAAGCCCAAGCCCTGGTCGCCCACGCCGTCGCCCACCGGAGCAAGATCATCGTCCCGGCCTTTGCCGTGGGGCGAACGCAGGATATCGTCATGTGGATCAAAGACTTGGTCAAAGAAGGACGGATCGAGCCCCTGCCGATCTACATCGATTCCCCCATGGCGCTGCGGGCCACCGAGATCTTTCGCCGACACCCGGAATGCTACGACGAGGAGACGTATCGGCTCCTCACCTCGGAGGGCGATCCCTTTATCGCCCGCTACATCCACTATGTCGGCTCCGTGCAGGAAAGCCAGAAGCTGAACTCGCTCAAAGGACCCTGCGTGATTATCTCCGCCTCCGGGATGTGCGAAGGGGGGCGCGTCGTCCACCATCTCAAACACGCCATCCAGGACGAAGCCAACGTAGTCGCCATCGTGGGATTCCAGGCCGAACATACCCTGGGCCGAAAACTCGTCGAAGGGTGGGAGACCGTCCCGATCTTTGGCGTGCCGACCCCGCGCCGCGCGCAAGTCATCCGGTTCAACGGCCTATCCGCCCATGCGGACCGCAACGATCTTCTGGCCTACGTCCGAGCCATCACGCCGACGCCGGACAAGATTTTCGTGGTGCATGGGGAAGAGAAGCAGTCGTTTTCGCTGGCTGCCGCGATCCAGGCCGAGCACCCGGGCCTTGACGTCACGGTGCCGGAGCCCGACTCGACCCATGAACTCTGAGACTGCGCCGTGAGCCGAGGGACATCCAGCTGGATCATTGCCACCGGCCAAGCCTGGAAACTCTACGTCACCGTGGCCGGATTGACCGGATCGCTCGGCCTCCTGACCGCGGCGTTCTTCTCGTTGACCTCGGGTGGGCGACTGTTCATGGCCTTTGCGGCTTGCGGGCTCTTTCTCGGCGCGGCCACGTTCGTCTGGTTCACCGCGGCGCTCCGCTGTCCCCATTGCTCGGCCAAGTTGGTCTGGACCATGGTGGCCAGCCGGCCCCACAGTTCCTGGGTCATCGACCTGGCGGCGCTGGAGCACTGTCCCGTCTGCAAGGCCCGCCTGGACCGTGCCAGAACGGCACCGCATTGAGCGGGTGGAGGAAAAGACCATGTCGCAACCGGATCGTACCGTGACGCATCGGGCCAGGCGGTCGGCTGGGATTCTAGCCGCCCTGTTCCTCGCCTCCGTGACTCCAACCCCGGCGCTCGGCGACCCGTCGGCCGGGACGGAAGGACCGAGGCAACGGGCCCGCGACCTGGGCATTGTGATCGGGCGCTACCAACCTGGCCCCTTGAATGCCATCACGGACGTCGCGGGGGTGACCGTCGGGCAGGTCACGTTGATCAAGGGGCAGGGGCCGTTGAAACCGGGGGAAGGACCGGTGCGCACCGGCGTGACCGTAGTCATTCCCCGCGACGACGTCTGGCATCAGAAGGTGCCGGCCGCCGCCTTTGTGTTGAACGGCACCGGGGAAATGACCGGGCTCGCCTGGGTGGCGGAGTCCGGGTTCCTGGAATATCCCGTTGCGTTGACCAATACGCTCAATGTCCCGCGCGTCGCCAACGGGGTGATGAGTTGGATGATCAACCGGTATCCGGACATCGGCATCTCGGACGACACGCTCACGCCCGTGGTGGCCGAATGCGACGACAGTCGGCTGAACGACAGCCAAGGGCGGCATGTCTCCGAAGCGGACGTGATCGCCGCGCTGGACGGCGCCACGGGCGGACCCGTGGCGGAAGGGGCGGTGGGAGCCGGAACCGGCATGGTCTCTTACGGCTTCAAGGGCGGGATCGGCACCGCATCCCGCCGGCTGTCGGCAGAAGACGGGGGCTATACGATCGGTCTCTTGGTCAATGCCAACCATGGCCGACGGGATGAACTGATCGTAGCCGGGGTGCCGGTCGGAAAATCATACCAGGCGCCTCCGACGCTCCGCCAGGGCCGGCAGCCCGATGACGGCGCCGCCTCGCTGGCCGCGCGCGAGCCCTTACGTTCCAGCCAGGAAGGCTCCATCATCATGCTGATCGCCACGGACGCCCCGTTGGATGCGCGGCAACTCGGCCGCGTGGCCAAGCGGGCGGCGCTGGGCCTGGCCAGAACCGGCTCGACCGCGCGGCACGGAAGCGGCGATTTCATCCTGGCGTTTTCCACCGGCAACACGATTCCGCATTACCCGAAAGACCCGACGTTTGCCATGACCCACCTGGCCGACACCCATCTCAATCCGATCTTCAGCGCGACGGTCGAGGCGGCGGAAGAGGCCATTCTCAACGCATTGACCATGGCGACGACCGTGGAAGGACGGGACGGGCGCCGCGTCGAGGCCATCTCCCTCAGCCGGCTCAAGGCGCTCCTGCAACGGGCCGCCCAGTAAGTGGACGGGCGCGGCTCGAAGCGTCCGGCCCTCGCTTGCTTTTTGCGCGGAGGCGCGGCTATCCTGCTTCGTATATCACGTACCCCGCGACAGGGGGCTGTTTGTCAGATTTGAGGGACCATGGCTGACTATCAAATCGGTGGCGGACTGAAGCTGGTGACGGCGTTGGAAAAGACCCAGGCCTTCGCCGAATTCCTCCAAACGCGGATGACCCGCGCGCTGGAAACCCAAGACCCGACCGAACTGCATTACCTCCTCGCCCAGTTGGACGATTATCATTCCTATATGTGGCGATACCACAAGAAGCTCCAAGCCGAGCGGGGCGAGCGGTCCGACTTGGTCACCTAAGTTTGCCCGTCCCACACATTGCCAGAGGCACGAGATGTCGGACGATCAGGAGTCACGATTGCGATTTGCTGCCTCGATCTCGCGTGAGCGGGACGCGGGGCTCGCCGGGCAGTCGCTCGCCCGCCACGTGAGAGGCGCACTCGGCGGCCCGGCAGACCTGGCCTTTCTGTTCTTCTCCGGCCAATACGCGGACCATGCCGGCGCGCTTTCGGACGCCGTGCGGGACGTATTGGCCCCGAAGGTCCTGCTGGGCTGCATGGGAGAGGGAGTCATCGCCGGGATGGAAGAGATCGAAGGGGCGGCGGCGACGCTCTGGGCCGCCCGCCTGCCCGGCGTCCGGGCCACGCCGTTGCGCTTCTTCGTGCCGGAAGGAGGGGAGGAGCCGGCCATGGACCGTTGGCCGGAGAATCTCGGTGAGGAAGATCGGACCCCGACCTTTATCCTGCTGGCCGATCCCTTCACCACGCCGATGACGGAGGCGCTCTCCGTCTTGGCCGACCGCTGGCCCGGGGCCGCGGCGATCGGCGGACTGGCCGGAGGCGGGCACGACCAAGGCGATCATCGGCTGCTGTTGAACGAGGAGGTCCATGAAGGCGGCCTCGTCGGGGTGGCCCTGTCCGGCCCCGTCTCCATCCGAACCGTCGTATCGCAGGGCTGTCGGCCGATCGGCGCCCCCTTTGTCGTGACCAAGTCGGAACAGAACGTGATCCACGAACTGGGCGGGGTGCCGGCGCTGGACCGGCTTCAGGCCGTGTTTGAATCTCTGGCCGGCGACGAACGACGGATAGCGCATCAAGCCCTGCATGTCGGTATCGTCATCGACGAACACCGTGAACGGTTCGAACGAGGCGATTTCCTGATCCGCAATTT
>JAGWTI010000019.1 GCA_028876065.1 Nitrospirota bacterium
CCGACGGCTGAAAGAGAAATTCCCGCACTATCTGGCCAAAGTCTACTGGGATGGCGGAGGAGTCTGGGCACGAGGATTTTTCGCCTCGACAGTGGGCGTCAACGAAGCCACGATTCGGCAGTATGTCCGGTACCAGGGCGAGCCCCTCGGGCGATCCGATAATGCGATGATGTCTTTCTGCTACTGACGCCTAACTGTTGGCCCTGCGCCTTATCGGACAACCGGAACGGCGCAGGGCATTCGTACCGCTCCCTTATGTCCCATTCCCGCTATCGGCCAGCCCTTGCGGCTCATCCCTTCCACCCTCAGCGTCAGAAAAAGAAAGAGAGAGCGGGCGTTCCCTCCGGTGCGCCGCACGAACGGAACGCCCGTACCGCTTCGCTCCACGACTTGAATCTGCTGGTTTGACAGACCACCAGGAGCGGCCTATCATATCTAACAGAGCATGAACAAGAAGCAGCGAGAGAACACCTCGAAACTGCTGTACGATCTGGTACGGTTCGCTCTGGTTGGGATCATCTTCGTCAACTTCGTTCCGGGCAAGGAAGCAAGCTGGATTTCGATTATGGCGGGACTGATTATCGCAGCGGTGGCCTATACGCTGGCTTACCACCTGGATTCCAAGGAGAGCTGACAATGGATAGCCTAACGTTTACGTTTCTGATGATTGGCGTTGCACTGATCCTAGGTTGGGGCCTGCTGTACCTGCAGGAGCAGAAAGAGAAGCGCTAATCAACGGCCGCAATTAGGAATGCCCCCCTGCAACCCATGCCAGGGGAGAGAGTGAAAAGGCCACCGCTTATCGGTGGCCTTTTTTATTGCTCTCGGGGCTCATCCCTTCCACCCCCAGCGTCAGAAAAAGAAAGAGAGAGGTGGGCGTTCCCTCCGGTGCCTTGCACGAACGGAACGCCCGAGCCGCTTCGCTCCACACATTAGTACGCGTTCTTTGAATGATCCCACTCAACTTATTGACTCCGCAATGAATGATAAGTAGTCTTTTACTTGGTCAGGTGACGTCAAAAGCAGGCGGTTTGCCTCGAACGACAGCCAACCGAAGCTGCCGCATCAAAAGCAGCCGCCAGGGCCAATTTCGGGAGTGCCATTTTCCACTGATCTGCGATGTCCACAAATCCCGATATCGCTGGGGGTTTAGGTCAAACCGGCCAGGTCGCGTCTCATGCTGAGCTTGAGCGCCTTGTCTACGCGTTCGAAGCGGTCCTGAAGCGATTCGGCATTCCAATCCAATCAGGCTCAGAGCTTGAAGGGGCGTGCTGCTCTGTTCTGGAGGTGATGGTCAAGAATCAGAATGCCCACGTCCGTAATCCGCAGGAGGATATCCGTCACGTATTTACAGAAGTCCTAGGTATCTGGTCTTTCCTCAAGAAGATAGTGCGCTTGGAGAGCCACGCATGTTTCCCGCAGTTTGTGCCTCATCTAGCGTTGCTCAACAAAGGAGCGGTGGTCCAGAACAAGCGAGCCACCGTGTGCCAAGAGGCCACCAACAAGATTTTTGAGCTTTTGTTTGCCTTGGTGTTGCTCGACGTTAGCGAAGAAGTCGTTCTCGACCACCCCGACTTGGCCAAGGGTGACAATCCTGACGTATTGGCAACGATTGACGGGCAATGCTGGGGGTTTGCATGCAAGACCATCTATGGTGCGTCCGGGAAGACTTTTTACGACAACCTAAAGAAAGGGGTAGAGCAGATTGAAGCGGCTCCCAAAGCTCAGATTGGCGTCGTAGTCATGAATCTTCGTAATACCATCAGCCACGAGGCATGCTGGCCTATCCTTAACGAAGCCGACTACCGCAAGGGCGCGGAACCAATTTTTTCCGCATACAGCCGGCCAGAGGCCTTCGTTGCCTCACACATCCTGGATGCGGTCAGGCAGAAGTACAACCAAGTGGTTGACGAGATTGGGCTTTCTAATGTCATGAATCTATTCGCCGGCAAGAAAGCGCTGCCGGCATTTGTCGCCTTTTGCCAAACATGTACCGGGAAAGTAGGTGCACTTGGACCGATCCCCATGTCGGTCGCCACGCTGAATATCGGTGCCTTCGGCGATGTGAGTGCCCATCAAGGGGTAATTGACAAAATCAACTCAGCATTGCACGAACGTTTTCAGCAGTGAGAGAAGTGGAGAAAGAAAGTTGGGGGCAGGTCTTGCAATCATACATTTGATTTGGCCTGCCGAGGGTGCGGAGGATCGGATCGCCCCCGCCCCAACGCTCGGCCCCTGGCCATCAGCCGCCATACGCTCTTATCCCTTCCGTTTCCTGCCATAAGCCATACGCCATCAGCTCTTCGGTACAAGCCATACGCTCTTCGCAGGGCCGACGCCCCGCCCGCTCGCTGCTTGCTTTTTTGGATTCCCGGGACTACCCTGTTGGACGTGTGACGGTGGCTGAGAAGGACCCCCTCCCATGAGCCAGACGCGCTTTCAAATCGAGCTGGAGCAGGAAGAAGACGGACGCTGGATCGCCGAGGTGACCGATTTGCCCGGCGTCATGGCCTACGGCAAGACGCGGGATCAAGCCCTGGGAGCCGCGCAGGCCTTGGCGCTCCGTGTACTGGCCGACCGTTTGGAGCATGGCGAAGCGGTTCCGGAACAACTGCTGAACGTCTCGTTCGTCGCCGCGTGAGTCAGTGGCCGGCCACACAAGCCTCTCGCGTCCTTTCCGCCCTCCTTCGCATCGGCTGGTCCGTTAAACGCACCGCCGGATCGCATCGCGTGCTCGTGCGCGATGGCTGGCCCGACGCCGTGTTTGCCTTCCATGACCGTGACGAAGTCGGCCCCAAGATGCTCGCCCGAATTGCCAAGCGGACCGGGCTCAAGCCAGAAGACCTTTAGAAAGCCAGGAAAGCTGACGAGGGCTTTCAGAGTTTTGTGAGACGCCCGACGAGGGCGCGGAGGATCGGATCGCCCCGCCCTCAAGCTTCGTTTTGGGCCGAACCTCTGGGCCATAAGCCATTAGCCATACGCCATCAGCTCTTCGGTTTACTGCTCTCGAACCAGCCCCCTTTATAGCCACACGATCTTCACTTCCTTCTCCACCGTCTTGAACTCCGGATCTCCCGTATAGATGTCGAGCTTCCTCTGTTTAGCCAACGCCGCTGCGAAGCAGTCGGCCAGGGACATCTTGTTTGACGCTTTGATTTCCCCTGCCAGCTCAGCCAAGCCTTGATCGGCCGGAACAATTTCGATAGGAAGGCCTAAGAGCTTGTGGCGGACTTCGTTCCACTTGCCCGCCCCAACCTTGCGCTCGACCATATAACGGACCTCCGCCCAATTCGGGGCAACCATGAAGAGAGCCTTGTCGGCCTCCGCTGCCTTCTCAAGAAGCTCCGCTACCTTCTCGGACCCTTTCTCCTGGAAGAGGAAGGCCAGCACCGCATAGCTATCGAGCACCGAGCTTTTCAAGCTTGGCCTCCTCTCGTTCCTTGTCCTTGGCCCGTTCCTTGAGCAATTCCTGGGTTGCCGACGTGTCGCTCTTCAGCATGCCGCACACACTCCGGATGTATTCTTTGGTAACCGGCTGGAACACGATCTCGTTCTCGCGCTCGACAAAACACACCTTGGTCCCCGGCTTCATCCCATACCGCCTGCGAAGCTTTGCAGGAATGACTAGCTGTCCCTTGCTCGTGATGTATGCCGTCTCCATATATCTAATTCCTCCTAAAATATATGACTCACCTTACATAATTATGAAAAGTAAGTCAATCATTTAAATGGGGGATATCTACATGCCGATGAGAGTGCCGGCTTTGTCCGTTATTATTCCCCCACACCCCAGGGGTCCCCCGATGGCGGCGGAGGATCGGATCGCCCCGCCCTGCTCCCGCCCTTCGTTTCCTTCCGAAGCTCTGGGCCATAAGCCATACGCCATACGCTATCAGCTCTTCGGCTACAGGCCATAAGCCATTAGCCATACGCTCTTATCTTTCGGCCATCGGCCATACGCTCTTCGCAAAGACGACGCCATGCCCCCCGCGCGGCTGCCTGTTTGACGAGCGGTGCATCATGCGGTAGACTGTGCATCACAGTGATGCACCGATGATGCATGCGTGGTACATGGAGGTATGAAGCCATGAAAGCGATCACGTTGCGCAATCTTCCGCCCGAGGTGGCCAAAACGGTTCAGCAGCGGGCGAAGCAAAAGAAAACCAGCGTCAATAAGGCGGTCATCGAGCTGCTGGAAGAATCAGCGGGAGGCACAGCGAAGAAGAAAGTGAAAGTCCGCTACCATGACCTCGACCATCTGGTTGGAACCTGGACCAAGGAAGAGGCTGAGGCATTCGATAAGATCGTAAAGTCCTTTCGAACGGTCGATCCCGACTTGTGGAAATGATTCGGTTTTTGTTGGACACGTCCGCTTATTCCGCCTTCATGCGGAGATATCCCGACGTCATCCAATTGTTTGAATCCGCAGAGAGCCTCTACCTCAACCCCGTCGTATTGGCGGAAGTGCGGGCCGGGTTCCTCCTGGGAACGAGACGGGAGAAGAACGAAAGAGCGCTCAGGGAATTCCTCCAATCCTCGCGCGTCACCGTACTCCCTATCGATGACGAAACGGCAGATCGGTGGGCCGTCATCGCCGTCTCGCTCAGAAAGGCCGGCACGCCGATTTCCAGCAACGACATCTGGATCGCCGCCAGCGCCATGCAGTACGGGCTTCCGATCCTGACCTCCGATAGCGATTTTCAAAAAGTTCCCCAGGTCATGGTTCGCCACTTCTCGCCTGTCTAGACAACCAAGAGGCCTACCGTATCGGCGCCAGCAGCCTGACGACCAGGCGGCGGAGGATCGGATCGCCCCCGCCCTGACTCTGACGCCTCCTGTCTGTCCGAACCTCTAGGCCCTAGACGATCGGCGATACGCTGCGCCTCCACCGCCTGCACAAGGCGCCGATCGTCCCGCGGAATCCCCCGGCGCAGCGATTCAGGCTTGCATGGCTTCCAGGGAGTTCCGGCCGGCCGCGGTTCCGGCTTCCGCTCCGAACGGCTCCCGCCGAATGACGATGCCGTTGCTTTCGGTGTAGACCAACTCGTCCGTCCCAAAATCGTATTCGGGGATTTCGGGGCTTTCCCACCGTTTGATGAAGTACTGATAAAACATCGTGTACAACCCATGGTCGTTGTGATCATGCCGGAAGACGTATTCCGGCATCACATGCACGTCGCGACTCACGTGGTAATGCTGGAGCCAGATATGATCGCCCAGGATGGCCAGTTTGACATGGGGCGGGTCGGCATAGAGCTTGAGCCGGACCGACTTTTGCGCCGCTTTCAACTGCTTCAGGAACCCGATCGTTCTGCCGACTTGCTCGTGGAAACTCTCGGCGGTAATGTCCGGCTCGAGAATCGCCCGGGCTCGCACCCGCGCGGCCTCGCTGTAGGGGTTGAGCAGCATGATTTTGGCCTCCAGGCAGTGTTTGAGCACCTCGTGCAGATCCCCCTTGGGGTCCACGAACGTCCGGTCTCCCGTCGCCCCGATGACCATGACGCTTCTCGCCAGGCCATGCCGTTTCTTCAACCTCCTGATCCGCCGCTGCGCGAAGGTCCGGTGGCTCGGGAAAAAATAGGCGAAGCCCGCGTCCGCGGCCATGTCGGCAAGCTTCCGGTCCTCAACGCTGCGGCACAGATAGTTCAGGCACGAAATGAACATGATCGCCACGGCCACTTCCAGCACGATGAGGGCGATCTGATCATGCTCGATAATGGACCAGTACCGGGGGAAATCCGTGGAGAAGAATCCGGCCACCGCCGGGAGCGACAAGGCCACGCCGGCGCTCAACGCCAGGACGGCGATATGGTAGACGATGGTCGCGGTTTCCTTGAACACCGCGCTCAGGTTTTTCCAGAATTTGTCCATGCCCGCACCTCGATGAATGGCCTGCCGTTACGCGATCGCCTCTTCCCTGCCGGTAAGTCCGGACGCCGAGGCCGGCCACGCGCGCAAGGGTGTTCCGTCGTCAGATCCCCTGTCTCCGCAATGCTTCGGCTCCGAGGTCTGCTGAGGTGGCGCTGTGAGCCGCGCGTATATGTAAGGAGCGTCACGATCTGCCTGGCGCCCCTCGATCGATGATCCGCTGATTCATGTTTCCCTTCCCGGAGATATCCCTCTTGTGGCGGCTTTCTCCAAAGGTGAGGCACACACACGTATCCAGCCCAACAGTCAGCAATGCTTGTGCCAATTGCACGGGCAACCCTGTATCACTGAACTGATTGAAAGCGCGACAGGTTTCGCCTACAGCGCGATTGACTCAGGACAGCGCTTGAAGGCAATCGCCTACAATGTTGTGGGCTTCACTACACAGGGCAGGATGCGCGTATGTACGACGTGGCGGTGCGTCACCTGTTTGGGGTCAGGGAAAAGAAAACAGGGGTCGGGAGTCTTTTCTTGAAGCACTCGCCTCTGACGGCCCGACGAGGGTGCGGAGGATCGGATCGCCCCGCCCTCCTGCTTCGTGCTGGGCCGAACCTCTGGGCCATACGCCATTAGCCATACGCTCTTATCTTTCGGCCATCGGCCATCAGCTCTTCGCAGGCCCACGCCCCCCCCATCTGTACCTTCTTATACATCTCCCTTACCCTTTCCGCCTAAGCGACTCTTGACAAAATCGGCGGCAAAATGCTGGACTGCGGGCCACTCCGTAGAAGATTCGTGATGAGACACATGGTTGCCTCCTTGTTCAAAACAGGCGCGCGGTGGGGCGGGACGGCCTTGCTGGCCCTGCTTCTATTCATGTCGGATGCGTCTTTGAGTGCCAAGGATTGGGATATGGACAGGGGCAGGTATTTGCCTGATCTGGAGATCTATTTACTGGCAGGGCCGGTCAAGTCGGTGACCACCGCCTATTACAAGCCCGACCAAAGTGACATGACCCAGCTGGTGCGCTGGGAGTTCGATCGCTCGGGCAATCTCCTGGAATCCAGATCCATCACCTTCTCGAGCTCCTGCTCCAAACAGGTGTACACCTACGACGCCAACGGCCATCGCCTGACATTGCAATCCTTCTCGACGCAGCAGCAGCCCCTGCCTCTCGTTGGGAAAGACGATTGCAAGTTTCCACAGGCCACCGAATATTCGACGTTTTCACATGAATTCGACAGCCGCGGTCAGGTGACCAGCCGATCCAAGACCTACTATGGACAATCGTCTCCGGCGGTCAGGGAAGAGTTTCGGTATGACTTCGCGGGGAACCTGGTTGAACATCAATGGCTGGTTGGTCCCAGAAAAGACCGGCAGTATAGAAATCGCTATGCCTATGATACCTTCCCGGGCGGTCGGCGGATCTTTCGCCAGGCCAATTATGACGAGGGCCAGGCTCCCGTCGATGTGAGAATCGTCACGACCTATGATTCGAAAGGGAAGCTGCGCACCTATACGAAGGTCCCGCCGGAGGTTTCGGGCTTCTACAATGATTACGACAATCAATACGACGGCAACGGCCATCTGAAACGCAGCGCGTCCGGAGACTCTCGAACGGATTATTCAGGACACGATCCCTACGGCAACTGGACGAAGAGCATTTCCTATCAAGGCAGCGCCCCTTCGCAGACCGCCTCCCGCACCATCCAATATTTCAAATAACGCGCTCTACGCAGAAGGATGAACGGGCGATACGGCCCGCCTCCATCCCCGCGCCAAAACACAATTAGGGCGTAGCCGTGAAGAACTCCACCCGGCCCGATTCGATGGGTGTTTCCATCTGATAGATCCCGCCGACGACATGGACCTTTTTGTCTTTCAAGAGCGGCCCGAGGTACTTGTCCTCTCTCAGCTGGCGCACCACGAGGAGCACGTTGTGCTTGGCGGCCTCGGGCAGCCGCCGATCTTCCGGCAGCTCCCGCACCAATTCGACCGCCGGCCGGATGGCCTTGGTCAGGCTCGCGATGTTGCCGGGCGGCGTGACATTGTTGAACACTTCTTTGATCGCCGCCTTGATGGCCCCGCAATCCTGATGCCCCAGCACGACGATCAGCCGAACGGGAGGCTTGAGGCCGGTGATGCTGTACTCCAGGCTCCCGAGAACCTGGTCGGTCACCGTATGGCCCGCGCCTCGGACAATGAACAAATCGTTTAAGCCCTGATCGAATACGACTTCGGGCGGGACCCGTGGATCGGAACAACAGAGCACCGAGGCAAACGGCTGTTCGCCGGTCACCACCGCATTGCGGCGTTCCAGGTTCCAGTCATGCGGCATCAGCTTGGCTTCCATGAAGCGCCTGTTTCCATCAACCAAGGCTTGGAGCGCCTTGGCGGGATCGGTGGATTCCTCGGTCCTGAAGGGCGGGCCCGAACTACAGGACGTCAGACTCGAGCTCAGGGCGACCCCCAAGGCCGTGATCGAGGCCCGGTAGAGAAACTCTCGGCGGGACGACTCGTGGCGATCACTCATGGAAACCTCCTTGCTGTCAGAACCAGCACCTACTGCCAGGGCAGGAAGCGCCCCCACGTCCGGCGACAACAGGTAGAGAGCCGGAAATAGTGTGGCTACTATACCGATTGGGAGGAGGAATATCTATCGGCTGGCGACCGTGAGGGGGGAAGCAGACGGTGTCAGGAACCATTTCGCCCCGGCCTGTGATGCGAGGAGAGGGCGAAATTCAAAGAAAGAATAAAAAGGTCGGGAGTCTTTTTTTGAGACGCAGCCTCTGATGCCAGCCGAGGGTGCGGAGGATCGGATACCCCCACCCTTCGCATAATCCCGCACATGGGCGTTGACAAGTTCGGCGGGGAGCGTATCATTGGGCCGGCACAGGCCTTTTGTTCGGTCCACCTTGAACAAGGAGGGACGGCATGTCGGTCATGTGTTCGATGCAAGCCTGCCAGGCGCAGGCGGGAATGTGCGGGCACGAGAAGATGATGTTCGGGATCGCCGCGCTCCTGGTCGCCGGCGCGGGCGTGTACTTCTTCCTCGGCTGACCGGACGTTCAGACCGGGCTATAACTCCCCGGCCCTTGCGGGAGAACGCAACGGCGTCAGAACCGTTTCCGCCGAATTCTGACGCCCACCTCAGCCCCGCGCGCCCGCTTCATTCCGCAGCGCTCCGAGCCTTACTTCGCTAGCACGGCCCGAGCCTGGCCAACTGCTTGCGCGCGTCGTCGAGAAGTTCCTGCGTCGGCACACCTTGCAGGGGGTCGCGGAATCCTTCTTTGCGCAACGTGAGCACACCTTCTGCGTGTTTCACCGCCTGGCACAAATCCCCCTTACGCTTCTCCTCGGGCTTCGTGAGCGCCATGCGGTAGAAATCCAGCGCAAGCAGGTTACTCACCCACGCCGTGCGTTCCGGACAATATCCGTTTTCGTCATCGGCGCAGCCTGGAGGCCTGCCGCTGCCTTCCCGCGCCACTATTTCAAGAAAGTTGACATACTTATAAAAATGGCTGTGGCTGCCGAGATAGCCTGCCCCGTTTCGGTCTTTCCTAAATCTCAACCGCTGCACTTCCCCCCTGTAATACCATCCATGCCCATCATGAGGATCAATGGCCAGCAAGAAATCGACGACGGAGTCAATCGCCCCGAGCTCATCCGCTGACAATTCTCGAACATTAATCGCGTCCAGCATCGCTGCATACTGGCTCTTCAACCTGCGGACCGATTCCTTAAGAACCGGCTGCTGAGCCAGCGTCGGCAATTTTCTCACGCAGTCGCGGTAGGATTCCTCCGCAAGACGCGCCGGGTCAAAATACCGGCAAGAACGATATAGGGTGTACCAATACGGGAGGTTCGTCTTGAACGTCACGCGATTGGCTTCGACACGCGCGCCGACAATGTCCGCACCGGCCGTGACAAGGTTCTCGATCGGAACCGCGGCCAAATCCATGGCTTTCAAGTCGGCGCTCAGAAAACTTAGCTCAAATCCTTTTTCCGCGTACACGACCTCGTCCACGATGGCCTTTTCGGGGTCAGTGAGCGCATTCCGGCATGCCTCGGGCAGCTCCTCCCACTCGTCGGCCAGCCATTCCTCTATTTGAATCGAGCCGAGATACTCCGACGAGGTGGCGGGAACCTTCATCACCACGTATGCCGCGGATTTTGCCGTTGCCCCAAAATGGACCGGCAGGACCTGCGCCAGCACCTGCAAGTCGACTTGCGCGCCGCTCTTGTCGAGCGCCTCATAGTTTCCGCTCGGGCCTCTCCCTCGATGCACATTCAGCGACGACTCCTTCTCCTGGTCCGTTCGGGTTTTCCGACATTCCTGCAACGATCCAGCCGGGGTTCGAACAATGTTTCCCGTTGGGCTGATTTGGACGATCATGCCGGGCTTGAACGTGTCCCGTGGAAAGTCGAAGACTCTGAACCCAGACTTGGCTGCCAGTTGAGCCAGAGAAGCCGGTAGCGGAGTTGGCGGCTGGGTCGGTTCTTTCCTGACCGGAGGACAGCCCCAGATACACAACGCCACGAGTGAGATCGCCAAAAGTCCGATGCGCATTTTAGGCTCCTAATCCAGCCCTTCGGCCGGCCGTAATTATCATGAAAAAAGAAGGGTGTCAAAAATCGTTCAGCTCAAGCCCTTCCTTTGAGGAAGCAAAATGGGGATATTCCAAACTTTGGGAAAATCCCGCCGAGGGCGCCGGAGAGTCTTCAGCCTCCCGTTCTCTGAGCTATAGCCTTCACCAGACGCTCTTCGCGGACCCGACGCCCCACCCTCGCGGAGGGTTGCCGTTCCGCACTATTTCCTTGATTGTTGCCCCTGGCGGGCCCATCCTTTCTGAAACTTGCCCCTGCCCGGGAACCACACCAACAAGGAGAGAGTCATGCGCTGGATGTCCCCGATCACGGCTCGCGTTGTCGCCCTGGGACTGCTGTGGGGACTGTACGGCTGTACGGTTCCCCCGCTCATGCATCGGGGCGGGATCATGGTGGATAGCTGGGCCGAGGTGAAGGTGGACAACGCCACGGCCGCCGGCATCCTGGCTTCGTTTAACCGGGCGGAAGCGGCCCTTCAGGCAGGCCGGCTGGACGAGCTCATGGATCTCTATTCCGACGGGTACGGCTATCACGGGTTGACGAAACAAGAGCTGCGAAAGATCTGGGAGGAGCTCCTGCGGCAGAACCGGGAGTTCCGAAGCAACCACATTCTTTCCCGTTTCGTCCCGGTTTCGGGTGAGCCGCAGAGCGTCGAGGTCACCTGCACGGGGAGCCTGTGGGCCGTCTCGAAAGAGACAGGGGAACAGGTGAACATCGACAGTTGGTACGGTGAAGTGCACCACATGGTCAACGAGGGAGGGACGTGGCGCGTACGCGGGCATCGCGGGAAGGCGCCCAAGACACAGGCGTTCGGCGCGGCCCCTCATCCATTTTTTTAGCCGGCCTCGAACGGTGCAGCCACAGGCAGGAGGGCGGGAAGTCAGACGTTGCGATCTGGTCGCTGGGAAGGGATAGAGCCGGCGAAAGGTGTTCGCGGCGTCGGCCGGTTCACACGACAGCCTCACCGCCCACCCGGGCGATGAGGCTGGATGAGTGCCGCAAGTCTCGCAGACCGATCAGCGCCAGGTGCGATGTGTCTCGCTGACCTGTTCCCGCCCGCCGACCTTTTCGATCTCCCAGGCGACGTCGGACGGAATTTCCACAACCCTGAGCGAAGCGGCATGCCCGTTGGCCTGGACGCCGAGCTCCTCCACTACCTGGACAAGGCGTTGATCGTCCCGCGGAATTCCCTGGCCGCAGCGGTTCAGGCTCGGTTCCTGCGGCGAGGCCGCCTGGGGCCAGTAGGCGCCCAGGTCCTCTTCTTTGAGCGCATCCTTCTGGCCCAATTCCCGCAGCCGGAGAAACGCCGCGTGGCTGACGCAAAAGGTTTCGTAGCTCGTATTGATCACGATTTTGCGTCGCGTCTCGGTCGTCATCGTTTCCTCCCTCGGCTCTGCGTCCCTGCGCCAGACGCTTCTTGCGCCGCGACAAACCGGTCGTCGGCAAGGGTATCGTGGAGCCGCGCGGTGACGTGACGGCGGTACTCCACGCTCTGCTTGGCTATGAGGACCAGCCCTTCATGATCCGTGAGGATCAACAGGTCATCCTCCGCCACCAGTTCCATGGCGGGGCCCGCCGTATCGATGCGATACTGTGTCCGCCCGTCGGGGTTCCGGCGAAGCCCGGTCACGATCTCCGTCAGCCCTTCGATGACGCCGTCCTTCCCCTCGGACCGATGCCGGACCTTGACCCCATTCGGAATTTTGAGCCAGGGTTTGCGAGCTGCCGCCGTTTCCGTTGTGGTGTCGCTCATGAGGGTCCTCCTCCCTGCGTTTACCGGCCGGGGACGTCTTGCATCGATTGCCTGGATGTCTGGTCCCGCTTGCAACTCTCTACGGCGATCAGGCGCTGTCCGGCGGTGGCATCTTTGGGAATTCTCGTCAGGCAGGCTGGCTGCGAGTCTTCGACCGCGCCCGAGGCCACGAGGCTGCGCCCGTCCGACTGCGCGGACGGAGCGGACGCTGCCGGCGTTTTGTCCGCCGCGAAGGCCGACGGTGCGACGATCCATGCAAGCAGCGGCAACACCGCCAGAGAGACGACGAGAACCGTCCGGATGATCATGCGATAGGTATCCATAGTGCTGAACCTCCCTTGTGTACGCTCCGAGGTGTGACTGTCCTTGGGGTCATGACCGGAATCGGGCATCCCCTCACTTCCTGCGCTTGGCCCTGCTCGCCGACGCCGGCACTGAACCGGGCGGACGCGCGCCGTTCCGTCTCGGTTCGAGATGGTTGCGGCGGTTGGCCTTGATGCCGGGATCGGTGACTTCCCCGCACTGCAGGCAATGCCAGCCCGAGAAGCAGCCGGCCGAGTTTCCGACATCCGTCAATTCGGTGGTCACCATGAAGCCCCGGCAGCGTGGACAGTTCACCGATCGTTCCCTCTGGGTTGGCGGACCGTCGACATTCGACACCAAGGCCTGTCGCATTGCCGCGCGACTCTGGCGTCAAAGCAGCGGAGACTGGGGAATCGATCGCGCCGGAAAGGAGTCGGGACGCGCGAGAGATAGGACAGTCAGCGGGGCTCAGTACGTCATAGGAGAGCGTACCACAGATACAGGCGCATCCACACACTTTATTATTCGATGAGACACAGGCTGTCATCCGCGGCCAGACTGAGTGCAAGGCCGGACGAAGTATGGGGAATGGACCAGGGTCCTTGGCCGGTCTATTTTGCGACTGACGACATGGGGCTCGCTGTCGCTAAAGGCGACAGGCCAGCCAGGACTCCCTGCGGGCTGTCAGTCGCCTCACCTCCTATCCTATAGAAAACATTAGGGATCATCGCGAGCAGCCTTCCTAACTTCCTCTGGGGCACTTCTCTTGCTTCACCCTCGTACCGTTTTGGCCTCAGGTCTGGGCGATATCCCCGGAATAGGCCCAAGCAAGGTCACAATCCGTAACGCCGCGAGGGGGGTGCATCATGGAAGACAGGAGCTATGGGCAGGTGCTGGTCAGAGGATTTGTACAGGCCATTCCCTGGGCGATCGTATTCTCCGTGGCCTGGGTGTTCACCCTCAACATCACGATGAGCATGTTTCGCCAGGAGGTGAAGGAGGCCATCGAATATGCCACCAAAACCGGAGTCCGCCAGAGTATCCATGCGGTGTTGACCGACCAGGAGTTTGACGAGGACCTGTGGCCCAAGATCAAGCAAAACACCAAGGAAGCCATCGAGTACACGGTGACGATGGCCGCTCGGAAGCAGGCGGCCGCGTCCCAGGCTCAGTCCAAGAAGTAACGGGCGCCGTCCGCCTGCTCGGTCGGGGCGAAGGAGCATGAACATGTTGGGTCGGGGTTCACTGGGCATTATTCTGACTGCGGCGTTGCTGCTTGCCGCACGAGCCGTCTGGGTCCGCACCCATCCGCCGCTCCAACCCATGACGGCGCCCAGCACCGAGCCGTTTCTCCTGCGCTATGCCCGGCAGGCGGCGAAAGAGCATCGTGTGCTCTGGATTCGGTACCGGGAGCCGGACGGGGAAGTGATCGAAGAAAAAGTCGAAATCTACCAGACGATGTGGAACGGGAATATCAGCGGCTGGTGCCGCCTCCAGCGGCGCCGGAGCACGTTTCAACAAGATCGGATTCTTGCCTGGCAACTGTTAGACGAGCGGTTCGAGCGGATCCGTAACATGGAACATTGGGCCAGGTGGGAAGGCTGGTCTGCACGGGTACGAGGGCTGAAAGGGGCGCTCAGGAAACATTAACCCAACGGCGTTCCGGCTCGCCTACCCTTTCTTGACGGTCTTTGTGTTGAGGTGCGGGAGGAACCTATGGAGGGCCTCGCTGCGACGCTGCTCCACGTGTTGAACGACCACCGGGGCATGAACTACTGCGAGCAATGCCTTGCCCAAACGGCCGGTGTCACGACGGCCACAGGGTTCGACGCAGTGACGCAATTCATGCAGGAGGCCAGGGCCGGCCTCTGGGGCAAGCTCACGGTCAACAAAACCGGCCCCTGTTCCCTCTGCAGGCAGCCGACCCCCACCATCGGTAAGCCACACGCGAACATGATGGGCGCCGCCTGACCGTCGAGCTGGCCGGAACACGGTGGGCGCTGCAGGCTACCGCAGAAGCCACCGGCTGATCCTCGTGCGATCCTCGCGGGCTACGTACGGGCGGTCCCGAGCATCGTCGTGGCCGCACCGTCCGGTTTGCCTTTTCTCCGATTCTGCTATAATCCGGCCGGAGTTCGCCTGTCCGGCGCGATGTCGCGGTGATTCACCTGCATGGAGGTCGGCGATGCGAGGACTGGTGGCGGTTGGCTGCTTGGCTGCGCTGCTCGCGGTGAACGTGTGGGCCGGTGAGCAGGCGTCCAAGGGGAATGCCACGAACGGCCAGGCCATCTATGCGCGCAACTGCCTGCCTTGCCACGGAGCGGCGCTGGACGGGCACGGCCCCAATGCCGCCGGCTTGGTGCGTCCTCCTGCGAATTTCCTCGACAAGCGTTCCCGAAAAAAAACCGACTTCGAGTTGGAGATCACGATCAAGCAGGGGCAACTGTATACGGACATGCACCGTTGGGACGACACCCTCAGCGATGCCCAGATTCGGGACGTGGTCGCGTATATCCGCGCCACCGCCCCCCATCTCATCGACTGACGCAGCCCGCGGACGCCCCTGTCCGACGGTGAGGCGATGGCATGAGCGACGACACCAAGGTCTGCCCGGTCTGCGCGGAAACGATCAAGGCCGCCGCCATCAAATGCCGGTTCTGCAACACCGACTTGGCGGTCTTCGCGGCGGAACGCGAAGCGGCGACGGAGCGGCCCCTGTTCACCGGCCATCCCGCGGCGACCTACACGGTCGGGCAATGGCTCCTGGTCCTGATGACCCTGGGGCTGGCCTATCTTCCCTACTGGCTGAAAAGCCGCGCCACCACCTATCAGATTACGACCCAGCGCATTCGTGTGGAACGGGGCCTGCTGTCCAAGACCAAGGACACGATCGAGCTGTTCCGCATCGATCATTTCGACGTCCGGAAGCCGCTGCGGATGAGGCTGGTCGGCCATGGCTTGCTGCACCTGCGTTCGTCCGATCCGAACTTTCCCACCGTGACGCTCTACGGCATCCCGAATCTGGAGCACCTCGCCGACACCCTTCGCGACTGCTCCCTTAGGGAACGGACGAGACGCAACGTGACCACGCTGGTGCAGGCGTAAGGAGGGTCGAAGACTCGGGACCGTCTACAGGCAGACCAGGGGAGGCGAACGATGGAGACGATCGAGACGCGCTGCTGTGTCGTCGGCGGAGGGCCGGCCGGGATGATGCTGGGGGTGCTCCTGGCCAGAGCCGGGGTGGACGTCGTGGTCTTGGAAAAACATGCCGACTTTCTCCGGGACTTTCGGGGCGACACGATCCACCCCTCCACGCTCGATCTGATGCACGAGCTGGGTGTCTTGGATGAGTTCCTGAAGCTGCCGCACGAAAAAGCGCGCCTGCTCAAGGTCCAGGTCGGCGACAGCTCGATTCCTCTGGCCGACTTCAGCCACCTGCCGACCCAATGCAAATTCATCGCGCTCATGCCCCAGTGGGACTTCCTGAACTTCCTGGCGACGCAGGGAGCCCGCTATCCCACTTTCCGCCTGCGGCAGAAGCACGAGGCGATCGGCTTGCTCGAAGAAGAAGGGCGCGTCGTCGGGGTCCGCGCCAAGACACCGGAGGGCGAGACGGAGATCAGAGCCGACTTGGTCGTGGGCGCCGACGGCCGCCATTCGATCGTCCGCGAGAAAGCCGGCTTTCACGTGCAGGAGCTCGGCGCGCCGATGGACGTCCTCTGGTTCCGCATCTCTCGGAAGGCCGGCGACCCCGAGGAAACCATGGGCCACTTCGACGCGGGACGGATTTTGATCATGATCAACCGGGGTTCGCACTGGCAGTTCGGATACATCATCATGAAAGGCTCGGCCGAGGAAAGCCGCAAGGGTGGGATCGAGGCCTTCCGCGAGGCCGTGGCCAAGCTCGCGCCCTTCTCCGCCGACCGTCAGAGCGAGATCCGCAACTGGGACGACCTCAAGCTGCTCACCGTCAGCGTGGATCGGCTGCTCCACTGGTACAAGCCGGGCCTGCTCTGCATCGGCGACGCGGCCCATGCCATGTCGCCGATCGGCGGGGTCGGCGTGAACCTGGCCGTCCAGGACGGGGTCGCGGCGGCCAATCTGCTGGCCGCCCCCTTGCGCGAAAGACGGCTGACGACGGAGCATTTGCGTCTGGTACAGCAACGGCGGCTGCTCCCGACGCGGATCGTGCAAGGCATGCAGGTGCTGGTCCAGAAGCAGGTCGTCTCGAAGGTCTTGAGCGGGACCGGTCCCATGAAGCCCTCGTTGCCGCTCACACTGTTCGCCCGGTTCCCGTTCCTCCGCCGCATTCCCGCCCGGCTGATCGGCGTGGGGATCCGGCCGGAGCATGTGCGGACGCAAGCCGTTCCCATCGCCGCCCGCCCATGATTCATCGCAAGGGAAAGAACGAAAAAGGCCGCCCCTGCGGGCGGCCTTTTGTCGTCCTGCGGCTTATCTGCCGGACGATTATTTGACCGGAAGCTTGACGCTGACGGCGCCGCCCAAGTCGCCTTCCTTGGCCCCTTCCTTCTTGTAGCCGGAGACGTCGGTCGCCCCCTTGGGCTCCCCGTGACAGCCCAGGCAGCCCGTCCCGTAGTAGAGCGGGAGCAGCACCCGGACGGCCTTCCCGCCATCGACGGTTTCGTTGAGAATTTTGTCGCCCTGCCTGGAATAGGCGGCGTCGGCGAATTTCTTGAGCATGCCGGCCTCGAAGTCGTCGGCCTTGTTCTTGGGGTTCCGCAGCAGGGAATCCTGCGTGGTCTGTTTGAGATAGATGCCGGTCTTGGCGCTGAACTCGGCGGCCGCCTGGGTGCCGAAGTGCGCCGGCGTAAATCCCTTGTAGGCAACCCCCGAGCGGTTGATGTTCGCCTGATTGGCCGCGACGGTCTTCTTGGAGGCCGCGACCAATTCCGGCAGCAACCCCTTCGCCGTCTCCGGCACGCCGGCCGCCTTCAGGTTCGCCAGGTCCACGCCGGACCGGGCCTTGAACTTCTCGATCAACTGTTTCTCGAAGACCTCGGGCGTGAAGCCCTTGTCCCCCTTGCTTGCATCGTTGATGAGCGGCTGGTTGGCCCCGACCGTGCCTCGGCCTGCATCCAGCAGGATGGCCAACAGGCGCCCGGTCTCGACCAGATCCTGGTTCGCCAGCGCGGGCACCGGGGTGATGCCGAGGAAGAGGGCATACAGGGCGAGCGAGACGACGATGTTTCTACTCATCGCGACCTCCTAGAGATTAGAGGGTGAGAAACGAGGGCTCTGAGTATGGATATTGGGAGCCCGAGGCGATGCCGTGAGTATAGTTCCCCTTGGACAATGGCACCAGCTATTTCCCTCCCGACGCCTGAGCCCGATACGAAGGACACCGTCGGGAATCCGCATGAACGGGGGGCGAGCCCTTCAGATAGGCCGGTGGCCGGACGAAACAGGCAGGCGCGCGGTGAGGATCGTGCTCATCGGGTTCTCGATCAGATCGCGCCAGTAGCCCGGGCCGAATTTGGCCAGGCCTTCGGGGGAGACTTCAAAGGGGTGCCACCGGAGATCGGTGAACCGGGCGGCCTGCAACGCCTTCTCGAACACGCCCCTGGCCCAATGCCGATACTCGATGGAAAAGGGCGGGTTCGTGTGCACGTCCGCATGGACGAGTTGCCACTCGGGCCCCGCCGCCACGAGCCGGTAGGTAAAGCCATACCGTTCCGTCTCGCCCTGCCCCATCACATAATCCGGCTCCGGCAGGAGCGCCAACAACAGGCCGCCCGGCTTGAGGTTGGCGGCGATATTCCGGCACATGAGACCCATGGCCTCCGATGTCTCCGCGTAATGCAGCAGATAGGTCGCGGTCGCGAGGTCGAAGGAGCCCAGCACCGGAAGCGTGGCTGCGTCCGTAGTCTGATATTCGATGCCCAGGGGAGCTTTGGCTTCCGCTTCGCGGGCCGCAGCCACCATGGTGTCCGACACGTCCACCCCGACGACCTTGCTCGCCCCCCATTGTTTGAAGAGGCGGGAGTAGTAGCCGGTTCCGCAGGCTAGGTCCAGAACGCTCCGCCCCTCGATCGTTCCGGATAGCAGCCGCTTCACCGTCGGCACTTCCGTGTAGGTGGGGATCGGAGTCTCTTTCCAACCGGCATACCGGGCGCCAATGGCATCGTACTGTGCGCTCATGGAACGCCATGATACCCGTCCGCCCCCAATAGGACAACCAGGAAGAACCGAGCGGTAGAACCATGACATTGGGTTGATTCGCCGCGACGGAACGCGTTCGCGCGCAGACTTCGGAAGGGTCCGGAGACACAGGAGCGGGCGGCGCACGGCGCGCTCCCATGCCCATGCAATCCTTACGGCGTTCGAAAATCGACGGCGCCCAGCTCTTGTTTCGACTGGGCCAGCCGTTCATGGAGGATCTTGTTCTCGGACGGGGCCATGGCCTCGGCTTCTGCCAGGATAGCCTTGGCTTCCTGGTACCGTCCGGTTCGCGTGTAGATCCTGGCCAGGGTATCCAGGATATACGGGCGCAACGGACCCGCTTGCTCCAGGGCGTTTCCGGCCAGTCGCTCGGCCTCATCCAGCCGTTCTCCTCGCGACAGGTAGACCATCGCCAGATTGTTGCCGGCGCCGGGATGATGGGGGGCGGCGTCCAAGGCCCGGCGATAGTAGCCCTCCGCCTCCTGGAACGCCCCGCTCTCGAACGAGAGATTTCCGAGGCCGATGAGAGCGGGCACGAAATCGCTCCGTTGATGCAGGGCGGCCTGATATTCGCGAGCCGCCATCTCTTTGAAGCCCTGCCCCTCATACGAAGTTCCCAGCGTGACGTGCTCCTCGGGAGTCAAGGGATCATGGAGCACGACGACCCGAGGGATGCTCGAACAAGCCTGGAGGCCTCCCAGCAGGAGGGTCATCACCATAACCCACGCGACGGACCATCTAGCGGACCATAACCTGACGATCATGAGGCGGCCCTCCTGCGGTTCTCGTCCGGCAAGACCAGCAGCGTCAACCGGCCGGTCTTCTCCCAACTCCGGAGGAACCGCTCGTAGGGGACGAAGTCGTCGCGGAGCGGGCCCGAGTGGACGTACACCCCTTGACGCCGATCATCGTACCCCGTGACGACGACATAGTGGCCTTGCGGAAAGAGCGCGGAGCCGAGGTTCAGAAGCGCTACCAGAGGATGCCCGGCCGCCAGTTCGGATTTCAGGTCGTCAAGACCGCCGGAGTAGATCGCGGTATCCAGCCCACGCGCCTGGGCGGCCAGCAGGAGATCCATCGGCAGAGCCCCTCCAAGGCGGGGCGTGTAGACTTCCTTTCTCAGGTCTTGCGGGTCCGTCGGGACCCCCCAAAAGGTCAGGACGCTTGCGAGGGTCGCAGGGCCGCATTGATCCTTGTCATCCGGAAAGAACGGAACCGGGATGTGGTGCGGCGCCTGGTACTGCCGGGCAGACGCCTGCGCGAGTTCGCGGTTTCCAGCCGATCGGGCGTCGGCCGAGACCCTATCGGGCCGGCCTGCACAGCTCATCAGCAGCGCCCCCCACAGACCCACACAAAGCACGACGGTCACGCGCGTCAATCTTCCGCTGCACATAGTCAGGACCTTCCTCGTTGTTTGGAGCCCCTACTTGCTTTCCCCCTCCTTGGTGACCACGATGCGGTGCCCCAACAGGTACACCAGGATCACAGCCAGGATGGCGATCACCAGCAGCGCGATCACGATGCCCAGGCCGGCGTCACCGCCGGGAATCAACGCATCCACCTGCGTCGCCATTTGATGCAATTGATCATCCGACAGACGGGTCAGCCGGGCCGTGACTTCGTCCGGAGTCAGCCCGAAGTCTTCGAGTCGCTGCTGGACGACCTTGGATTCCAGCACACGCTGGATCTTCTGGAGATCCGCGGCCCGATTTGAACCGAGCGCCGGCTCCGGCATCGTCGACACCGGAGGGGCCAGCATGGCCCTGACCTCCGAGGGATACCACCCTATCAAGAGGGTCATCACGACCAACGTCCAGATCATCGTCTGTGTGAAGACTGGTATCTGCAGCATTTTCCCCATGGTCCGCTCCTCCCCAGAATTTCTTTCCCTGCAGGCGGGTATGACCCGCGAGGGCCGAAACTCCTGTCGGTCACCATCCTTTACCGACCTCCCTATTAGGCAAGGACAGTGCCGACCGGCCCGCATACTCGAGATCCTACGTATCTCGATGAATTAACGGATATTTTCGACAGGAGATTCTTTTGTAGTGGCCGGATCGATTGCAGGGATTCGCCTACATGGTTGGCTTTCCATACAGATCAATCTTATTGAATCAAGTAGTGATTCTTGAGTGTAGGCGATTGTCTGCATGCTGAAGGAGCCAGCCAACGCTTTGTACTCACAATGCTCCATGATGAACACCGCCATACCTGGACGTTCTGCTTGTAAAAACGGACGCGATGGTCTCTAATGTTCCAGTTCAATTGACGCACCGATAGACGCTCTTGCCTTTGATGGCCCACGCGCACGACCAGAGACTCGCCCGCACGCTCATCCTGGACGAGCTGTTCGACCTGTCCCTGTACCAGGCGCTGCGTGGGGTCACCAAGCCGGATACGCAGCAGGTGCTCGACGAACTGATCGTGGTCGAGGCAGGGCATCTGGCCTTCTGGCAGCAATTCTTCGACAGTCAACTGGCCACTCTCGATGCCGGCCGGCGCCTCAAGCTCCAACTCATCATTCTCGCCTGCCGCCTGTTCGGCGACACCGGCGTCCATTTGGCCCTGGAAGCGATCGAGGTCTACGGGGTCCGGAAGTACCTGTCCCTCTGGAGAAGTTACAAAGGCCAGCCGCTGGGCAAGGCGCTCGAGGGGATCCTGCAAGACGAGCTCCAGCACGAGGATCAGCTCGTGACGCAGCTGACCGAACGGAAGATCAACCCGGAGCGGATCAGGAACATCTTTTTGGGATTGAACGACGGGTTGGTGGAAATCCTGGGGGCGGTCAGCGGCTTTTTCGGGGCCTTCGGCAATCCGGTGCTGGTCTTGATGGCCGCCAGCACGACGGCGGTCGCCGGCTCGCTCTCCATGGCCGCCGGGGCCTACGCGGCCATCAGCTCGGAGCGGGAAGTGCAGGCGACGGAGGAAGCCAAGAAAGAGTTCCTTGGCGAACAGGACGGGAACAAGGACGTTCCGGATCGGCCGCTCGGCTCGGCCTTGGTGGTCGGCGCCAGTTACTTCGCCGGAGCCATGATCCCGGTCCTGCCGGTCCTGTTCGGCGCGGCCAACGCCTTGGTCTCGGCCCTGGCCGCCGGCACCACGATCATCCTGGTCTCGCTGATCCTGGCCTTCCTCTCCGGCATGGACATCACCAGGCGTATTCTCACCAACCTGGTCATCATCACCCTGGCCGTGAGCATCACCTATCTCATCGGCATGGCGGCCAAGCAGCTCTGGGGGATTTCGGTCTGACTCTGCCCCCTAGCGGGCCGAGGCCATCGGCAGTTCCCGCGAGCCTTCCGCCTCCCGCTGAATGCGCAGCCGTTCGGCTCTCGACTCCTGCAGCACTTTGTCCAGCACCTCGTCGGTGAGCTGCGTGAAACTGGCCGCCATGTCCTTCATGGCGCCATGCTCGACGGCACGCGACAAGGTTTCGGCCTTGGTCGCCCCCTTCTTCTGCCCGAGGAACGGCTTGACGATGAGATAGACCACGTCCCGCACCGGCATGTAGCGGAGGAACCGGCGGAGCAACCGGAAGGTTTGCAGCGGATAGTGCAGCAGTTTGTAGAGGAACAGCTTCCGCAACCCGGCTTGGCGCACCTCATTGATCACCGGACCGGGCAGGCAGGTGGGATCGATCTCCGAACATTTGAAATACTTGTACCAATCCGTCTGCTCGCTCACCAGCTTACGCTTCACATACTCCTGCCAGAGGGGCGTCCCGCGATAGACACAAAGCCGGTTGAACCCGAAGGTGTCCAAGGGAAGCTTGGAGGCCAGGTCGAAGGTGGCCCGCATGTCTTCGACGGTCTCGTCCGGATTGCCGACCGTGAAGAAGCCGTGCACGATCTCGATGCCGGCCTGTTTGGCGTTCACCACCGCGGTCTCCACCTCTTTGAGCGTCTGTTCTTTTTTCAGCCGATCCAGAATCTTCTGGCTCCCGCTCTCGACGCCGAACATGAGCGTGCGACAATGGGCCTTGGCCATGGCCGGAAACAAGTGCTGGGCCACGGAATCCACCCGCCCCTCGCAGCCCCATTGGATGGTGATGTCGTTGTCCACGACGCCTTTGCAGATCGCCTCGATGCGTTTGGGCTGGAGGAGGAAATGGTCGTCCACGAAATAGACCGACCCGTAGCCGAGCTCCTGAAGGTGTTTGAACTCTTCGGTGACGTGCTGCGGGCTCCGGGAGCGCCACTTGCCCTCGTTGAAGATCGGAATGTCGCAGAACACGCAGGGCCAGGGACAGCCGCGCGACGTCTGCATGGTCGTGAACCGCTCCATGGACAGCACCGCCGGTACGTCGAGCGGCATGGACTCGACGAAGTCCAGCTCCAGACTCTCCCGGTCCGGAAAGGGCCATTGGTCGAGGTTCCGCTCCATCGTGCGGTTGGCGTTGCTGACGACCCGGCCGTCCCTGGCCCAGGTGAGCCCGCCGACGTCCTGCGGGTCGTCCAAGCGGTCGAGGAGGTCGAGGATGAGCTGCTCCCCGTCGCCGCGGCACACGAAGTCCACTTCGGGACATTGCAGCTTGACGAGCGAGGCGTTGAGGCTGGCGAAGACGCCGCCGAAAGCGAGCTTTACTGTTTGGTTGGCCGCGCGAATCTGCCGCGCGAGGATCTTGGCATAGGGATAGCTGGTCGTGCTGAGAAAGCTCAGGCCGATGAGGGCCGGTTGTCGGTTCTTGATCGCCTCGAGGATGACCTCGTTCGGCGTCTCCGGATTGGCCTGGTCGAACATCACGCATTCATGGCCCGCTCGCTTGAGCACCGAGGACAGCGACATGATGCCGATGGGAGGAAAGCCCATGACTCGGATCCGTCCGTTCTTGGCCCTGGTCTTGGCCGGCAACGCGTAGAATTGAGGGTCGCGGATGTGGATCAGGAATACCAACATAGGGATATCCTTTCCGGGCTGGCGCCCAGGCGTCGAAAATCAGGCTGCCCGTTCCCGGGCAGAGAGAGGGGGACTGGTTGGGAAGCTCGAGTAATGGCTCTTGTACCGACACGAGTGAGAAAGATGTCGACGGGCCCAGGAAGAAAAGACCACAAGGTCCTATCTGCGTCGGCCCGGAAAAGCAGATAGTGGAGGGAAGTTTCTTATGGGTAACGAAAGTGTACCACGGTCCTGAAGGAGGATGGAAGCAAATACCTCGACACAAACTACAGGCATTCGGGCGATCGCGGGGTTACTCGTGGTACGTCGGCATGGCCCAGCCGAGGGAAAAGCTCAACTCTCCGCTGCATGGCCAGAAACAACGGGGGCGTTGGGATTGTTCCCAACGCCCCCGAGCGCTTCCGTTCCGGTCTTGTTACCGGCCCAGGGCCGCCTGCACCGCCGCGCCGATCTCGGCGGGGTTCTTGACGACCCGGACGCCGGCCGCCTCCAGTTCCTTCATTTTCTCGGCCGCCGTGCCCTTCCCGCCGGTGATGATGGCGCCGGCGTGGCCCATGCGACGGCCGGGAGGCGCGGTGATGCCCGCGATGAAGCCGATGACCGGCTTCCGGATTTTTTGCTTGATCAGGGCCGCGGCCTTCTCCTCCGCGTCCCCGCCGATCTCGCCGATCATCACGATGGCCTCGGTCTCCGGGTCGCTCTCGAACAGGGGCAGCACGTCCACGAAGCCGGTGCCGTTGACCGGATCGCCGCCGATGCCGACGCAGGTGGTTTCGCCCAACCCCAGGTTGGTGAGCTGGTTGACCGCTTCATAGGTCAGGGTGCCGCTGCGGGACACAACGCCGACACGGCCCTTCTTATGGATGAACCCGGGCATGATGCCGATCTTGCATTCGTCCGCGGTGATGACACCCGGGCAGTTGGGCCCGATCAGCCTGGTGTCCCGGCCGCGCAGCGCCCGCTTGGCCTTCACCATGTCGTTCACCGGGATTCCCTCGGTGATGCAGATGATGAGCTTGATGCCCGCGTCGGCCGCCTCCAGAATGGCGTCGGCGGCGAAGGGCGGCGGCACGAAAATCAGCGAGGTGTCGCAGTCGGTCTTCTTGACCGCGTCCCGCACCGTGTTGAACACCGGGATGCCTTCGACTTCCTGCCCGGCCTTCCCCGGCGTGACGCCCGCCACCACCTTGGTCCCGTAAGCCTTGCACTGGGTCGCGTGGAAGGACCCTTCCTTCCCGGTGATCCCCTGCACGACGACGCGCGTATTGCCATTGACGAGAATGCTCATGTCAGTGCCCCGCCTCCCCGGCCGCCCGTTTCTTCCGCGCCTTGCCCGTCATCGCCACGATCTTTTGCGCCGCTTCCCACAGGTCGTTGGCCACCTCGATCGTCAGCCCCGACTCCTTGAGCAGCTTGCGGCCCTCCTCCGCGTTGGTCCCCTGAAGCCGAACGACCAGCGGCACGGCGATCTGCACTTCCTTCGCCGCCTCGATGACGCCGTGGGCGATCCGTTCGCAGCGGACGATGCCGCCGAAGATGTTGATGAAGATGCCTTTGACGTTCTTGTCCTTGAGCAGGATGCGGAATCCGGCCGCCACGGTCTCCTTGGTCGCGCCCCCGCCCACGTCCAGGAAGTTGGCCGGCTCGCTGCCCGCCAACTTGATCACGTCCATCGTAGCCATGGCGAGCCCGGCTCCGTTCACCATACAGCCGATATTGCCGTCCAGCTTCACGTAGTTCAGGTTGTTGGCCGTCGCCTCGATCTCCAGCGGCTCCTCTTCATGCAGGTCGCGCATCGCCTGCACGTCCGCATGCTTGAACAGGCCGTTGTCGTCGAACGACACCTTGCCGTCCAAGGCGATGAGCTTCTTGTCCGTGGTGATGACCAGCGGGTTGATCTCGACTAGGGCCGCATTCTTCTCCATGAACAGCCGGTAGAGGTTCCCGAGCATCTGGACGAAGGGGTTCAACACCGTCGGCTCGATGGTGTTCAACCCGATGCCGAAGGCGAGGTTCCGCCCGTTGTAGCCCTGGAACCCCACGGCCGGGTCGATCGGTTCCTTGACGATCTTCTCCGGGGTCTTGGCGGCCACTTCCTCGATCTCCATGCCTCCCTCGGTGCTGGCGATGAACACGGGCCAGCCGGAGTCGCGATCCACGAGCAGGCTCAGATACAGTTCCTTGGCGATGCCCGCCCCCTCCTCGATCAACAGACGCCGCACCTTGCGGCCCTTGGGGCCGGTCTGGTGCGTGACCAGCTTTTTGCCGATCAGCTCCTGCGCCAATCCCGGCACCTCCGTCTGGTTCTTGGTGATCTTGACGCCGCCGGCCTTGCCTCGCCCGCCTGCATGGATCTGCGCCTTGACGACGTAGACCGGGCTGTTCAGCTGAGCCGCCCACTTGGCCGCCGCCTTGGGGTTCTTGATTTCCTTCCCCCGCGGCACCGGCACGCCGAACTGCGCAAACAACGCCTTGGCCTGGAATTCATGGATGTTCATGGCACTCCTTACAAGAGCTTATGGCATATGGCGTATGGCCTATGGCCGGATTCATTCCGCTTCCTGCCATAAGCCATCAGCTATATGCTCTTATTCTTTCTTCGCGTAGGCGGGGAACAACATCGGCGAGACGACATCGGCGGCATGGTGCTTGCGCGCTTCGGTCCGGAACCGCTTCAGATGCTCCAACGTCAGCTTGCCCTGGGGCTCGGCCTTCGCCCTGGCCGCGGCGGTGAGGCCGGACCGTTTCCCATAGACCATCAGATCCAGCAGCGAGTTGCCCATCAGCCGGTTGCGTCCGTGCAGGCCGCCCGAGGCTTCGCCCGCGACGAACAAGTTGGCGACTCCGGACTCTCCGTTGGTGTCGATCTGCACGCCGCCGTTCTGGTAGTGCAGAGTGGGATAGATCAGCACCGGGTCTTTCGAGATATCCACCCCGAACCGGTCGTACTGCATCACCATCGCCGGGAAATGCTTCTCGATCGTCCCCGGCCCCTGCTCCGCGTCCAGCAGCGGCGTATCGAGCCAGACGCCCACACGCCCGGCCATGGTCCGAATGCCCCGGCCCTCTTCGCATTCGCGGATGATCGAAGACGACACGACGTCGCGGGTGTCCAGTTCGTTCACGAAGCGCTCGCCCTTGGCATTGACGAGATGGCCGCCCTCGGAACGGATGCCCTCGGTCACCAGCGCCCCGACCAACTGCTCCGGATAGACGGCGCCGGAGGGATGGTACTGGAAGGTGTCGATGTGCATGAGCTTGGCGCCCATCCGATAGGCCATCGTGAGGCCGTCGCCGGTCGCCCCGTAATGGTTGCTCGTCGGGAACCCTTGAATGTGCAGTCGTCCGATCCCGCCGGTCGCCAGGACGACGGTCTTGGCCGCGACGACGATGAAGCGTTTGTTGTCGAGGTCCCGGAGCACGGCGCCGGTGCAGCGGCCGTTCCCGTCGCTCAGAAGCTCGACCGCGGCGGCAAACTCCAGCATCTGGATCTTCTGGTTGAGGACCTCATCCTTCAACACCCGCATGATCTCGAGCCCGGTGTAATCCGAGCACGTCAGGAGTCTCGGCTTGGAGCTGCCTCCGCCCTTCTTCACGTGCAGGTTGCCGTCTGCGTCCCGGTCGAACAGCACGCCGAGATCGAGCAGCCATTGCGCGACGGACGGGCCTTCCTCGACCATGACTTTCAGCAGGGCATGGTCGTTCTTCATGTGTCCGCCCTTGAGGGTGTCCAGGAAGTGCGTGACCGGCGAATCTTCGGCGGTGACGGAAATCTGAATGCCGCCCTGGGCCATCACGGTGTTGGAGTCGCCCAACCGGAGCTTGGTGGCGAAGAGAACCTTGGCCCCCTGCGCATGGGCGTGCAGCGCGGCCGCGCACCCGGCCCCGCCGCCCCCCACCACAAGCACGTCGCAGGTGTGGGTGGGCGTCAGCTCCAGATCGGCCGGAACCGGGCTGTCGCCCTCGAGCAGCGCCGCCAATTCCCGGACGGTCTTCTCGCCCTCGTTCGGCCCGAACTTGATCGTGCGGTAGGCGCTTTCGCGGAAGTCCGGGTGGTACTTTTCGATCAGCGCATCCCGCTCCGCCTCGGACAGCTTGGGCATGGTCTGCTTCCGCCGGGCATCGCGGGTCTCGTGGACGATTTGTTGTAAGACGTGAATGTCCATGGATGAGGTTGTTCTCGGTGATCGGTTTTCGGTGATCAGTTCTTCCTGAGGCCTGACAACTGAGAACTGACGATGGGCTTCACTTCAACTCCGCGCACGCCTTGGTGAGCTCCTGCTCGTTCATCTTGAGGACACGGGCCCATTCGTCGTTGAACCGGCCGTCTTCGATCTCCTTGATCCGTTGGGCCAGCCGCACGGGCTTCTCGGTGAAATGGACGCCCTGGGCCCGGCTGACATAGACCGCCACCAGGCTGGGCGCAATGTCGGCGATGCAGACCGGCGCGCACATGCCGCACATCACGCAGTCCATGAACATCTCCGAGACGGCCTTGAAGTCGCCGAACACCGCCCGCCACACCCCTTCCCGCACGTCGATCTTCTGCGGGCAGGCTTCGGTGCAGGCGTTGCAGTTCCGGCAGAGCGGGGCTTCCGGATAGAGATTGAACAGATCCTGTTTGGGGTCGGCCAGGGTGGCCAGATCGTAGGTGGCCTTCCGCGCCGGAAACGGAGGCATCATCGAAAAAGACATCCCATCGTGGACTGCGGTCTGGCAGGCCAAGCAAGTCTTCACCTTGGGATCGTCCTTGGTCCGGTAGTAGGTCGCGCAGGCCCCGCAGAAGCCGCCCAGACAGCCGACGCCCCGGATCACTTCCTGCCCGGTGTACCAGAGGGCCTTCAGCATGGCGATCCCCTCCGGCACCTGGTGCTTCTTGCCGGCGATCTCCACCGTCACCATGCGCGGGTGGAGGACCTCTTCCTGGTCGATGACGTCTTTGGTACTGATGTTTCGATCGGCCATGTCCATCAGGCTTTCAGCACGGACCGTCGGCTTTCAGTTTGAATGGGAAGCCTTCTCATCATGCTGATCGCTTCCAGGCTCATTATACAATCGAGTCCACGATCGCGTTCAAGGTCTGGCTTGGGCGCATCGCTTTGGACGCCTTCGCGTCATCGGGGTGATAGTACCCACCGATATCGACCGGCTTGCCCTGGGCGCCGAGTAATTCGGCCGAGATCTTGGCTTCATTGTCCGCCATGTCCTTGGCGATCTTGGCAAAGCGCGCCGCCAGGGTTTTGTCTTGCGTCTGCTGGGCCAGGGCCTGCGCCCAATACAACGCGAGGTAGAAATGGCTTCCGCGATTGTCGATCTCGCCGACTTTGCGGGCCGGCGACTTGTTGCTCTCCAGGAACTTGGCATTGGCTTGGTCGAGCGTGTCGGCCAAAATTTTGGCCGCTTGATTGTTCGCGACCTTGGCCAGATGCTCCAGCGACGCGGCCAGCGCCAGGAACTCGCCCAGCGAATCCCAGCGGAGATAGCCTTCCTCCTGGAACTGCTGCACGTGCTTGGGCGCGGAACCTCCGGCGCCGGTCTCGAACAGGCCGCCGCCGTTCAGCAACGGAACGATGGAGAGCATCTTGGCGCTGGTCCCGATTTCGAGGATCGGGAACAGGTCCGTCAGATAATCGCGCAACACGTTCCCCGTCACGGAGATCGTGTCCTTGCCTTCCTTGATCCGCTCCAACGAGAACCGCGTCGCCTCGGCCGGAGTCATGATCCGGATATCGAGGCCCTGCGTGTCGTGATCCTTCAGGTAGCGTTCGACCTTCGCGAGCAATTGCGCATCGTGCGCTCTGGTCTTGTCCAGCCAGAAAATCGCCGGAGCGCCGGTGGCCTTCGCGCGATTCACCGCCAGCTTGACCCAGTCCCGAATCGGCGCGTCCTTGACCTGGCACATGCGCCAGATATCTCCTTCTTCGACCTGGTGCTCCAGGAGCGTCTTGCCCGAGGCGTCCACCACACGGATCGTGCCGTTGCCGGGAGCCTTGAAGGTCTTGTCGTGCGATCCGTACTCCTCCGCCGCCTGCGCCATGAGGCCGACGTTGGGCACGCTGCCCATCGTCTTCGGATCGAGGGCGCCGTGCTTTTTACAGAACTCGACGACCTCGCGATAGACCGGGGCGTAGCTGGCGTCCGGGATCACGCACTTGGTGTCCGCCGGCTTGCCGTCCGGGCCCCACATCTTGCCGGAATCGCGGATGACCGGCGGCATGGAGGCGTCGATGATGATGTCGCTGGGCACATGCAGGTTGGTGATGCCCTTGTCGGAATTCACCATCGCCATCGGAGGCCGCTTCTTGTAGACCTCTTGGATATCGGCTTCGATCGCCTTGCGCTGGTCGTCCGGCAAGGCCTTGATCTTCGCGTAGAGGTCGCCGAGGCCGTTGTCGGGATCGACGCCCAGCTTTTTGAGCGTCTCGCCGTGCTTCTCGAACACGTCCTTGTAATAGACCGTGACGGCATGACCGAAGATCTTGGGATCCGAGACCTTCATCATGGTGGCTTTCATATGCAGCGAGAACAAGACGCCTTGCTTCTTGGCGTCTTCGATCTGCTCCTCGAGGAACTGGCGCAGTGCGCGCTGGCTCATGAAGGTGGCATCGATGACTTCCCCGGCCTGCAGCGCCACTTTCGGCTTGAGCACGGCGGTCTTGCCGTCCTGGCCGACGAACTCGATCCGCGCGTCGGTCGCCGCGGTCGTCGTCATCGACTTTTCGTTGGACCGGAAATCCCCGCCCTTCATATGGGCGACGTGCGTCTTGGAGTCCGGACTCCAGGCGCCCATCTTATGGGGGTGCTTCCTGGTATGGGCCTTCACGGAGAGCGGCGCGCGGCGATCGGAGTTGCCTTCGCGCAAAACCGGGTTGACGGCGCTGCCTTTGACCTTGTCGTAGCGGGCCTTGATGTCCTTCTCTTTGTCGTCTTTCGGATTTTCCGGGTACTCGGGCAGCTTGTAGCCCTGGCTCTGCAATTCCTTGATGGCCGCTTGCAACTGGGGAAGCGAGGCGCTGATGTTGGGCAGCTTGATGATATTGGCTTCCGGCGTCTTGGCCAGCTCGCCCAATTCGGACAGGGCGTCCGGCTGCTTCTGCTCGGGCGTCAGGTATTCGGGGAACACGGCGAGAATGCGCCCCGCCAGCGAAATATCCCGCAATTCGACGGACACCCCGGCCGCCTTGCTGAAGGCGTTGATGATCGGCAGAAACGAATAGGTCGCCAGCATGGGGGCTTCATCGGTTTTTGTATAAATGATCTTGGATGCTTTTGTCGTCATGGTCGCTCCTCTTTCAATCTCTTGTTAGTTCAGCGCATTCAACGCCGAACCAGCCTTGAACCACGCAAGCTGCGGCTCCGTCATGCTGTGGTTCGCCCGGATGGTGAGCGCGTGGCCATCCGCTTTATGGATTGTCACCTCCACCGGCTTGCCCGGAGCCAGATTTGCCAGCCCCGTCACACTGATGCGGTCTTGCTGCTCGATCTTCTCGTAGTCCTTCGGGTCAGAGAAGGTCAACGCCAAGATCCCTTGTTTCTTCAGATTGGTTTCGTGGATGCGCGCGAAGCTCTTGACCAGCACCACCTTCACGTTCAGGAAGCGGGGCGACATGGCCGCATGTTCGCGGCTGCTCCCCTCCCCGTAGTTTTCGTCGCCCACCACGACGGAGCCGATGCCCTTGGCCTTGTAGCGGCGGGCGATCTGGGCGATGGTCAGGCCCGATTCGCCCGTCAGCACGTCGGTACCCTTGCCCGGCTCGGCGGAGAAGGCGTTGGTCGCGCCCAGGAACATGTTGTCGCTGATCTTGTCCAGATGGCCGCGGAACTTGAGCCAGGGACCGGCCGGGGAAATATGGTCGGTCGTGGTCTTGCCCTTGGTCTTGAGCAGAAGCGGGAGCTTCTCGAAATCCTTCCCGTCCCAGCGCGGGAAGGGCTGGAGCAGTTGCAGCCGTTCGCTGGTCGGCGGAACGTCCACGGTGAGGCCCTCGCCGTTCTCGGCGGGAGGCACCAGGCCCTCTTCGCCCTTGGCAAATCCCTTGGCCGGCAGCTCTTCGCCCTGCGGCGGCTCGAACTTGAATTCCTTGCCGTCCGCGCCCTTGAGCTTCTGGTTCACCGGATCGAAGGTCAAGTCGCCGGTGAAGGCATAGGCGGTCACGACCTCCGGGCTGGCCAGGAACGAGAGGGTCTCGCTGATCCCGTCGTTGCGGCCCGGGAAGTTCCGGTTGAACGAGCTGACGATCGAATCCGCCTTCCCCTTGACCCCGTCGGCCCGCTTCCACTGGCCGATGCAGGGGCCGCAGGAGTTGGACAGGACCGTGGCGCCCATTTTCTCGAAATCGGCCATGAACCCGTCCCGCTTCATCGTGTGGTAGATCCGCTCCGAGCCGGGGCTGACGAGAAACGCCGCCTTGGCCTTGAGCCCGGCCTTCAATCCCTGGCGCGCAATGTGCGCCGACCGGCTGATGTCTTCGTAGGACGAATTGGTGCAGCTCCCGATGAGCGCCGCCTTGAGCTCGACCGGGTAGCCTTTTTCTTTGGCTTCGGCCGCCATCTTGGAGATGGGCCGGGCCAGATCCGGCGTGTGCGGCCCGACGACGTGCGGTTCCAGCTTGGAAAGGTCCACTTCGACGACCTGGTCGTAGTACTTCTCCGGCGACTGCAGGACTTCGGGGTCCGCCGTCAGCAGGGCCTTGTTGGCTTCGGCCAGCGTGGCGATGTCGTCCCGGTCGGTGATCTTGAGATACGCCACCATCTTCTGGTCGAACTGGAACACGGAGGTCGTCGCACCCAGTTCGGCGCCCATGTTCGTGATCGTGCCCTTGCCGGTGGCGCTGATGGTCTCCGCGCCGGGGCCGAAGTATTCGACGATCTTGTTCGTCCCGCCCTTCACGGTGAGCAGGCCGCAGAGGTACAGGATGACGTCCTTCGGCGAGGCCCAGCCGCTGAGCTTGCCGGTCAACTTCACGCCGATCAGCTTCGGATGCAACACTTCCCAGGGCAAGCCCGCCATCACTTCGCCCGCGTCCGCGCCGCCGACGCCGATCGCCAGCATGCCGAGGCCGCCGCCGTTCGGCGTGTGCGAGTCGGTCCCGATGATGAGGCCGCCCGGGAAGGCGTAGTTCTCCAGCACCACCTGGTGAATGATGCCGGCGCCGGGCTTCCAGAACCCGATGCCGTACTTCTTCGCGGCGGAGGCCAGGAAGTTATAGACCTCCTTGTTCTCGTCCATGGCGCGGAGCAGGTCCTTCTCGGAACCCATCTCGGCGCGGATCAGGTGGTCGCAGTGGATCGTGCTGGGCACGGCGGCCTTCTTCTTGTTGGCCTGCATGAACTGCAGCATGGCCATCTGCGCCGTCGCGTCCTGCATGGCCACCCGGTCCGGCCGGAGCGACAGCATGGCCTTGCCCCGGTCCCAGACCTGGGTGTCGAAGTTGTCCGCGTGCGAAACCAATATCTTCTCGGCCAGGGTCAGGGGACGGCCGAATTTCTTGCGGGCCTTGTCCACGATCCCGGGCATCTTGGCGTACAGAGTTCTGACCATCTCGACCGACATAGCGTTCTCCCTCAAAGCGTTATCAGTTTTCAGCGATCAGCTTGAACCGAGCGTTGACGACTGAACACCGACAACGACTTTCATGGCGGAACTGCCCGCGCCTATTTCAGCGGCGGGACCTTCCGCGACTATTTCAGTGGCGGCACTTCTCGCCGTTTGGGCGCCGCGTAATTCACCAGGTAATCGAAGAGGCGGATCAGGCGGCTGTCCTGGCGCTTCTGGTCCACCCAATGGCCGATCAAGCCGATCGTCCTGGCCAGGATGAAGAAGCCGTTCAAACTGTCCACCGGGAAGCCGATGTCCACCAGCACGGCGGCCATGGTCCCGTCCACGTTCAGAATCAGATTGTCCTTCTTCGCCGCCGTGACCTGCTCCACCTGCAGGGCGAAGTCCAGACAGGGCGTCTTGATGTTCAGGCTCTTCACGTAGCCGACCAGCTCCTTGACCCGCTTGTCCGGGTTGCGGAGGCTCTTGACCCGGTGGCCGATGCCGGGGACCGGCCCGACGTTCTTCTTCATGTAGGCGAGGAACTCGTCCACGGTCATCTTGTTGTCCACCGCATACTTGAACCAGCGCCCCGCGTCGGTGACCGCGCCGCCGAACCGGGGGCCGATCATGATCATGCCGGCCGCCACCGCCTGGGACAGGCCGATACCGGCGCAGGCCGCGAGGATCGTCGCATAGGCGCCGCTCACACAGGGACCGTGGTCGGCCGAAAGCATGAGGATGCGCTTGACGATCTCGGCTTCCTGTTTGGAGATCAGCCGCTTGTCCCAGAGCAACCCGATGATATGGGGAATTTCGTAGCCCTTGTTGATCAGTTCGGAGGCGGGATAGCCGTCGTAGCAGGGTTCGTCGCCCCGGTCGTCGCTGATCGTGGTGCGGATCAGGGGCACGACGGTGACTTCGTTGTCCTTCATCGCCTGCTCGACGGTCTTCGGGAGCCGCGGCACGTCGGAGGCCGGTACGTCGGCCACCGGCACGATCTGGCCGCTCTTCACGAACTCTTCGTAGGTCTCCTTGATGGCCGGACCCAGGGCGCCGAAGGTGGGCGGCACGATGGCGCCGGCCTTCTTGAGCGCGTCCGACTTGGACCGGGCCGAGCCTTCGCCCTTCATCCCCTCTTTGGCGCCGGCATGGCCGAACTTCATCCCCTTGGGGAGACTCTCCTGGCAGAAACCGGAGACGACGGCCAGCAGCTTGATCCGCCGCTTCTTGGCCCCGTACCACTCGGCCGCCCGCTCCTCCAGATCGCCGCCCATCTCGCCCACGATGACCACGGCCTTGGTCTTGGGATCGTTCTCGAACATCTCCAGGTAGCTGACGTAGTCCGTGCCGGGATAGGCGTCGCCGCCGATGCCGATCGCCGTGGTGATGCCGTCCGCGAACTGGGAGCAGATCCAGATGATCTCGTTGGAGAGGCCGCCGGACTTGGTGATGACCCCGAAGGAGCCTTCCCGGTACAGTTTGCAGGCGACCAGGTTGTCGTAGGCGCCGCCGATCACGCCCAGGCGGCAGGAGCCGGCCGAGATGATCCCGATGGACGAGGGGCCGTTGAACACCTTGCCCAGCTTGGTGGCCTGGCGGGCCAGCAGCTTCGCATCCTTCTCCGGCACGCCCTCGGTGATCATGGAGACGAGCTTGATGTGGGGATCGTTCAGCGCCTCCATCGTGCCGGCGCAGGCCCGGTCGGCGCCGATGTAGACGAGGCTGGTGTTGATGCTCGGATGGTTCTTGGTCGCCTCGGCCACGGCCTTGTACACGGGAATGGCCAGCAGGCCGCTGCCGTAGGGCACTTCGTTGGTCTTGCCCGCGTCCGGCGGATAGACGAAGGCCTCGACGTACAGCGACTTCTTGTTGAGATAACAAAACTCGGCCATGCGACGCGCGGCGTTCACCCCCGCAACTCCGCCCTGGATGACGACTCGCGTGTCCTTGTTCGCCAGAATGCTCATTGTCAGTCCCTCAATGATGAATGATGCGTGATGAATGCTGAATGTTCCGAAGAAGAGCGCGTTCGTTCATCGTTCATCACTCATCGTTCTGCGTTCAGCGTTATTTGTTCTGCAGCGCCATATCCACGATGTCGGTGAGCGGCGTGTTGCGGTCGAAGACGTTGATGTCGAAGCCTTCGTCCTTCAGCTTCCGCATGAGTTCCAGGCCTTCCTTCTCGTTGGGCCCACCCCGGCGCACCCAAATTTTCACACCCTTGAGCTTGCCCTCCGACTTGGCCTTGCGGAACCCGGCGATGATGCCGCCGAAGGTCTTTTTCACGTCGGTAAAGTTGGCGATCGCGCCGCCGACGATGATGTGCTTGATATCGGGCAGGGACGCGACTTTCTCGGTGAGGACTTCCACGGCCCAGTCCGGCGGGTCGCCGGAATATTCCGCATAGTTGGCCAGCTTGCCGCCGCGGGCCACGACCGCATCCGAATAGTAGACGCTCGCGCCGCCGCCGGCCGGCAGCATGGCGATGTTGCCGCCGGGAATCTGGATGAACTTGACGGACCCCTTGATCTTGGAGTCCACCGCCATCACCTCAACCTCGTCCTTGGTGTAGGCCCGTCCGAATTCGGCGGCAAACTGGAAATTCCAATCCGGATGGCGGAACTTGGCGTCCCCGTCGAGGAGCGTCACCGCGTCCAGCGCGATCAACTCCCCGTCGCTCTCGCGGACGACCACCGGATTCACTTCCAAATATTGCGCATCTTCGTTGTCGAAGCAGGTAAAGAGCTTGTTGGCGAATTCGGCCATCTTCTTGGCCACCGGACCGGTGAATCCCGCCTCCTTGGCCAGCTTGTCCAGATCGGCCGAGGCCGGCTTCTCGCCCACTTCCACCGCCAGCTTCTTGACCCGATCCCAGTTGGACTCCACTTCGATGCCGCCGCAATTGGCCAGGAGGATTTCGGAGCCGGCCCTGGTGGATTTGACGGAGGCGTAATATTCCTCTTTGTGCGGGATCATCTCCGAGACGATCACTTGGGCCACGGTAATGCTGCCCACCTGCTTCCCCAGCATCTCCTTGACCGCCGCCTCCGCGCCTTTCCGGTCCAGGCCGACCTTGACCAGGCCGAGCTTGAAGCGGGAGCCGAGCGCCTCGTGGGCCTTGGCCACCAATTTGCCTTGTTGAATCCAGTCGTTGACCTTGGCCAACTCGTTGAACTGCTCGACCGATGTCACCACCACATAGTTGGGAACGGTAATGCCCCACTTCTTCATCAGGCCCATCCCGGGCCCTTCAAGCACCTTCGCCATGGGGTATCCTCTCCTTACAAATAAATGATCGAGGCGCCGCGTCAAGGCAGCAAATGATTCTTGCTGGAAGCGCTGGATTCTAAGTGAGATTCCAGTCTCCTGGCAATCAACCAAAAGGCCCATTTTTTCAGGACAATGGCCCTATGCCGGCTGGTCACGAGGGGATTGGCCCAGTTCCACAGCCTGGAAAGGAAGGATAACTATAGGGAAAATCAGCCGATGGTGTCAAGGGTTGCGGGGACGTGGATAAGCGCCCGGTCCGTCTTCCGGCTCCAACCCTATCACCATCAACAACCGGTGCCAGGGCATCTGCCCACTGGCCCGGGAAAAGCTGCGCACGAAGACCCCCTCGACATCCTGGAAGTAGTTGATATACGGAAGCCCGCCGAGCAGTTCCGGCGCCTGCCCGCGCCGTCGTAACTGTTCCGGATGCTTGAAATCCTCGATCGTCGCGATCTGTCCGGACGGAGTTTCGAACCAACCGTCGTTCCAGACATCAAAGACCCACCATTTGCCCTCCGACTCGATGAAACAGAGAGCCGCCCTGGCCGACGCGCCGGGAGGCGAGTAGGCTTCCCAGCGTCCCTCGTTCCCCGTATACGTGGTCAGGGCCGTGAAGACTTCGGATAATTGGCCGTCGTTGCCGTAGTGGCGCAGCACAATGTGCGAAATGTGGTCGTCCACCAGCGGCAGCCCCGATGGGATCGGCTTGACCTGGCTCCTGGTCCACTCCATCAGCCGGAGAACACGCCGTTGCGGATCGGTTTCGCCGCCTGCCGCTTCCTCCGCCCAACGTTGGAACTGCCGGTGCCGGAGGTAAAACTTGGCCGCCTTCTCCCAGAGGGGCATCCGATGGACGATCATCCGATCGTCCACCCCCTCCAAGCCGGTGGTCGGGATCTGCCCGATCAGTGTAACCAGCAACGCCAGGCCGACGGTTCCGACCAGAAGCCCAGCAGAAAACCGTTTCATGCTGCCCCTTTTTTCTGACAGCCGGGACAATAGAAGGAGCTGCGCTGGCTAGTTTCCACCATGCGCCTGATGGTCTTGCCGCAGCCGGAAGGACAAGGCTGGCCTTCCTTCCCATAGACCAAGTGTTGCTTCTTGTACCGACCCTCACTCCCGTCCGGCGCAAAAAAATCCCGGACACTGGAACCACCGGCCTCGATCGCTTCGGCTAAAACCTGCCGCATCACGTCATACAAGCGCCGCCGCGACGGCTCGCTCAGGCGATTGGCCTGCTTAGCCGGATGCAATCTGGCTCGATAGAGAATCTCGTTCGCATAGATATTCCCGATACCCGCGATCACTTGTTGGTGCATCAGCAAAGCTTTGAGTCGGCCGCGGCGGGTCTGAAGGAGATTACGAAACTCCTCCCAGGAGACCGTCAAGGGATCGCACCCGAACCGCCTGGCGACGTATCGGTCCAGCCCGGCTCGATCCAGGAGCGACATCCTGCCGAAGCGGCGCGGGTTCCAGTAGAGCAGCTCCGGTTCCTTCCCCCCTTCCAACATCACCCTCACGTGGACATGCTTCGCGAACGTCGGGGCATGGAGGCGGAACAGCAGGAGCCCCGTCATGCCGAGCTCCGCCACGAGATAGCGGGTCTCCCCCTCCCTGGTGCAGGTCAGCACCACGCTCTTGCCCTTCCGTTCGACCGCCGCGATGCAGGCGCCCCGATACCAGGACAAGGTCGAGTAGCCTTCGCGAACGATGTCGCGGCGGCCGACCCAGCAATCGCGGATGCGCGCGCCGACGATCCGCTCGCGAAGCCGGCGGGCGACCACTTCCGCTTCGGGCAACTCAGGCATCGCGCCGGCCTTTCTCGATCGCGGCGATGAGCGTACGAAAGGTCCGCGTCACGGCCCGCTCGAAGGCGTCCATCGAGGGATAGGTCCGCAGAATCGTCCGCTGATTGCGGGGCGAGGGGTGCGGGAAGGAGACGATCCGGCAGACAAGCCCGGTCCCGACGGCCATAGACGAGACCGCCTGCGCGACCGATCCGGCGGCCAGCTTGCCGAACGTCACGACGACCGAGGGAGTCAGGAGGCGCAGTTCCGCTTCGAGAAACGAGGCGCAGGTCTTGATCTCCGCCCGGCGCGGAGACCGGTTGGCCAGGGGATTGCGCGAGGACCGGGGGTGACACTTCACGACATCGGTCATGAAGAACAAGTCTTCCAGGTCCCGGTACCGAGGATGGGCGAGCCGGGCCAGCGCGCGCCGGATCAACTGTCCGGCCGGCCCGGTGAACCGCCGCTTGTTCGCCCAACTTCGATAGCCGGGGGCCTCCCCGACCAGCAGGTAGCCGGTAGCCGCCGTGCCGGAGGCGTCAGAGTCGAACCGACGCCAGGGCTCCATGGAGTCGCACGCGGTGCAGCGGGCAATCTGTTGCTGGAGCAACGGCAGTCCTGAGCGGGAAGAGCGGCCCGGCGCGCGGGCCGGCCGGCTAGAACTGGCGGGACGAGACATTGGGGTTCGACGCAGAGCCGGCCTGCCGCATCCGTTTGACCTGCTCGATCGTCTCCTGCAGATGGGGAATCGGCGTGGCGCCGGGTCGCCGCGCTCGCAAGAGCTTTTCGGCATCGGCGTAACTCATCCCCTTCACGCAGACCAGGTAGGCGATCACCATCGAGACCGAGCGTCCCATGCCGGCCCGGCAACAGACCATCAGCCTGTTGGTCGGCGGCTGTTGCGCCAGCCAATCCACGGCGGCCTTCACGTCCTTCGGGTCGGCTTCGCCGTACTCCTTCAGCGGGATATAGTGGTAGGCCACGCCCTTCGGCGGCGCAATGGCATGTTCCCCCGACACGAACAGCACGCTCCCGACGAAAGGCGGCGGCTTCTGCGCGTCGTCCACGTTGCCGACCATCAGTTGCTCGTTCACGAAATGCATAGGTAGAAATATAGCCGAAACCAGGCTGGAGCGTCAAAGCCTCATTGCAGGAGGGGGAACGGAGCCGGTATACTCCCGACAGGCCGGTGTCCACCCAGGAGAGGAGCCCGAACCCATGCCATCCCTGACCGTCGAGCAGGTCGAATCCCGATTGAGCTCGGTCCGCTGCGCCATCTGCAAGACCAGCACGTTCATGATCGACCGCCGGACCATGCAGCCGGACGGCGACTGGAAAGGCGCCTGCCTGAAATGCCGGTACACCTTTCCCGTCTACACCAACATGGAGTTCTACCTGCGGACCCAGCCGGACGTCCCTCACCGGCTCAAGGACATCGCCTGCCCCGCCTGCGAGCACAAGAGCGTGGACCTGGATTTCCGCATCGTCATGTCGGTCCGCGAGGCCATCTATTTCGTGACCTGCAAGGCCTGCGGACACAAGTTCCCGGAATGGTCGTCACTGGAAGCCTTCGAATAACCCGACGCGCTCCGCCCGATTGGTGTATACTGTGCCCATGGATACATCCAAGTCCCCACAACAGCCGCCGAAGCCCGAATCCAAATCCCGGAAAGAGATTCCCCTGGTGTCCGTCCCCAACGACCGGGACATGATCGCGTCTGAAATGGAAGAACTCTTCGACGAGGACAAGGTCACGCACAAGCACGGCTCCTCCGAACCGGAAGCAGACTAAGCCTCGGAAGCCTTCAGCTATCAGCTCAATCCATATAGCCGGACCGGCCGCTCCTGCCTGCCCAGATGCTTCGCCTCGAAAAAACCGGAGCACGGCTGACGAACGGCGGCCAGCTTCGGCGCCGGCACGATGCGTTGCCCCTTCTCTGGCTCATCTGGTCTTACTGTTGGCCGGTCGCCTCATCGGAATAGAAGAGTCCGGCGCCCGGCACCCTCTCCGCTTCCGAACACCCCGTTCCCGCCGTGCCGGACGCCTCACTGACCATCCGTTCCAGCCGCGCTTTAAAAAAGAGAGTTTGGCAGGGACACGTCGCTCATGGACCTGTCCCTGCTAGCGGTGGCTTACGCTATTGATTGATTATAGAGGGATCGAGTGGTCAGCTCTCAGACATCAGAATGAAAACGAACAGCTCGCTTTGCATTCTCACGTCGAGCCCGGTTGCTCTCACGTTTGGCGTCAACCTTACGACCCCAGTAAGCGCCAGAGCCCTTCTTGGGTCCAGCGTGTTCTGCCTTCTTGGCTTTTCCGGCCATGCTTCTCCCCTTTTTCTTCCACCAGCAAAGAACAGAATCTCCTTTGGCTTCCTCGTAGAGGTGAACTCTTAGCTGCTCTCTTTCAAGCGCTTCCTGATCCACGATGGTTTCCTGCGGCAATCCATCACGGCGTGCACGCGAACAAACTCCCCCTTCACACTGTAATAGATCGCAAACGGAAAGCGCTTGGAAAGGGCCCGGTGATGCGAGAACGTAAGCGGGTGAATCCCTGCGGAGTGACGGAGAGAATCGATATCTGCAAACAACTCGTCTTAAAAATACGACCCGAGTCCCGCCTCCTGACTTTCGTAAAAACGAAAGCCCTGGCCTAAATCCACCAGAGCTTCCTCCAGTACCTGGATTCTCACGAGAGCTTCTTGCGCAGAGCCTCTTTGGCCGTCTCCCAATCAATCAATTGCGTTTTACCCTCGGCAAGCAACCGGAGACGTTCCTCCAGAACCTCCTTGTGCCAGGCAGGGGACTCGATGGCTTCCGGCGTCCGGGCGAGATCCTCCCACAGCGACTCCATCGCAGCCAGCTTCTCCTGGAGGGTCATGTCCTTGAGCGGAAGGTTGAACGGCATGGCCCTAGTATACCCCAGCTTCCAACGGATTCAAGCCTCTTTGCCGGACCGTCGGCGAATGAGCCGCAGTGCCCCCGACGGACGGCTTTTTGACCAGCCTAAAAGCCAGAAAAGGTTCTTGGGAAATTTCCCCCCTTCGAAACAAACAGAGCCGCGGCTGACGAACGGCGGCCAGCTTCGGCGCCGGCACGATGCGTTGCCCTTCTCTGGCTCTTCTTGTCTGACTGTTGGCCGGTCGCCTCATCGGAATAGAAGAGTCCGGCGCCCGGCGCCCTCTCCGCTTCCGAACACCTCGTTCCCGCCGTGCCGGGCACCTTACTGACCATCCGTTCCAGCCGCGGATAAAAAAAGAGGGGGTGGCAGGTACAGGCCGCTCATGGACCTGTCCCTGCTAGCGGTCGCTTCGCATTTGATTGTTGATCAATAAACGGCGACGACAGCCCCGTCGCCATTCAAGATTGTGGCCTTGTTGGCTAACCCTTTTGAGCAACCTGCTGGGTTGAACCACGCCACCACCTGTCCAAGAAAAGACTCCATTCTTATTTCCCGCTTCTTACACCAAGAATCTGCTGACAAAGAAGGAGTAACTGTTCGGGACGGCACTTTGTTAAATGTTTTGACACGACTCTATGGAGAAGGATTGCCCTGACCTTTTCAGTGAACGCATGATCGGCACCACGGTCTAGTTTTGTATGACAGTTAGGACAAAGGAGAACGATGTTATCTGCAGAGGCCTGCCCGCCCCCTCTCGCCTCCTTCCAATGTGCACGCTCAAGGGGGACACTACCTTCTGAACAGGCCTCGCATGCAGGCCGGGATCTCGGCGGTGGCACCTGCGGTTCCGTTTCGCGCCGTACAGGGAGTCCAAGCATTTCAATCCAACTTCTGCTTCGGCTTCGCTTGTTGGACTCAAAGATCATATTGCGCTTCACGCCCCATCGATCAGCAAGGCGTTTCTGCCCCCCACCTCTTCTCGACATAGAACTCCTGGTAATCCTCTTCGAGAGTACGGCCGAGATGGCCCTCCACTTCCAACATGCGGCGAGTCTTTTGGCCAGGCTCTGTGCGCTTGTAGACCATCTTGAGATCCAACCTTAATTCAGCGAAAGCATATCGTATGCGGTCGTTTTGTATAGGAGCAACAAGACAGATTTAAGGGGTCAGCCCCCTTTCTCGTTCACCGAATCTGTAAGGCCCTGCCGGACGTCTCGCTTTGCACGCTCACGTCGAAGCCGATTGCTCTCGCGTTTGGCGTCGCCCCTACGGCCCCAATAGGCACCGACCCCTTTCTTAGGTCCAGAGTGTTCCGTCTTTCTGGCTCTTCCAGCCATGACTCGATTTGCCAAGCTAGCCGGCATGCGCTCTTTTCGCGCGTGTCCGTGCATACGCTGAACGTGAGGCGGTCGGTCGCGAATGATGCTCGGCATAGGCGTCGAGCAGCCGCCGGACCATGCGCTGGTACTGGGTGTGATGTTTCTTCGCCTCTTCCTTAAAAAACTCGACACTTCTCTTGCTCAGGGCGATGGTTACCTTGACCCCTTCATCCCGAAAGACAAGGTCCTCGGGGCGTGGGAGAAAGTCAGGAACGACCCTGAGGCTTCCGAGTGGTTCGTCCGTGTACTTGATTTTCGCGCTCATAGATTCGCCTCCCCTTTCGCCAGTAACCGGCTTCGAAAATCCGAATCACGTCATGGCGAAACGTGAATCGAACGGTCAGAATCCCACCGCCCACCCAACCGATACAGTACTGCCGCT
>JAGWTI010000113.1 GCA_028876065.1 Nitrospirota bacterium
GAAAGGGAGAGTGGAATATCCCTTTTTGCCAGAAGCCAGAACGTTTCTCGCGCGCATACATCACTAAAATTGTGAATCAGGTGTATGACATCGCATGCCTCATTCAGCCTGACTGGATCTTTCTGGTCGAATCTTTTGAGAACACAATCAAAAAGGCGAAAAAGGGCGACATTATCTACTGTGATCCACCCTACATTGGGAGATATGTGGATTATTACAGCGGATGGACAGAAGAGGACGAACGGAGGCTCTTTGACCTTCTTTCGGCTACACCTGCTCGGTTCATTCTCTCGACATGGCACCACAATGACTTCCGAGGCAACCCGTTTATAGATGTGCTCTGGGGTAAATTTAATATCGTTACGCGCGATCACTTCTACCATTCTGGGGGCAAGATCGAAAATCGGAAATCGATTGTTGAGGCATTGGTATTCAACTTCGAGGCAAATATTAAAAGGCACAATCATGATGTATGTCCCCAGCCTGAGCAATTGATGCTTTGCGAGGATAGGGCAGAATACATCACCCAACAATTAAGCCGAACAGACGTGTGATTTGTTAGCGTTTTTGCCTTCTGCTTGACTGAATCGTTTGGTCGAAGAAATGAGACGCCCATCAATTTGTCATCGGCCGGAAGGGATGAGCATACCTTAGCTAAATCCGTCAAAAAGGGGGACAGGTCTATAAGCGACCTGTCCCCCTTTCACTTCTCTTTTCCCCCCTCGGCTGGAAGTTTCTCCACAAGGAGGCATGTGCCCTGAGCGAACGTCCGCCGGAGCGGCGGGGTCCCCGCCCGGCGTCAGGAGAAGGAAAGCTGGAACTGACCACCGCACCGTGGTCGCAGACCACGGCGACGGGAATTCCAGAAGGCTTCCGCTCCTGACCGCCGTGGAAGGGGTGCCGTGAGAGGCGCGGAAGTGGGAGGACCCATGCCTCCGCCCTCCCTGCCCTTCGTCAGCCGAGGCATGTGGCCTTGCTTATGTTATGAGGGTACTTGCTGTTCTGCGTGGTAAGAGCTACGGACGAGCGGCCCTGACTCGATGTGGCTGAAGCCGAGGGCCAGCCCCTCGGTTTTGAAGGCCACAAACTCGTCCGGGTGGTAGAAGCGGGCTACGGGCAGATGCTCCTTGCTGGGCTGGAGATATTGCCCGATGGTCAGGATGTCACAATGGACGGCTCGCAGGTCTTGCATCACTGAGCGGATTTCCTCAGCCGTCTCCCCCATCCCGACGATCAGGCCTGATTTGGTGCGCGCGCCGAGCTTCTTGGCCCAATCCAGCAGCTCAATCGAGCGGGCATACTTGCCTTGCGGACGGATGGAAGGAAAGAGGCGAGCGACGGTTTCGATATTGTGGTTCAGGATGTCCGGCCGTTCGGCCACCACGGCAGCCAGGGCTGCCTCGTTGCCTTCGAAATCGGGAATCAATACTTCCACGGCGCAGGTCGGAATCAGCCGGCGGATGTGTCTGATGGTTTCCGCAAAGATCGCCGCGCCCCCGTCCGGCAGTTCGTCGCGGTTTACGGAGGTGATGACGGCGTGGCGCAAGCCCAGGGCTTGGACCGCTTCCGCCACCCGCAACGGTTCCTCACGGTCCAGTTCCAGCGGGCGTCCGGTCGTCACGGCGCAGTAGTGGCAACGTCTTGTGCAGATGTCGCCCAGGATCAGAAAGGTGGCGGTCCGGTTGTTCCAACATTCCCAGACATTCGGACAACGGGCTTCTTCGCAGATCGTATGCAGCCCCAAGCGGTCCATCGTCTGGCGGATCTCCCGATAGTCCGGCCCTTGGCTGAGCCGGACTTTGAACCAGGGCGGGAGTCTCTGCCGTTCTCCACCGGGACTCGCAGCCCGCGACCCTTTCCCAACTTCGTTGAGAGGCACAAACGTCATGACCAGTCCTTTTGTCCGAACCCCAACATCCCGCGCAACCGTTGCACGAGGACGGTGAGGATGCCAGGCTGTTCAGGGTCGGGATATTCGATCCAGTCTTTCTGCGTGCCCAGGTAGGCGGTGCCTTGGAAGCTGAGCCGGCTGCGGAGCTGCCGGTAACCTCGGTCATGCAAGAGGCCGATGAGATGGTCGAGCGCGGCGGCTTCGGTTTGACACGGAGGGGTCACGATCAACGTTGCCTCGTAGCGGAGCGTGGCCCGGCAGGCGCCGTCCACCGGTTCGATCTCGACCAGCCGGTTGAACCCCCGGTCCCGCTCGTCTACCCCGGCCAGTTGATGCTTCTCGATAGCCTGTTCCGGCACGACCTTGTCCTGCCGAGCTAATTGCCTGCCGCGCGAAAGACGGCCAGAAGGTCGCTCAGGGCGATGGTCTTGTTTTGGAGAATCGCCCGTTCCCGCTTCACATCTTCCACGACCGAAGCGTGTGTGCTCCCCTGTTTCAAGCAGGTTTCGCCCAGAGCCAGGATGCGGGCGCATTCCTGTGACACTTTCTCTTTGACCACGCGGTTGACCGCCATGATGTCGAGCATCTTGGCCTTGGTGGCGGACAGATGGGCCTGTAGTTCCGCCTCGGGAAACGACCGGCGGGCTGCCTCGTCGCGGCACCGGTCCAGATATTGGCTCAGGAAGACGTAGAGCCGCACGAAGGTTTCTGTCGTTTCGATATGGGATGAGGTTGCCATGGGTGAAGTCCTTTGCGGGCTGCAGGATCGCCTTGAAGGCCTCGATCCTGGGAGTGAGTTGCGCGCCGGACCGTTGGCTATAAGAGGACCTTCACGTCCTGCCCTTCGACTTTCACTTCGTACGTCTTGACGCAAGCCGAGGGGCTGGTGCTGCACTTGCCGTCCTTGACGTTATATTCCCAGCCGTGCCAGGGACAAGCGACCGTGTCGCCGGTCAGTTCGCCCTCTCCCAAGGGCCCGCCCCGATGTACGCAGGTGTTGTCGATCGCGTAAAAGGTCCCGTCCACGTTGAACAGCGCGATGGCCTGGCCGTTCACTTCCGCCACCATGCCGCTCCCCGCTTTCATGTCTCCCGTTCCTGCGATCCGTACGAATTCCGCCATGATCTCCTCCTCTATCGTTGCGGCCTAGTTCGACTCGGCCGGTCGTTTGAGCTTCTTCAACATGTTTTCGATCGGGTTGGACGGTTGGCCCCCGCTCGTCTTCTCCGTGAACTGGGCGGCCAGTTTGGCCGCGATCTCGCGGAAGGCCGCCGCTTGCGGCGAAGCCGGATCGGCCACGACGATCGGCATGCCTGAGTCGCCGCCGGCGCGGATCGCCGGATCGATCGGAATCCGCCCGAGAAAGGGAATGCCCAGCTTTTGGGCCGCCCGTTCTCCCCCGCCGGTCGAAAAGATTTCGGTCCGTTCCCCGCAATGGCCGCAGACGAAGTAGCTCATGTTTTCGATGATGCCCAGCAACGGCACGTTGACCTTCTGAAACATCATCAGCCCTTTGCGGACGTCGTGGAGCGCGACTTCTTGCGGCGTGGTGACGGTGACGGCACCGGAGAGGGGTACCAACTGCGAGATCGTGAGCTGAGCGTCTCCCGTGCCGGGCGGCAGGTCCACCAACAGGTAGTCCAGGGCCCCCCAGGTCACGTCCCTGAAGAACTGCTGGATGGCCGTGTGAATCATGGGGCCCCGCCAGACGACGGCCGTTTCTTCGGGCACGAAGAAGCCCATCGAGATGATCTTGACGCCGTGGCTTTCGGCCGGCTTGATCTTGCCGTCCTGCTGCTCGGGCGGCTTCGGCACCCCCATCATCATGGGAATGTTGGGGCCGTAAATGTCCGCGTCCATCAGGCCGACGGTCGCTCCCGATTGGGCCAGGGCGACGGCCAGATTGACGGCGACCGTGGACTTGCCCACGCCGCCCTTTCCGCTGCTGATTGCGATGACGTGTTTGACGTCGGGGATCAAGTCCTGCTTGCTCGGTCCCCCGGCTTGCTGTGCCTGTCCCGCGCTTGTATCTGCCATTGAGTCAGCCTCCTGCGGTCCTTGTCTGGGTGAGTCCGATCGTCTGTCGGTCGAGTGAACGGTACGATCGGCGGTCGTATGGCCGCCGTGCGCCATGAGGCCCTGGACGAGCCTGTACTCTGGGTCATGATACGCCCCCCTGTTTGCTTCAGACAAGGGGCTATCGGACCGCCGGTATGAGGGGAAAAGGCCTAGGCGTGGTAGCGTTGCAGGTTGGACGCCAGCCCGAGTTTGGACAGGGTGAAAATGAGCCACTTGGAGGGGTCGAAATTGTACCACTTGGGACCGTTGCGATAGTCCCGCAGGTGGGCATGGTGGTAGTTGTGATAGCCTTCGCCGAACGTCAGCAGGGAAATCCACCAACTATCCCGGCTGCTGTCGTCGGTTCCGTGCGGCTGGGAACCCCAGAGGTGGCAGATCGAGTTGATGCAAAAGGTGGAGTTCAGGACCAGGAAGGTCCGGCAGACTCCCGCCAGAAGGAAACAGCTCAGCCCGCCGATCCAGCCCCCATGCGCCAGCCCGACGACGAAGGGCAGCAGCAGGCCGGAGAGCATGATCGGCACGTAATATTTGTGCTGCCACATGATCAACGGGTCCTTGCGGAGCTTGGTCTCGTACTTTTCGTCCCGGTAGGGGGATTTGATGAAAATCCAGCCGCAGTGGCTGTGCCAGAATCCTTTCAGGGCGTTGTAGGGGTCTTCTTCCTGATCGCAGCGCGCATGGTGGCGGATGTGGTCCGAACACCAGCGGAGCGCGGAGTTTTCCAACGCCCAGCCGCCGGCGATCAGAAAGCAGGCCTTCACCCAGTTGGGACAGTCGAAGCTGCGGTGGGAGATCAGGCGATGATAGCCGACCGTGATGCCGAGACCGCTGGCCATGTACAGGAGGGCGAACATGATCCAGTCCAGCGTGGTGAAACCATAGGCCCAGGCGAACAGCGGAACCCCGACGAGGGTGGCGACGGTGATGACGCTGAAGAGAATGATGCAGGGGTAGTCCGTCTTCGGCGCGGGTCTCTCCACTCGATGTCCTCCTCCTGTTGGGGCGACTTCTGAGGTCATTCCGTTGGAATTATGCCGGAAAATTCGGCGTAGCCTAGCGGAATCGTTCATATTTTTCAAGCGAAACTTTTTCGGGTGTATACTCATACGCAGGACGCACGAGGGAGGCTGTGGTGACCGGGAAACAGCAGACCGCATCGGCTGAACAGCAGATCGAATCGGCGACCCTGCGCATCGGCCGCATGCTGGCCGAGCAATCGGCCGGCCATGTGCCGTCCCTGTTCGACCGCCGCTGGTGGTCGAGCAACCTGCTCGATTGGTGCATGCGCAATGAGGCCTTCAAGGTGCAGCTGTTCCGATTCGTGGACGTCCTGCCGTCTCTGCGCAGCGATGCGCAGGTGGCGAAGCTGGCCGAGGAGTATTTTGCCGGCCTGCAGGGAGGAGCCGGACCCTTGTCCCTACAGTGGGGTGTGCAGGCGGTGTCGGCCAGCAAGCTGGGTGCCAGGCTCAGCGCTCATGCGCTCCGCAAGCGGATCGAGCAGATGGCCCGCACCTTCATCGCCGGCGCGTCCGTGTCTGATGCGGTGCCGGTACTGGCCGGTCTCTGGAAGGACGGGCGGGGATTTTCCGTGGATCTCCTGGGCGAAGCCACGGTCAGCGAAAGGGAGGCGGATCAGTATCGCGACCGTTGCCTGGATGCGCTGACGGTGCTGAGCCGGGCGGCTGGCGATTGGCCTGCCTCGTCACGCCTTGAGCGGGATCATCTGGGCCCCGTGCCGAGGATCAGCCTTTCGGTGAAACTTTCCGCGCTCTATTCCCAACTGGACCCGATCGACCAGGACGGCAGTTATGCCTCCGTTGCCGCCAGGCTGCGTCCGATCTTGGACAAGGCCGTCGAGCTCGGGGCCGGCATCACCGTCGATATGGAGCAGGCGGAACTCAAGGACCTGACGCTGACGGTCTTCATGCGTCTGCTCTCCGAAGCAGCCTATCGGCACTATCCTTACGGGACGATCGCCCTGCAAGCCTACCTGCGAGAGTCCGCTCGCGATGCCGAGTCGCTGATCCAGTGGGCCGGGCGGCGCGGTGCGCCGGTGGGCGTGCGTCTGGTCAAGGGCGCCTATTGGGATTCCGAAACGATCCGCTATCGGCAACGGGGCTGGCCGGTGCCCGTGTTTCAGCACAAGGCGGAGACGGACGCGAACTACGAGGCCATGAGCCGGCTGCTCATCCGCCACGCGGACCACATCCGCCCTGCGTTTGGGACGCACAACCTCCGCAGCCTGGCCTATGTGCAGGCCGCCGCCGACGCGGCGGGGTTGCCGCCCGAGGCCTGCGAATACCAGATGATCTTCGGCATGGCGGAACCGCTTCACAATGCCGTGGTGGCCGAAGGGCGCCGCGTCAGGCTCTACTGTCCCGTGGGAGAATTTCTTCCCGGCATGGCCTATCTGGTCCGCCGCCTCTTGGAAAACACCTCCAATGAATCGTTTTTGCGGAAGGAATATGCGGAGAGCGCCTCGGTGGATTTGCTGCTGGCTCCTCCCTCCCCGCCGCCGGTGAGTCAACAGGGTGAACGCCGAGACCGGTTTGCGAACGAACCCCATACGGATTTCTCGCTGGCCGCCTCGCGTGCGGCGATGACGCAGGCGCTCCAGGCGGTTCGGGCTCGTCTCGGAGAGGAGCTGCGCGATCTCTCCACGGCGGATGTCGTGCCCTCGGGGCCGGAATTGCTTTCGCGGAATCCCGCTCGGCCGCAGGACCTCGTCGGCCGCATGCCGACCGCCACGCCGGGCGACGTCGCATCGTTCGTCCGTGTCGCGCAGGAGCGGTGGCCTGCGTGGCGTGATGTGTCGCCTTCGGAACGGGCTGCGTGTCTGGTCAAGGCTGCCGCGATCATGCGACGTCGGCGTCTCGAACTGGCCGCCTGGGAGATCTTCGAAACGGGCAAACCCTGGCGGGAAGCGGATGCGGATGTGGCCGAGGCGATCGACTTTCTCGAATTTTATGCGCGAGACATGATGCGACTCGTCGAGTCCTCGGGTTTGGGGCAGGCGCCGGGCGAGCGGAACCGGCTGGTCTATGCTCCGCGCGGCGTCACGGCCGTGCTGGCTCCCTGGAACTTCCCGCTGGCGATTCCGACCGGCATGGTCAGCGCCGCCCTGGTGACGGGCAATCCCGTCTTGTTCAAACCGTCGGAACGGTCGCCTCGGGTCGGCCACTTGTTGATCGAGGTGTTTGCCGAAGCCGGGTTGCCGAAGGGCTTGTTGCAATTCGTGCCCGGCGGGCCGGAGACCGGCCGAGCCTTGGTCGGTCATCCGGAGGTGACGATGATCGCGTTCACCGGCTCGAAGGATGTCGGACTGTCGATCCTGGCCCAGGCGGTGCGGGTCGAGCCGGGACGGCAAGGCGTCAAACATGTGATCGCGGAGATGGGCGGCAAGAACGCGATTATCGTGGATGACACGGCCGATCTGGACGAGGCGATCGCCGGCGTCGTCGCGTCGTTCACCGGCTACCAAGGACAGAAGTGCTCGGCCTGTTCGCGGGCGATCGTCCATGAAGCGGTCTATGACGTGTTTCTCCAGCGTCTGGCGGACGCAGTCCGCAGCCTGGCCATCGGCGATCCGGAAGCTCCTGGCACGAGCATGGGGCCGCTGATCGACGAGCGGGCTTGCGCCAAGGTCCGCGAGTATCTCGACATCGGGAAGCGCGAGGGACGGCTGGTCCTGGAGCGGCCGGTCGACCGGGAGGGCTGTTTTGTCGGGCCGGCCGTCTTTGCCGACGTGCCGCCCAACGGCCGGCTGGCGCAAGAAGAGATTTTCGGTCCGGTCCTGGCCGTGTTGAAGGCGCGGGATTTCGGCGAGGCGCTCGCCCTGGCCAACGATTCGCCCTACGCCTTGACCGGAGGGCTCTATTCACGGAGTCCGGTCAATATTCGGCTGGCTCAGGCGTCATTCGACGTCGGCAACCTCTACATCAACCGCCCCATCACGGGGGCGTTGGTGGGCCGCCAACCGTTCGGGGGGCATCGGTTGTCCGGTGTGGGGGCGAAGGCCGGAGGGCAAGGCTATCTGAATCAGTTCATGGTCATGCGGGTGATCAGCGAAAACACTCTGCGCCGAGGCTTCGCGCCTACGGACTGACTTGGCGGCCGCCGATCGTCACTTCTTCGAGTTCTTCCGTGATCTCGGTGATCAGGCCTCGGTCGGTTCTCACCGGCGGGAGTTCCTGCCGCTCCACATACTTGATCAGCCCCACGCCCCTGGCAAACCAGGCGGTCATGACGTCGGTCCCGTAAATTTTACGCTGGCTCCCCGAGAGGGAGACATGCATCTGCATGCGGGCTTCGATCCGGATGGCATCCTGGTAGGAACCGGCCGGCACGGAGACGGTTTCCTGGCCCATGACGGTGACGGTCGCCTCGACGTCGGCCCGTTCGTCCTGTTCGTCCCCGTCCAGGTCCGTCCCGAGCGTCACGCCCTTCCGGTCGAATTGTTGAAATGACGAGGGGATGACCAGGGGGAAGCGGACAATCTGATAGGGCACCAATTGCTTTTCGAGCGGCGTGCCGGGCTGGGACCCGTAGTAGACGATGCCGACGGCATCGCGCCGATAGTAGCTGTCGCTGGGACCGTGGTCGCCGGGGTTGGTGTCGTGAAAGACCTTGACGGTGACGCCTTTCAGGTTTTCGACCCCCTGGACGGTCGAGACGTTGACGAATCCCTTGCCGGCGATCTTCTGGAGCGGCCCCTCTTCCACGTAGCCCCGGTACTTCCAGCGACTGCCCGGCTGGTCGGGAAAGTACTCCTCGGCATGGGGGACGGTGATGGGCTCGGCGAAAACCGCGAGGGGCAGGTGACTCAGCAGCAACAGCCCGCCGGCTGCGAGGGTCCTGAGGGTCGGTGTGAACCGGTCATCGTGCATAGCCACTCCTACGTTGTCATTGGCGCGACACGGTAGCATAGTGCCGGAAAGCGAGCAAGGCTGAAGCAACGGGGGCGGTCATGTCTCCTTGTGTTTTCTCCGGTCAATTCATGATAATGCCGGCTGGAGCGACTTTTGAATCGGTATGGCCGAGGAAGGACTGTGATGGGAAGCGAGGCTGCCGTGCCCTCCTCCGTGCTGATCACCGGCGGTTCCGGGACCATCGGCCGGGCCCTCTGCCTGGAATTCGGCCGAGCCGGGTGGAACGTCGGGGTTCACTACCGGACAAGACGAGAAGAGGCGGAACGCACCGCGGCCAAGGTCGTCGAGAGCGGAGGGAGGGCCTGTTGCCTGCAAGCCGACATTCGAGACGCCACGCACGTTCAAACGATGGTCGACACGTTCCTGTCCCGATGGGGCCGTTTGGACGTGTTCATCTGCAATGCGGGACAGGCCAG
>JAGWTI010000020.1 GCA_028876065.1 Nitrospirota bacterium
CTACGCCAGGATTTCGGTGACGACGCCGGAGCCGACGGTCTTGCCGCCCTCGCGCACCGCAAACCGCAATCCCTGATCCATCGCGATCGGCGAGATCAACTCCGCCGTCACCGACACATTGTCCCCCGGCATCACCATCTCCACCCCCGGATTCAACTGCACCACCCCCGTCACGTCCGTCGTCCGGAAGTAAAACTGCGGCCGGTACCCGTTGAAGAACGGCGTGTGCCGCCCCCCCTCTTCCTTCGTCAGCACGTAAATCTCCGCCTTGAACTTCGTGTGCGGCGTGATGCTCTTGGGCTTGGCCAGCACCATCCCCCGCTCCACGTCTTCCTTCTTCGTCCCCCGGAGCAGCACCCCGATGTTGTCCCCCGCCTGCCCTTCGTCCAGCACCTTGCGGAACATCTCCACCCCGGTCACCACCGTCACCTGCGTCGGCCGCAGCCCCACGATCTCGATTTCGTCGCCCACCTTCACGACGCCCTTCTCGCAGCGCCCCGTCACCACCGTCCCCCGGCCGCTGATCGTAAACACGTCTTCGATCGGCATCAGGAACGGCTTGTCCACCGCCCGCACCGGCGTCGGAATGTACGTGTCGATGGCGTCCAGCAACTTCAGGATCGACGGCACGCCCAGCGGCCCCTGGTCCGCCTCCATCGCCTTGAGCGCCGAGCCCTGGATGATGGGCGTCTTGTCGCCCGGAAACCCGTACTTGCTCAACAGCTCGCGGACTTCCAATTCCACCAGGTCCAGCAATTCCTTGTCGTCCACCTTGTCCGCTTTGTTCAGGAACACGACGATGAACGGCACGCCCACCTGCCGGGCCAGCAGGATATGTTCCCGCGTCTGCGGCATCGGGCCGTCGGCGGCCGAGACCACCAGAATGGCCCCGTCCATCTGCGCCGCCCCCGTGATCATGTTCTTGACGTAGTCGGCGTGGCCCGGACAGTCCACGTGCGCATAGTGCCGCTTGTCCGTCTCGTACTCCACGTGGCTGATCGCGATCGTCATAATCTTCGTCGCGTCGCGCCGCCCCTGCGATTCGCTCGCCTTGGCCACTTCGTCGTAGCTGATGAATTTCGCCATCCCCTTGTCGCTGCACACCTTCGTCAGCGCCGAGGTCAGCGTCGTCTTGCCGTGATCCACGTGCCCGATCGTCCCAATGTTCACGTGGGGCTTCCGCCGCTCGTATTTCGCCTTCGCCATACGCCACTCCCTTGGTTATGTCGTCTCAGAACTTACGTTCGGCACTCTTCCACCGCAGCAACTGAGGCGGCGGCCACGAGCAAGCTTGGCTTGGTATGGAGCCCACGACGCGGATTGAACGCGTGACCTCGTCCTTACCAAGGACGTGCTCTGCCAACTGAGCTACGTGGGCACCCTCTCATTCACCCAGCAGATCCACCGGCAACCGGCCTCGACGATCCCGTCATCATGGAGCGGGCGACGGGATTTGAACCCGCGACAGCCAGCTTGGAAGGCTGGAACTCTACCACTGAGCTACGCCCGCATCAGACTACACCCGACTACGGTTTTTATCCGGCTCGCCTAAATTCAAAGCTCGCCGGCTCAAGCAAGCTTGGTGTGGTGGGCAGGCAAGGATTCGAACCTTGGAAGCCGATGGCAACAGATTTACAGTCTGCCCCCTTTGTCCACTTGGGTACCTGCCCGGCCGGAGCCATTAATCTTCGCGTAAAATTGAAGCAATTCGCGCCAAAAACAAAAGCAAACCATCCCATAGGCAGTCCTCCCGTCTATCACACGATGGAACCGGGTGACTGTCTCAGGATGGAGATATGTGGCTCAGGAAACGCCCGATTGTAGAAGCAAAACCGCGGATTGTCAAGAGCAAGTTTGAGGGTTTTTCATGGCCGACAAGACACCGCCTCTTTGGGAAGCGAACGGCGCTGCTCCATGACGGAACTGGCACGCTGGGCCTCCCGGCTGGAGACCCCAAACAGCACTTCGAGCAGGACCTGCACTTCGCCTGGTGTCAGACGGTGCGAGGGCGCCAGATAGCGTTTCTGCGTGACCCGTCGTTCCGCCGGGTCTTCCGGCTCATAGTACCCAATCAGGTCTCCATTTCGATCCGCTTTTTTAAGCCGAGCCAGCCAACGTTCCGTCGCATAGGCAGACTTTCCCTTGGCCGCCCCACCCGTTTCCAATTGGCTCCAGATAGCCCACCCGACAAAGACAGCCCAAGACTCGTTCAGCGCTTCCCAGGCTTCCCGCTCGCTCAAAAAGCGGACCTCCGTCGCGCCTTTCCGTTGCACAACCGGCGTAATCGTGACCACCTGATAGCGGCATCGCTGCTGCTCTTCCGCATAGGCGCGCAGCCCGGCAATCTCCGGGCCAAGGTCTGCCGCGCTGGGCTGCGAACCGATGTAGTCCATGTAGGCATGAAAAAATTCATGGAACAGCGTGCCCACCTCACGGTGCGTCATTTTGGCGAGCGGCTTTAACGTTCCACCCGCTCCGTTGAACGACAGGGCCAGACTCAGCAACATCCGATGTTCCTGGGGGTGGTACTCGGCCGCAAACGTATGCAGGTCTTCAAATTCCAGCGTGAGGAAGTCTTGAGGAATGACCCGCAAGAACTTCGTCGGAAGCCCCACCGCATCGGCTTGGGCAAGCATGTCCGCCCAGGGGCTCTTGGGGGAAGCGATGCCTGCTCCTGATTCCACGGCGCTGACAGGCGCCACGCCGGCGCACAACCAGACGCTCATCGATGCGAGCAGCAGCCACAAGCCCCAGCGCGACACAGGTCAATCCCACTCGCGAAAACGCTCGTCATACGCCTCGCTCTCTTCCACCAACGCCCAAGTGTCGAGCAATGAGGACGGGACATCGTCCAGGAACCGTGAGGGTTTGGAGAGGATCGACCCGGTGGATTTATCGAACACGTTGATGGGATAGGTCAAAAACAGGTGTTGTTTTGCGCGGGTGACCGCGACATAAAAAAGCCGCCGCTCCTCTTCCAATTCCTCTTCGGTCGCAAAGGAATAGGCGGAGGGGAACCGCCCATCCACGACCCAGAGCACAAAGACGCATTGCCACTCCAGTCCCTTGGCCGAGTGAATCGTGGAAAGGACCAACCGCTCGTCATCCCTCCCGCCCGCTTCCACATCCGCCACGCTCGAGTCCGGCGGTTCCAACGCCAGATCGGCCAAGAACTCGTCCAACTTGGGGTAGCGCTCGGCCATGGAATAGAGATGCTCTAAATCCCGCATCCGTTTGGGATAATCGTCATACTGCTCCTTGAGAATCGGGAGGTAATAGCCGTAAAGGACATTCACCTGCTCGGCCGGCGTCAGGGATCCCTCGCTGCCGGCTTCATCCAACGCTCGAGCCAGCTCTTTTAAGGCCCGCCCGGACCGCCCGCCGACTTCCTTGAGAACATCGCCCGGCCTGAGGTCCGGCTGGTCGGTTCGGATGAACGAGGCGATCAAGTCCTGGGCTTTCTTCGGCCCTACTCCTTCCACCAGCAACAGAACACGGTTCCAGCTGACGGCATCCAGCGGGTTCTCGATCACGCGCAGGTGGGCCAGCAAATCCTTGACGTGGGCCGTCTCGATGAACTTGAACCCGCCTCGCTTGATAAACGGCAGATCACGACGGGAGAGTTCGATTTCCAGATCGAACGAATGGAAACTGGACCGGAACAGCACGGCGATCTCATCCAACGGAACGCCTTCTTCGCGCAACTCCAGAATTTTTTGGGCGACAAAACGGGATTGGGCATTCTCCCCGACCGCCTGCACCAGAGCCGGCAATGGGCCATCGAGTTTCCGCGTGAACAGGTGCTTGCTGTATTTCTCGGCGGCCCCCTGGATGATTTCGTTGGCCAGGTTCAGGATCGGCTGGGTGCTCCGGTAGTTTTCCTCCAGCTTGTAAATCGTCGCGCCGGGGAACAATTGCGGAAACTCCATGATGTTCCGAAACGTCGCCCCACGAAACGCATAGATGGATTGCGAGTCATCGCCGACGACCATTACATTATTGTGCGTGGCCGCCAACTTCCTGACCACGTCCGCTTGCAACCGGTTCGTATCCTGATACTCATCCACCAGAATGTAGCGAAAAAGAGACGAGATCGCCTGGCGTGTGGCCTCATGCTCGCTTAAAAGCAACCGCAGCTTGACCAAAAGATCATCGTAGTCCATCAACTGTCGTTGCCGCTTGGCAGCCTCGTAGGCTTTTTGGAGCTTGGCGAGCGCATCCAGATGTTCCGAGAAGTGTGCAAACTCCGACAACACCACGTCGTCGAGCCCCTGCAGCGTATTCTCGCACTTGCTGAAGATCTCGGCGATCGTCGCCTTGCGTGGGAACCGCTTGTCTTTTTCGTTCATCCCCATTTGGGCACGCAGCAAGTTGATCAAATCCTCCGCGTCGCCGCGATCCAAAATCGTAAAACCCGGCTCAAGCCCGATCGGACGACCGTATCGGCGCAGCAACAGATTGGCGACCGAGTGGAAAGTGCCTCCCTGAACACGTTCACTCCGCGCCCCGATCAGCACCCCGGCCCGCTGCAACATCTCCTGGGCCGATTTACGCGTAAAGGTCAACAACAAAATCGCCGCCGGATCCACCCCCTTGTCGATGAGGTACGCCACGCGATAGACCAGCGCCCTGGTCTTCCCGCTGCCGGCCCCGGCGATCACCAACGAAGGGCCATCGCCAGCGGTGACGGCCGCCAACTGTTGCGGATTTAAAGCCGCCGCATAATCCAGCGACAGCTTTGCCGGGTGCGCCTCTTCTTCCGACCGCTTCAACACATACGGTTTGATCTCTCGTTCCATGACGCCTTTCTTTTGTGCTACTTTTCTTCTTCCAGTTTCCGATGAGCCTCAGCCGCCGCCTTCACATGGCCGACCGCCTCCAGATAGCGTGGCTTCGGCGTGATCTTTTCGGCGGCGCGGTAGGCTTGCTCCGCTTTGTCAAACTCGTTCATGATCTCGTGCGCAAGCCCTAGATCATACCAGGCTGCGTTGTTCATCGGATCGCGCGCCACGACCCCTTCCCACTGGGCGATGGCATCCTCGGGACGGTTGGCCTTGAGGTAGTCAATGCCTTGCTCCACATCGGAGTCGCCGAACAACCAGCCGCCGGTCTCGAAGGGCCGTTCGACTTTGACCGGATGAGGCTGTAAACTGGCCGCCAGCTTGGCCACGGCATTTTGGGCCAGCTTCGCCATCAGGTCCGACCGCTCCCTTTCATCTTTCCTGAACGCCCGCCTCATGCCTCTTCCCTCTTCAGGAGTGCCTCCCAGAACTTGTTTGGCCATCAGAATCTCGCCGGTCTCCGTCTTCACGACCCGGTAGGACAACACCAGCTTCCCTTGGCCGAGATGCGGCATGACTTTCCCCAACACCAACGCATCCACCCCTAATACTTTACCAGCCTTGGCCGCCATCTTTTCGTCCACGACGCCGGTCATGCCAAGCACTTGCTCCTTTTCCAGCGCTTCAAGTTTCTCGCGCTCGACAACTTTGAAATACTGCCCCTCGACCAGTTTGGCGGTCAGAAGCTCGGCGATTCTCCGACCTGACTCCCCCGGCCCGTCGAATGTCGTGACGGCCAGCGAATGGATGCCCTTGGCCTTCAGATTGACGGCAGCGGGCGCTTGCAGGGTGAAATTCAACTGTTGCGTCGCACAGGCTGAGAGGCTGACAACAAGGCCGAGGAGCACCGGCAGTGGCATCCTGCTCATCGCATGGCTTCCTTCTCAGTAGTCGTCCTGGATGCGGCAGAGAAATACCACATGACCCAACCGGTTGCAATGACCACCCTCCCCCCCATACAGCATCTTGGAGTCTGGGACGGACTTGTATATAATGGGCCGCCAAGATAAGAGGAGAACCGCATGAGCGCGTCGAAAGATTCCTATGCCGACTTGTTGCAGGAACTGGCTGCCATGATGGTCGCGGTCGCTGGTGAATCCGTGACCATGGTGAAGCGGAGCGCCCCCGATGCGGCACTGAAGCTCAAATCCAAACAGGAATGGGACATCTACCTCGAGTTCCTCAAAGTCTTGTTCAACCTGACCGATCGGTTGTCCGTTCTTCATCTCCCGATCCAGGAACAGCCTCTCTTCATGGACCGCCTCGAAGACCACGTCGCCCAACACCTGAAATCGATTCTGGCTCCGGCCCTCGGCCCAGACAGTGATGATATGGAAGTCACGGTGACCATCGGCAAGGCCGTTGCCGACAGCCGGCAGCGGTACGAACGATTTCGCTTCCTGGTCACGGATGACAGTCCGGCCAGGGCCGACTATCTGAAGGTGGTCGGAGAGCGGATCGCCGAGGTACTTGGGGCGACGGGAAACGGCCTGGTGACGTCTGCCGCCACCCTCTGCATCAGTTCCGCCATTCCTGCCATACAGGCCTTGTTCAATGGAGTTCTTTCGGCAAAGCCAGCGGGCCAGACGGCTACCTCTGAAACCACACAGGCCGCGCCGACTCCCCGCGCACAGCCGGCGCAGCAGGAGGGAAGGCCCACGCCCGACTCGACCGGCTCCGCCCACGAAATCAAGCTCGTCAGCGTCATGTCCACGGTCTCGGGCGAAGAAGTGGAAACCCGCTGGGGTCTTCATCCCCGGTTTCGGCAGGACCTGAGCCAAGATGAAAGCAAAGAATTAACCAAGCTCATGAACCGGGTGACCCAAATTCTCGGGGAACGCTATGCCACAGTCGCCTTCTCATCCGACTGGGCCTCATGGAACCAGATCGGTCACGCGTAACCCCATGCAAAGGATATACTTGTGAGTGATCAACCGTCGCCGTATCCAGCCCCTCACCATGAAGGCAGCCAGGTGCCCCGTGCCCTGGGCCGATTGGGAGAACTCGCCAACAACCTCTGGTGGAGTTGGAAGCCCGAGGCTCGCCGGCTGTTTGAAACCATTGATCCGACCCTCTGGCGTCTCACGCACCATAATCCGGTCAAGCTGCTGTACGAGCTTAAGCCGGAGCGACTGGTCACCCTGGCCGACGATCCGGTCTTCGTCCGCCAATACTCCGCCGTGTTGAAAGCCTTCGACCAGTACATGGCTTCCCAAGGAACGTGGGTGGCCACCCAGCATCCGACTCTGGCCGGATCCATAATCGCCTACTTCTCGGCCGAGTTTGGTCTGCACAATTCGCTCCCCATCTACAGCGGCGGCTTGGGCGTCCTGGCCGGAGACCATTGCAAAGAAGCCAGCGACCTGGGGTTGCCTCTCGCCGGGCTCGGCTTCATGTATCCGCAAGGCTATTTCCACCAGCGCATCACCCCCGATGGCTGGCAAGAGGCCGAATACCTTCCCTTCAATCCGCAAGAGTCCCCGATCCGTCAAGCCCATACCCCCCAGGGCGAGCCCTGCCGGATCCAAGTCACACTCGGCACCAGCATCGTGTCCGCCATCGTGTGGCAAGTGCGGGTCGGACGCATTGCTTTGTATTTAATCGACACGGACGTGCCCGAGAACGAACCGCGGGATCGTGAACTCTCAGCCAGGCTCTACGGCGGAGACCAGGACATGAGGCTGCGCCAGGAAATCCTGCTGGGGATCGGTGGGGTCAGGGTTTTCCGGGCCTTGGGCCTCTCTCCTTCCGCCTGGCATGTCAACGAAGGGCATTCGGCATTTCTGACGCTCGAGCGGTTGCGCGAGTATGTCCAAGCCGGACACTCTCACGCCGAAGCCACCGAACTCGTTCGGCACAGCACGGTCTTCACCACCCATACCCCGGTCCCGGCCGGTCACGATGTGTTTCCCTATTATATGGTGGAACATTATTTCAACGGCTATTGGGACCAGTTGGGCTTGACGCGCGATGCCTTTCTCCAATTGGGAGCCCATCCGGAGAAACCGCACGAGGGGTTCAATATGACCGTGCTGGCCATACGGATGGCCCAGCACCTCAATGGGGTCAGCCGCGAACATGGCCGGGTCTCGCGGGCCATGTGGCGACCAATTTGGCCCGGGCTTCCCGACGAGCGCATTCCGATCCGGAGCGTGACAAACGGCATCCATGTTCCAACCTGGGTGGCCCCAGAACTCAACCATCTCTACAGCAAGCACTTAGGGCCGGACTGGGCCGAGCGCTGCGACGATCCGGCGGTCTGGCACCGCGTCACCGATATTCCGGATCATGAACTGTGGGCGGTGCGCCAAACCCTGAAACGCAAACTCATGAGCTTCATCAGGGAACGGGCACGGGGGGGATGGGTCCACGGTCGGATGGCCGCCAATCAAGTGCTGGCCAGTGGCACCTTGCTCGATCCGGAAGCGCTGACGATCGGCTTCGCCCGCCGCTTTGCCACCTATAAGCGGGCCACCCTGGTGTTCAGCGCCCTGGAACGACTCAAGCACCTACTCCAGGACCGTTGGCGCCCGGTGCAGATCGTCTTTGCAGGCAAAGCGCACCCGGCCGATGAGCCGGGCCGCCAGTTCATCCATGAGGTCTATGGATTCTGTCGCGACCATGGGCTGGGCGGCCACATCGCGTTCATCGAGGACTACAACATGCATATGGCCAAGTTCCTGGTCCAAGGGGTGGATGTCTGGCTCAATACCCCCAGGCCCCCGATGGAGGCCAGCGGCACGAGCGGCCAAAAAGCCGCGTTGAACGGGGTTCCGCATCTGAGTGTCTTGGATGGCTGGTGGCACGAAGCCTATGACGGCGCAAATGGTTGGGCGATTCCCTTGGCCCCCGACCTGACCGACTCCCGCGCGCTCGATGCGCACGACGCCGAACATCTGTACCGCATTCTGGAAGCGGACGTGATCCCGCTCTATTACCAGCGGGACCGAGACGACATCCCGCGTGGCTGGATCGAGCTCGTCAAGGATGCCATCAGAACCGTCGCGCCGAGATTTTCCGCCCGCCGGATGGTCAAGGAATACACGGACCTGCTGTATGGTCCCGCCTCGTCGCCCCCGCCCTCAGCCTGGTGATGACGGCTCGGGACTGTCAGCGACTGAGGCAGTCACGGCTGGTGGCGGCGGCTCTACTCCTGTGGATCGGCCTCGCCCAACTTGCTGTCGCCGGTCAGGCGTCGGGGAATTCGTCATCAGGCAGCCCCGGGCAGGGTCCCGTTCCGATTCCCATCGAACGAGAGATTCTTGCCGCCGCCAAGGGCGGCCATCATGATCGCGCCATCCGCTTGTTTGAGACCCTGCCCGCTGGCCAAACGCCGTCCAACCGCCTGCTGGAAGCCGCATTCCAAAGTTATCTGCGCCTCGGCCAGGCAGAACGAGCCTTGACCATCTATACACGACTGGTCCCGGCTGGCCGGCCGGATCCTCCCGTCTCTCTCCGTGACCTGGCTCGATCGTTCATCTCCGGCCATGCGCGAGATCCCCAAGAGTACGTTCGGATCGCCGCCTATACCGCCATGGCCGAGGTGGGAGATGCAACGATGCTCCCGCTGCTTGAAGACGGTCTTCTGGATTCCTCCCTGCTCGTCCGAGCCAGAGCCGTCGAAGGGTTGGGCCGAGTCGGTGAGCGGGCCAAACGCGCCGGCAAACCCATGCCGACCACGGCGCTGAAGCGCGCCCTTCAAGACCCGGCCCCACCCGTCCGCATCGCCGCGCTGACAGCGTTGGGAGACATCGGCGATCCAACGGATCACGCGACGCTGGACACCATGACGCAACTCGCCAGGGCCGGAGAAGGGCCCATCCACGTGTTCGCACTGGCGGCGCTGCTGAAGCTGGGACATGCCCAGGCCCTTGAAGAGATCATCAACGCCGCGACGCTTCCGGAGCCGGACGTGCGCATGGCGGCGATCGGGGTATTGGGGCGGTTGAAGCGGCCCGCGACCCTTTCGTTACTCGCCCAGTCCGTCTACGACCCGGAAGAGTCCGTGCGAGCCTTCGCCGCCGGAGCCTTGGGAGAGTTCGGCGACCCATCGGCCATCGGGGCGCTCACCCATGCGATGGGCGACGATAGCCCTCGTGTCCGGAGCATCGCCGCCGTCAGCGTGGGGCGGCTCGGACTGGCCCACGCGAAGCCGCTCTTGCGACAGGCTGCGCGGGACCCGGTCGAGCTCGTCCGGGCCGGGGCAGTGGAAGGGTTGTTACGACTGGGAGAGGCCGACGCCGTGTTGCTCGCCGCCGAACTGGCCAAGCATGACTCTCCGTCGGCGAGAAGCGCCGCCGCGCAGGCGTTGGGGTTGGCTGGAAATCGTCGGGCATTACCGGTCTTGGAACAGTTGCTCGCAGACCAACAGCCCCAGCCCCGCCTCGCGGCAGCCCGCGCGCTCGGCAAGGTGGGCGACCGGGCCGGACTCCCGCCTCTGAAGAAAGCGCTGGCGGACAACGATCCGGCCATCCGCATCACCGCGGCCGGCAGCGTGTTAACGGTCCTCGCACAACAATCTCGGGAGAAGGGCTAAGTCAAACCAAGGAGAGATCTATGTTCAAGCTCTTGGGATGGGTCGTTCTGCTCGGGGCCGCGTTTGGGGCCGGCTTCTACGTGGGACAGCATCCGATCGGCGAATTGAAGAAGACCGTGGCCGACCTGACTCGCACGATCACGGACACCACCTTGGGACTTGAGCGGTCCGTACGGCTACGTCAGGGCCTGATGGATGCAAAATCAGAAGTGATTCAGGCCAAGTCCGAATTGCTGGACAAAAACTTCGGCAACGCCACGGCCGCTTTGAACAAGGCGGCCGAACACCTGGAGAAAGCGGCCGAGGCGGAACACGACGCCGGCAAGACTCAGAAGGTCAAGCCATTGGCAGCCAAAATCGAAGAAGCGAAACGGGAGGTGGCGGCGGGAAAAACTTTGGCTCGGTCAAAGCTGGATGAGATGCAGAAGGAACTCGATACGTTGCTTCAGTAGAACGCACCCACGATTCAGGCCGTTGCAGTTTTCTTTTTCCAGGCGGCCAGAATCCGTTCCACGCGCATCTTGACCACCATGTCGGGGTCCTTGAGCAAGGGCTTGATGGCCTCCCTGCCTCGTTCGTCGCCGATCTTCTCGATCGCCGCCGCAGCGGTCAGGCGCGTGAACCAATCCTTATCCTGCAGCATTTCGATCAAGGGGTCCAGCGCCTGGGTCGACTTGATCCGCCCCAGCGCAATGACCGCCTGTTTGCGGATACTTTCATCCTTGTCCTTCAGCGCAGCCACGAGCCGCTCGATGGCTGGCTCGCCCAACGAGACGAGGGCATCCGTGGCGTCCAAGCCGAACTCATCGCTTCGGAGCTGATTGACGAGGGGCTCCAACACCCGCTCGTCTTTGATCAGGCCGAGCGCCCGAATGACGGACTTTCTGATATCCCAGTCCCGCAACTGCTTGAGCAGAGGTTCAACGGCCGGTGATCCGACCTGACCGAGGGCGTCAATCGCGGCCTCGCGCACCTGCCAATCCCCATCGCGAAGAGCCCGCACAAGGGGGGCCACGCACCGTTCGTCGCCCATTTCTCCGAGCGTGATAACCGCCTCACGCCGCACCACCAAGTCTGGATCGTTGAGCAGGTCGATCTGTATCTCGATCTCATCCTTGACCTTCTCTTCGTCCAGGAGCACTTCTTCGCCGGGCTTCGCGTCCGTCGGCTCGACCGTCGCATCCCCTGCCTGCGCATCGGTCAACGACACCGTCTCCGCAACGTGATCGGCAAACTCGTCGCTCGGCTCCGGCGTCTCCGCCTGCACGAGATCCGCGCTGTTCTTTTCGTCGTTACTCATCCTGCTCTCTCCGTCAGCACCCGCCACGCATGGAGTGCATACCTTCTTGCGTTACGCCGTGGCGGCCGGCTCGGCTTTGGCCCCAGCCTCGGCTTTCTTGCCCATCGCATGACGCTTGCGAGTCGCGAGACTCCGTCGCTTGCGCTGTACTCGCTTGAGGCGTTTATGCAAGGCGCGGAGTGCCGCGTTGCCTTCCGGGTTATCTGTGGCCGCCTTCCGTTCACGGACTTTGGCCTTGAGCCGCGTCTCATCCTGCGCTAAAGGTGTCTTCTTGGCCATGCGAATCGAATCCTCCGTCCTCTGATCGTGATCCTGTTCTGGCTTGCCTCGGCGCGTTGCAGTGTAGTGGAGAGCCCTCGTTGCTGTCAACCGAGGACAGGCCCAGCGATGGCGGCCCCATTGCACGTGCAGCAGGTGAGTGGTTCAGGTGTGGCGTTCTTCGGGGGTCAAATTCACCGCTCGCCGCTCACGGCGCCCAAGCACCAAGTCGCCCGGATAGAGCGGAACGCTCCGCGTCTTCCTGACATCGCGTTCATCTCCAGGCTGGTTCTGCCCAATGCGATGCCCCAAGATGGCCGGTCTCTCCCGTTCCTCCGGCGACACAGAAAAGCTATGCGCTCCGACAACCTCCAGAGATACGGCCGACAAACCACCTTCCATCATCCCCAACTTACGAGCCGCCGCGTAGGAAAGGTCGATGATCCGTCCATTGACGTAGGGCCCTCGGTCGTTGATCCGCACCCGGACTTGTTTTCCGTTTTCCACATTTGTCACACGAACGACCGTGCCAAGCGGCAACGTCCGGTGCGCCCCGCTCAGGGATTCCATATCATAAATCTCTCCGCTGGCCGTCATCCACCCGTGGAAGTCTTCTCCATACCAGGAAGCAATGCCCCGCTCTTTCATCCCGACATCCAAGTCGGCCTGACCTTTAGGAAGGCAGGTGCAGGCTGACAGGAGGGCGGTGGCCATACAGACCAGGATCCACTTACTATAAGCCTCGGAACTTGGACTCACAAGGTCCTCCCTTTCGCGATAAACCTTTACCACGCTGTCTTAACAGCCTCCCGATGGCATTCAAAAAGCCTCGATCGAACCATCGGGATGCTTGGGATACGCTTTGGAGATTAGCTTCGTTGAGGATCTATGAAGTGGCGGGACTATAACAAAGGGCCGTCGGCAAGTCAAGCCAAGACTTGAGTGAATGAAATATTGCAAAGCTTTTCAATATCTTACGATTGCCTTATGAACAGAAAACCGAGTGGCGGAAGGGTGAGAGAAAGGGAATAGGGGAAGCCGTGAAAGGGGATTGCCTCTGCTTGTATGCCGCCCCCATTACCCTGGTTGCTCCCCCCATAGATGGCCGCATCGCTATTCAGGAGCTCTCGGTACCAACCAGGCGTCGGCACCCCTATCCGATAGCCATGGCGTGGGACCGGCGTTAAGTTACCGACACAGAGGATGCAATCGGCCTGATCCCTGGACCAGCGAAGAAACGAAATCACGGACTGTTCTGCGTCGCTAAAGTCAACCCATTGGAATCCAGCCCAATCGAAATCTACCTGGTGTAGGGCTGGCTCGGACACATACAACTGGTTGAGGTCTCGGACGTACCGTTGAAGTCCAGCGTGAGGGGCATATTGAAGCAGATGCCAGGAGAGGCTCATATCATGGTTCCACTCGGCCCACTGGCCAAACTCCCCCCCCATGAACAGCATTTTCTTCCCCGGATGCCCATACATATATCCATAGAAAGCACGCAGGTTGGCAAACTTCTGCCAACCATCCCCGGGCATTTTGGCCAGCAATGCCCCCTTCCCATACACCACTTCGTCATGGGACAAGACAAGAACGAAATTCTCGCTGAAGGCATAGACCAACCCAAACGTCAGCTTCTCCTGGTGATATTTGCGATGCACCGGGTCCAGGCTGAAATAGTCCAACATGTCGTGCATCCAACCCATGTTCCACTTCAGACCAAAGCCCAACCCTCCGACGTATGTCGGGCGTGAAACCCCGGGCCAAGCCGTCGACTCTTCTGCAATGGTCAGAACGCCGGGATGTTCCCGATGCACTACCTCGTTGAACTCTTTCAAAAATTCAACGGCTTCCAGATTTTCGTGACCTCCAAATCGGTTGGGAATCCACTCTCCCGGCTGACGGGCATAATCCAGATAGAGCATGGACGCGACGGCATCCATGCGCAGCCCGTCGATATGGTAACGGTCCAACCAGAACAAGGCGCTGTTCAAAAGGAAGTTTCGCACCTCCACGCGGCCGAAATTAAAGATCCGGCTGCGCCATTCCGGATGGTACCCTGATCTGGGGTCCTCATGATCGTACAGGTGAGTCCCATCGAACCAGGCCAACCCATGGGGATCATCGGGGAAATGGGCAGGCACCCAGTCCATCAGGACCCCAATGCCTGACCGGTGACAGCTGTCCACGAAAGCCATGAAATTCTGAAGCGACCCGTAACGGCTGGTTGGCGCAAAGTATCCGGTCGTCTGGTAGCCCCATGACCCGTCGAACGGGTGCTCGGTCACCGGCATCAATTCCACATGGGTATAGCCCATATCTTTCACATAAGGAATGAGTTTGGCCGCCAGTTCATGATAGGTCAGCCAACGGTTCGCCTCTTCGGGCACCCGCATCCACGATCCCAGGTGCACCTCATAGACGGATAAGGGTTCGGACAGAGGATTTCGCTCGGTACGAGCAGCCATCCACTCGCCATCGCCCCAGACATAGCCCTCCACCCTCCCGACAATGGAAGCCGTTTTAGGACGCAGTTCTGCCGCAAAGGCATAGGGATCGGCCTTTAAAAACGGAGCCGGATGTGCACGTGAACGAATCTCATACTTGTAGGCAGCTCCCTCCGCCAACTCCGGAATGAAGAGCTCCCAAATCCCTGTCTGCCCGCGGCTGCGCATCGCATGTCGACGCCCATCCCATCCGTTAAAGTCTCCGACCACGCTGACCCGTTCGGCATTGGGCGCCCAGACGGCAAAACGGACGCCGGCCACGCCATCAATTGCCGCGAGGTGCGCCCCCATCACCTCATAGGCCCGGTAATGTCGGCCTTCAGCCAGCAAATGCAAATCGAAGTCGGTGAGCAAGGCGGGAAAGGCATAGGGATCGTGTCGCTCGCTCACGGCGCCCCAGCGCTCCGCCACCCGCAGCTTGTACCGGCATACACCGGCACTGCGCGGAACCTCCACCTCGAAGAGGCCGGCCTCGTGAACGGGCGCCATGGGAAGAGGTCGGCTCTCCTGCCCTTCCAGCACAAGTTCGACGGACAAGGCTTCCGGCAAAAAGGCACGAATGACCGTGACGGATGTTCCGTTGCGCGAGATGGGGTGCGGCCCCAAGATCACAAAGGGATTCCAATGTTCCGATCTGACAAGCCGCTCGATATGTTCGCGATGATCGTCCATGATGATTTACTCTAGCGTATCCCGCCCGCCGAGGCAACGAAGGACTGTGCCTTGACACCATCTCACGGCTTCCATACTATCCGTTTAAGGCCCACGGAACAGGCCAGCATACCCTACGAGGCACGATACCGTTGAGTGGATCTACAGATTTGGTCAAGGTTCTGATCGCCCTCGGCCTGTTCGCCGTGGTCCTGACTATTGGCCTAACGGCCCGCACCCTATTGCTCCGCGCTCTGGCCCGTTGGGCGCGCGCAACCGGAACAAGAGCCGATGCCATTGTTGCGCAGAATCTGCGATGGCCGTCCATTGCCTGGTGTGTCCTGATCGCCCTGTATATCGCGTTGGATCAGGCGCACCTGCCGCCGCGCCCCTCGGCCCTCGCCCTCAAGATCATCTATGGATTGCTGGTCCTTTCCGTCACTGCCGCCGTGGCGAACATATCGGAGACGGCCCTCAAACACGCGTTGCGCGAGCGTCAACTCCCCATCCCGGCTACCGGCCTCTCCTTCACCGTCTTCAAGGTCGCAATCTGGATCATGGGCCTGCTGGTGCTGCTCGGAAGCCTGGGAGTCTCCGTGACTCCGATTCTGACGGCACTGGGTGTGGGCGGATTGGCCGTCGCGCTGGCGCTCCAGGAAACCCTGTCCAACTTCTTCGCCGGCATCCATTTGCTGCTGTCGCGGCCGATCCGAGTCGGCGACTTCGTCAAACTGGAGACCGGACAGGAAGGATACATCGCGGACATCGGATGGCGCTCCACCAAGCTGCAGACATTGCAGAACAACGTGGTGGTCGTTCCGAACAGCAAGATGGCCCAGTCCATTCTCACGAACTTTTCGATGCCGGAGCCGCGACTCACCCTGACCATCCCGATCAGGGTCGGTTACGGAACGGACCCGGATCTGGTCGAACGAGTGTTGCTGGAGGAGATCCGCGCCGCGACCGGCCACGTGACCGGCCTATTGGCCGACCCGCCTCCGGCCGTCCGGTTCCTGCCCGGCTTCGGAGAATCCTCGCTGAACTTCACCCTGACATGCCACGTCGAGGAATTTGAAGACCAACCGATCGTGCAGCATCATCTGCACACACGCATCCTGAAACGGTTCCGCCAGGAAGGCATCGACATTCCCTTCCCGCAACGGACCTTGCACCTCAAGACCGACACCGCCTTGAGGCCTCCTGAACCCGCCGAGTGATGGACGAAGACCACCACCATGAACGCGAACTGGCGCCAAGGCGATTCGTATCGGTTCGCCCTTGGTAGCGACCTGCGCGATGGAATCGGTCATGGCGTCTATCGGCCATGTCGTTCGAATCCACTTGTGGCAATCGTGCCAGCGCCGGCCCTTGCCGTCCTCTCCAGCGTTCCGGGCTGACTCCAACTGTTTGGTGGCGACGCTGGCTAGTACGATGCTGGAAGATTACGGGAAAGAGAGGGAAGGATCTGCGCGATCGGCTATGACGGATCCTCCGTCATAGCCGATCGACCGTCGATGAGTGTCCGGAATTACTTCAACCGCAGTTGACCGTTCTCGACCTTGGTGACCTCGGAAAATTTGTCCAGGCTTGAGGTCAGGACCTCGCCCAGCAGTTCCTGCACGTCATCGGGGCTGAACCAGAACACGCGCTGGGTGCCGTCCCCGGTGATCGTCATGCGCACCAAGCTGCCATCTGCGTTGTTACGTCCCTGCACCATCACCTTGGTGTGGACGGTGATCTCGGTGTTGAATACCTTGCTCTCGGCGTCCCCCTGGAAGCTCGCGATCGATCCGGAGAAGGTGACGCTCGGGTTGCTGCCGCCGACATTCCACCCGCGACGCTTGAGATACTCGTTCATGACCTTTTCAAAGACATCCTCTGGCTTGCCGCCCGGCACCACAAAGGTCGTTTCGCCGCCCCACAAATGATGGCGCACGCCCACCCGGCTCTTGTCCGGGCGAGAGTCCTCGAAATCGCCCACGCTGACCGTCAGACTGTCCGCCTTCTTGACGGTCCCCGGCATGGCCTGCACATTCAACGTCACGGTTTCCTTCGTGGCGCAACCCCCCATGGCCACGAGCCCCATCACGCAACCCATCAGCACAACATTGCGACCTATCACGTCAGACCTCCTCTAGTAACAGCCTACCAGGTACCGGCCTGCGGGAGCGCCGGCATCCCGTCATTGGGCTGAGAAATGCGCGCGACGATTTTTCTGCCAACAATCTTGGGTATGTTCGGCGCAAAACGGCTTCTCTTTCCCATAACTCGTCACTTGTATCTGCGATGCGGACACGCCGAGATCCGCCAGATACTTCTTGGCCGCCTGAGCTCGTCGCTCTCCCAGCACCAGATTATAGGCGGACGTCCCACGTTCGTCGCAATGGCCAGCAATCACCAGCTTCCAGCCGTTTTCCGCCTTGAGCAGACGGGCATTGGCATCCAAGACCGGACTGGCGTCCATGCGAATGGAAAACTTGTCGTAATCAAAAAACACATCGCCCAACTCCGCCAACTTGGAACCCGCGGCAGGGGCTGCAGGGGCGACAGCGGCTGGTTGCTCCACGGCCTTTTCGGTCGGAGGTTCTGCCGGTGTGGGAGCCGCAGCCACCTCGGCAGCCTTCACCTCTTCGGCAGCCTTAGCCGTTTCGGCGGCCTCTCGGGGCGCTTCGGCAACCGGCTGCTCCGTCACACGGACTTCTTCCTTTGGTGCCGGCATCGTCGGGGCTTCGGCTTGCACGGCTGGCTTTTGGCCCGGCACCATGGCTTGATCCTGCGTCCCCACTTGCACGCTCTTGCTGCATCCGGCCATCGCCACCGCGGCGCTCAATCCCAAGACCAGCAGGCTGATCCCATCATATGATCGTCTTGTCATCGATCCACTCCTTACCTTATCGGGCGTGAATGGAACGAGCCACCAGCCCATCTTCTTGTTTGACATAGGTCAGATCCACCGACTCGCCCGCCTTGAGCGTGCTCAGATCAACCGGCTGCTTGCCGCGCAGGATCTTCGTGTCGCTCTCCACCGTGGCCCCGACGATCAGCTCGTCCTTGCCCCCCTTCATCGCCTTGACCACGATGGTGTGAGGGCTGTCCTGCACATTGACGGCCACGACTTCCCCCCGAACGGTCCGGGCTGCCGCCTTCGATTCTGCACCGACCGACGGCGCGGCAGCCCACAGCACCGCCAGCCCCACCGCCAACCCCACGCTCCAATGTGAACGCGTCACCGCATGTGTCATGGTTCACCCCTTCGGTCTAGTCGATATTCAAACCCTACTGACGTGTCACTATATATAGCAGTTTTTCTGTTTCGGCAACAGAAACATGCGGAATAGGGCCGCCCGATAGGAAAATGCGGCGACAGGCATCCGACGACTCTTGACTGCCTGCCAGTGAGTGGCTAATATCCGCTGGGGCGCATCGGACGGTTCGGGTCTTACGCCCGGCGCGGCCGGAGTTGATCGCCCACATAGCACCCAAGAGCGCCTGAGCATCACCCGTCAGCATACTTCCTTCACCGCACATGATCAACGTACAGAACATCACCAAGCGCTACGGCGACCTCACCGCCATCGAGCGCGTGACTTTTTCGGTGAACAAAGGGGAGGTACTGGCCTTTCTCGGACCGAACGGGGCCGGCAAGACGACGACCATGCGCATCCTCACCTGCTACATGCCGGCCACCGAAGGTACGGCGCGCGTAGCCGGGTACGACTGTTTCGATCAGCCGCTCGAAGTGAAGCGTCGCATCGGCTACTTACCCGAAACCCCGCCGGTCTATCAGGAATTGACCGTCGCCGAATACCTGACCTTCACGGGACGACTCAAAGGCATGGGCCGAACGGATCTCCGCAGCGCGATGGATCGCACCATCGAGCGCCTATCCTTGGGCGATGTGCGGCACCGCCTGATCGCCAACCTGTCCCGCGGGTACAAGCAACGGGTGGGCTTGGCCCAGGCCCTGCTGCACGACCCGCCGGTCTTGATCCTCGACGAACCGACCGTCGGGCTGGACCCAAAGCAAATCATCGAAATTCGGGAATTGATCAAGAGCCTGGCCGGATCGCACACGGTGATTCTCAGCACGCACATCCTGCCGGAAGCCACCGCCGTCTGCCAACGGGTCGTCATCATCAGCGGAGGGCGGATCGCGGCGGTGGATACGCCGGAGCGGCTCTCGGCGCGGCTGCGCCAGTCGGAAAAAATCAGCGTCACCGTCAAAACGCCCCCGCCGGATTTGGCCGCTCGCTTCCGTTCGCTTCCCGGCGTGTTGAGCGTCTTCGAACCGACGGACTCGGGCGCGTTCTTGTTGGAGTGCGAGCTGGGCCGCGACCTGCGGGACGACATCGCCCGCCTGATCGTGACTCAAGGCTGGGGACTGCTGGAACTGAAAGCCGTGTCCATGACCCTGGAAGATGTCTTTCTGCGCCTTACGCAGCACGAGGAAGGCATGCCGGAGTCGGGCGCCCTGGGCCCCATGGCAGGAGCGGAGGTCGTGCGCCCATGACGCCGGTCGGAACCATCGTGGCCAAGGAGCTGCGGTCCTACTTCGTGTCCCCGATCGTGTACGTGGTCGGCGCCGTGTTCTTGCTGATCTTCGGAGTCCTGTCCTACCTGGCGGTCGTCAATGCGGGGGCTCAAGCGGTGCGGCTGATGCAGATTCAGGGAGCCGCGGCACAGCTGAATCTCAACGACCTGGTGTTCAGACCGACTTTTTACAGCATCGCCATCATTCTCCTGCTCATCCTCCCGCTTTTGACCATGAGGCTGTTCGCCGAGGAGCGCAAGTTGCGCACCTTCGAATTGCTGATGACCTCTCCCATCGGAATCAACGAGATGATCGTCGGGAAATTCCTCGGCGCCTATACGATCTTCCTGGGCCTGCTGGGCCTGAGCGGGATCGTTCCGGTGATCCTGTCTCTCTACAGCAGCTTCGATTGGAACCCGGTCCTGACCGGATACCTCGGCTTGGCGCTGCTCGGCGCCTTGCTCCTGGCCACCGGCGTCCTCGCCTCCGCGCTGACCGAGAACCAGATCGTCGCCGCCTTTCTGAGCTTCGGCCTGCTGATTCTGGTCTGGCTCTTGGGTGGAGTCGGATCGGTCCTGGGCGACAACCCACTGGGCAATATCCTGTCCTACCTCTCCTTCATCGAGCATTACGACCGGTTCGTCCGCGGGCTGGTGGACACAAAAGATCTCGTCTACTACTCCAGCGGCATGGTGCTGATGTTATTCCTGGCCCATCGTGTGGTGGACGCGCAGCGATGGAAGTAAGCACGATCGGCGCGGCAATTGGCCCGCCCCCCCTGCCGCCAGCCGTGGGCAATGGACTGGAGCAAACAAGGACACCATGAACAGAATGACGTCATCGTTCGGTGTGATGGGAGCCGGGTTGGCGGCCGGTGGATTCATCGCCTATACCTTGGCCCCCGACACGCTCTGGCTCGTGACCCTCTGCGAAGGGCTGGCCCTGATCTGCTTGACGGTCTTCTTCGTCGCGCGGTTCGAAGCGCTCAAGGCCTTCTCCGCCCGCCGCTCCACGCGCCTGGGTGCCAACAGCATCCTCATGGTGCTGCTCTTCGCGGCCATCCTGGTCATCGTCAATTTTCTCGCCGCTCGCCATAGCCTGCGGTGGGATTTGTCCGAGACCCAACATTTCACGCTGGCGCCTCAAACGCACCGGGTCCTGCGCGGGCTCACGCGCGAGGTCAAGGTCACCGTGTTTGCGCAGGAGCGGAGCCCCTCATTCAACACCTATCGGGACTTGCTGGACAGTTACAGGCAAGACAGCGACAAGCTGAAAGTTGAATTCGTGGACCCGGAGCGACGCCCCGGCGTCGCCCGGCAATACGGGGTCACGCGGTTGGACACGGCGGTGGTCGAGAGCGGCCCGCAGAGCACGAGAGTGACCGCGCCCTCCGAAGCCGAACTGACCGGAGCCCTGATCCGCGTGGCCAAGGACGCCAAGAAACGCATCTTGTTCCTGGAAGGCCACGGTGAGCGCGGGATTGCCGATCAGGAGCGAAACGGCATGGCCCTCGCCAAAGAGGCCTTGACCAAACAGGGCTACGACGTCAGCACCGTCTCCCTGCTCCAGACGTCGGCCGTGGCAGAGGGCACTTCGGTGCTCGTGCTGGCCGGTCCCCAGCGACCCGTGACCAAAGAAGAAAAGGAGCGCATCGCGCAGTACGTCGCCGGAGGGGGCCACCTGTTGATCCTGCTCGATCCGGAGAGCCAAGCCGATCTCGACGATCTCCTCCGACAGTGGGGCGTGGAAGCGGGGGCCGGCATCCTGGTGGACATGCAGGATCGGTTGGCGCAGGGCGACCTGGCGTCCTTAATGGTCCGCACCTTCACCGAACATGAAATCACGCAGGATTTCAATTTCGCCGTCCTGTTCCCCGTCTCGCGGCACCTCGTCTTCCATGAAGAGGCGGGCAAGGACTGGGACTTTGTCCCTCTGGCGCGCACCTCGGCCAGAAGCTGGGCCGTCAAGAATCTCAAAGGCGGCGTCCTGACGCTGAACGAAAAAGAAGATATCCCAGGCCCCTTGCCGCTGGCGGCGGCCATGACCCCCAAGAAGCCGCAGGAAGAAGGCAAACCCCGCGCCGCCATCGTCATCGTGGGCAATTCTTCTTTCGCCAGCAATACGTACATCAACTTTCCGGGGAACACCGATTTTCTTCTCCATGCCCTAGGCTGGCTGGCCGAGGAGCGGGAACTGATCTCGATCGCCCCGAAAGAACCGGCCTTCCGTCCCTTCATCCCCAACCCGACGCAGGAACGCCTGCTGCTCTATGTCCAAGTGTTCTTTCTGCCCGCCGCGACTTTTCTTTGGGGCATGACCATCTGGAGAAAACGACGCCGGCTGTAGCGGATCACGAGCCGCTCCGGCATGTGAGACAAAAGGTCCGACAACGCCCGTCAACAAGGGCACGGCAAGCGAATAGCCGATGGCTCTATTGGTCGTACTTGAGGTTATGCGTGATGCGGAAACGAGGCGAGAGGCCTTGTTCATCGTCCGGCTAATGCCATGAAACACCTGTGGTTGACCATAGCGATGGCGGTCGTCTTGGCCGGGCTGGGAGCCTATGTCTACTTCGTCGAACTCCCGTCGGAACGAAGCCGGACCGCTGCCGACACACAGGACAAGACGCTGCTGCCCTTCGAAGAACAGGACATTACCGGGCTCACCGTGCGGACCGACGTCGGCGAAGTGGTTCTGACCCCGGATGAGACAGGCACCTGGAAAATCACCGCGCCCATCGCCACCGATGCTGATTCCCGCGAGGTCTCGGCGCTCCTGCGGGCCTTGATCTTGGGGAAAATCTCCCGCGTCGTGGAAGAAAAGACGACGGCCCTGGGCCCCTTTGGCCTGGAGAAGCCCGCAACGGTCTTGACCGTCACCGCCGGTTCACGCACGGAAACCCTGTCGATCGGCGACAGCGGACCGATCTCCTCCACGCTGTATGCCATGCGGGCTTCGGACCGGAAGGTCGTACTGACCAGCCTCGCGCCCAAGGACGTGCTGAACAAGACGCTGCTGACGCTCCGCAAGAAGGAAGTGCTGCGCGTGGCGCAAGACGCCGTGGATCGCCTGCGCCTCGCCTATCCGGCGAGCGAGATGGTCTTGTATCGGGTCGGCCACGCCGACGTACCCGGCGCAGCTTCCGGCAAGGATAAGAAGTCTTGGAAACTACGATACCCGCTCGACGCCGATGCCGATCAAGCCGAGGTCAACGGCCTCCTGATGAAGCTGGAAAATCTGAAGGCGTTGGGCTTCGTCGATCCCGGACCTCACCATGCTGCCGTGCTGCAGAAACTGCCGAAGCCCGACGTGAAAATCACGGTGCACGCGGGTGGAGCCGACCAGACCGTCAAACTGTACCAACTGGACCAGGCCACCGGCGAGGCGTACGCCGTCACCACCCCGGACGCGCCGTTGTACCGGATCAGCCCTCTGGCCATCAAAGATTTCACCAAGGAGCTGTTTGCACTCCAAGATAAGCGACTGCTGGGCGTGCCTATGGATGACCTTGCGATGCTGGCCGTGAAAACCAGGGACCAACAGTATACGTTGATCAATCAGAACGGCGACTGGGTACTCGAAGATCAGCCGGCGGAGAAGCTGGATCAGGAGGTGGCGGATTTGTTCGTCAGCCGTGTCGTCAATCTACCGGCCGAGATTCGTGTCATCAAGCAGGCGGGCCCCCTGGCCCCCTACGGCCTGGCGGCGCCGACCGCCGAATTTACCGCCACCGCCAAGGATGGGAAAGACCGGGGCCGACTGGTGCTCGGCGCCAGGTCCGGCGGCCTCGTCTATGCCATGGGACACCAAGGGCTTCCCGGAATCTTCCAGGCCCGCGCCGACATACTCACGCAAATACCGGCCAAGGCGGATTTAAAGGCCAAGACCCGGCAAGTCAGCGGCGTGACCGCTGCCCCAGGCAAGAAGTAACGAGTCTGCCGCGTCGGCTAGACTTTCCCCCGCCCATTCGGTATCGTAGCGTTCGATGCATCCGGGATATTCAAAAAGGTCTTTCGGCGAGGCCGACGCAAGCGAGAACCACGCCGAAGGTTTTTTTCAACATCCTGCTCACGCCCCCGTAGCTCAGTCGGATAGAGCAAGCGTTTCCTAAACGCTGGGTCGCACGTTCAATTCGTGTCGGGGGCACCATACCGCACTTCGTGTGAGCCGCCGGCTATTTAACGTCTTATTGCTATTGTTGTCGGCGGAGAATACCTTCAGCGTTTCTTGGAGTAATGCCCGATCCGTTTCCCGCGCGCCGAGAGAAACCTTAGCGGTTGTCGCCGACGGAGCACTGTAACGTTTCTTGGGTCCGAGGTTGATTTCGGTTGCGCTTGCTAAGCCGCGCGCGCTCGAATCCTCACTTGCCCTTGACCAATCTTCCCCACACCTCTTACACTATGCTCCTTGCTGGGGCTGAAACCGGAAGAAGACGACAGAGCCAACCTCGGAGTATGATCGCCTAACCACCCCATGGCAGCATCGACGACGCTCCAGACCGCCACCATTTTAGTCGTGGACGACGAGCCGGCGATCCAGCAACTGAGCTGCCGGATACTCAAGATGCACGGCTATACGGTCTTGGATCCGCGCCACGCCGTCCACGCCATTCAACTGTGCAAACAATACCAGCAACCGATCCATCTCCTCCTCACCGACGTCCTGATGCCATACTTGCACGGATACGATCTGGCCGTGCAGGCGAGAGCTTTGCGTCCCGAAATGCGTGTACTCTTTATGTCCGGCTACGAGGACAGCCATTTGCTGGGTCGTGTGGCCCCCGGCGATTCGATCACCCTGCTGCAAAAACCGTTTTCAGCCGATGACCTGCTCATGAAAGTCCGCGAGGTCCTGTCTCGCCCGCAATAACGTACCCAACCGGTCTTCGTTCCACCGCCGTCGGTCGTTCTCATCCCGCTCCTGTGTGCTTCTACCCGGCAACGGCGGGCCGGTCCGGAACCGGCATGACGTCAATCGAAGCGTCGGTCCCCAAATGCACGGGGCCGGAGCCCTGTTCACCCAGGACTCCGGCCCCGCCCGCGATCACACTTGACCGAATGCGTTACCGGATCGAAAAATGCGCGCGTCGGTTCTGTTGCCAGCATTCTTCGTTCTGCTCGGTGCAAAACGGTTTTTCCTTTCCATAGCTGGCCACGTGGATTTGGGAAGCCGGCAGCCCAAGATCCTCCAGGTACTGCTTGACGGACTCGGCACGTCGCTCGCCCAAGACGAGATTGTAATCCTGGCTGCCCCGTTCATCGCAATGCCCCGTGATCATGAGTTTCCAGTTCTGTTCAGCCCTGAGCAATCTGGCATTGGCCTCAAGCTTGGCCAGTCCATCCTTCCGGATTCCGCTCCGATTGTAGTCAAAGTATATGTCCGCCAGCATGGCCTCCACCGCGGCCAGCCTCGCCGACCGAGCCGAAGACTCGATCATCGCATCAGAAGAAGCGGCAGGTGGCGCCATGGACAGATCCGTAACACGGACTTCCTGCCCAGCATCCTGGTTCGCGCCCGACGTCCCGGTGCCGGAGCCGGACATCGAAGAATCGGACATTCCGGAGCCAGCCATCACGGAGCCAGCCATGAACGCTTGGTCCTGCACCGACGTGGTCACTTGTTTGCCGCTGCACCCAGCCACCATGGCCAACATGGCGGAACAGGCAATCACCGCCATGTTGCGATCATATGCTCGTACCATGATCTCTCCCTCCTTGGAGTCAACACGGGACTCGACACGAACGATAGCACCCCCAGGTATCCTTTCGTACTGAGTGCACCGCAAATGGTTGTACCGTAGCGTGACCAAAGCCCGTCCATTCACGCTAACTGAACAGTAACGACATCGGCTGGCCTGCTGGAAAACTAAAGACCAGAATGTGCCTGCCAACCACCATATTGAGTAAAATCGGGATGTTCTGTCCTGTGGTGCAATGGGCTCAAGGAGTCAGACACGAGACGGAACGGGGCGCGGCACCCGATGAACAGTCGTTGTGGGGGGATCGACCGTGGCCCTATCTCATACTCATAATAATGCATGAATGCGACATTGAGTGATTGCTTTCTCACCGATCCTGTGGTAGGGTGACGCACGTTCCACTGCCGAGGGCCAAGCGTGGAGACGCGTCAACAAGGCCCGACACTGATGTTGTTTTGCTCGGGAATCTGATCGGAAGCCAGCCCTAAGGCGTTTCTCCTCTTGGATCGTCGGCCGCTTCTTCCTTTCTTACGTTCCACCTCTCGTCCAAGACAATATCCATAATCTGAGGAGTTTTACGAAGCGATGGCATCGACCTTTGCTGATTTCCACCTGTCCGCTTTTCTCACCGAGCGCCTGACCAGTCAGGGGCTCACCACCCCCACTCCCATCCAGCAGGCTGCCATCCGGCCCGCCATCGAGGGACGGGATGTGCTGGCCCAAGCCAAAACCGGAAGCGGAAAGACCTTGGCGTTTTTGATTCCACTGATCGAAAAAGCCGTGCGCCCGAGCCCGGCGACGGCGACGGACCCGGCTCATGCAGCCGGCCCACGCCGGCAGCCGACCGGCCACCCCCAGATCCCCAACGCACTCATCCTGGCGCCGACGCGAGAGCTCGCGCTCCAGATCGAGACGGAGTTCCGGAAGTATGCGCCGCGTGCGCTGACCTCTCTCTCCGTGTACGGCGGCATTCCGCTGGTGCGGCATTATCGGGCGTTGCAACGTCCGCCCATCGTGATCGTCGGCACGCCGGGCCGCCTGCTGGACCTGCTCCGAACCAAGCACCTGAACCTGAGCCACGTGCAATATTTGGTGATGGACGAAGCCGACCAGATGCTGGATCGCGGGTTCCTGCGGGATATCCGTCAAATCCTGGAATTCCTGCCGAAGCAGCGCCAGACGCTGCTGTTTTCAGCGACCTTCTCCCCCGAGATTCAAGCGCTGGCCGAAACGATGATGCGCAACCCCGTCCAGGCCAAGGTGGACATGGGCGTGAGTTCACCGGTGAAGATTTCCCATGGCTACTACGTCGTACCGGGCGAAGAGATGCGGGTCCGCCTGGTGCACACGCTGCTGGGCGGCCTGCCGGCCGGCGGACGTGCCATGGTCTTCTGCGAACAGAAGTACAAAGTGCGCAAGCTCGCGGCCCGGCTCGGCGGCGAGTCGGCCTCGGTCGGAGCGATCACCGGCAACCACTCGCAGGCCCAGCGTGAACGGACCCTCTCGGCCTTCCGGGCCGGCCGCATCAGGTCCCTCGTCGCAACCGACGTGGCCGCACGCGGGTTGGATATCCCGGACGTGGCCAGCGTCATCCACTACGAGCTGCCCTCGACCCCGAACTCCTACGTCCATCGTGCCGGACGAACCGGACGCGCGGAGAAGGAAGGCGAAACGGTTTTGATTCTTACCGCCCAGGAAGAGCGCGAGTACCTGTACATGGTGCGCCGACTCCGAATCGAGACGCGCCGACTGCAAGCTCCGGAACTGATGCCTCTGCCCGCGCCGGCGGCCCAGGAACCAGAGGAGGAGGTGCGTCGGCATCAACCCAGGCGACCGGCCCAGTATGCCGACCCGTCGCGACGGCGGCACGACGTGCGCTCTTGGGGAACTCAAGGCCCTCCGACACACCAACAGACACCGAAGCCTCGGCCATCCCGTTGAACGTCCGGGTGAAAGGAAAACCTTGTATGGCACGCGCAATGCTTGGGTCCTGGAGCGTCGTAACGGTCCTCTTCGGCCTCGCAGCCTGGGCGACGCCTGCACTGGCCGAGCCGGGCTTGGCGGTGGCGGATGGAATGAAAGTCACGATCGAATATACGCTCACGTTGGCCGACAAATCCGTGGCGGATTCCAACGTGGGCCAGGCGCCCTTTGCCTATACCCAGGGTGCCCACGAGATCGTGCCGGGACTTGAAAAATCGATGGCCGGGTTAAAAGCCGGCGACAAAAAGCGCATCGACGTCCCGGCGGCGCAGGGGTATGGAACCTACGACGCCAAGGCGAAACTTTCCGTGGACAAGACAAAAGTGCCCGCCGGCATCAAGGCGGGCCAGTTGCTCCGCTCGGCGGACGGCCGTCCGGTGACGGTAGAGAAGGTGGAAGAAAAGACCGTGGTGCTCGACCTCAACCACCCGCTCGCCGGAAAAGATTTGGTCTTTGACGTGAAGGTGCTGAACGTCGAGAAGCAGGAGCCGAAACCGGACGGAAAATCAGCCGACAAACCGGCCGAAAAGCCGGCCCCCAAGAAATAACCGCAGCCGGCCATTCTGTCACCGCGTTCAGGGGACTTTGGTCAGGACGCGAATCAGCTCTTCGAATTGCGGGTAGGCTCGGAGCAACGGCTCCCGGCCTCCCGCTTCAAAGTCCGCAAAGTCAAATCCGGGGGCCATCGTCGTCCCCAAAAGAGCCCACCGCCCTCCGGGACGCAATCTCGATCCTTGCCACAGACCGCGCGGCGCCACATACTGGACGCGCATGCCGCGCTGGAGGTCCGGCCCCAGGGTCACCACTGTTCCGGTCCCATCCGGACATAGCTGCAGCAATTCCACCGGATCGCCTAAATAAAAGTGATAGATCTCATCGCTCTTGAGTCGATGTAATACCGAGCAGGTATCGGGTGTCAGCAGGTAATAGATGCCCGTTCCGAATGACCGGGCCCCTGCGTAGCGGCCCGGCAGCGCATCGGCCGCAATAGACTCCGCGGACCGGTAGGCTTCCGCATAGTAGCCCCCCTCCACGGGCAGGGGTTTGAGGTGTAAGAGCGACTTCAGGGCCTTCACGGACAGCATGACCACCTCCCTGCTCACGACCGCTCTCTCTTTCCGACACGCTCGCTTCCGATGCTAGCAGTAGAGAACCGGCCCGGCAAAGTCAACAGGCCGGCCCGCACGATCGTGCCGACTGGCACACCTCACACGGACATTCTGCAAAGCAGGCGCGCAGACCGACGGTGGGTGCAGTCTTCGACGGACGCTCTTCATTCTTCTTGACTCCGTTCCGGGCATTTTGTACCCTTTGGGAAATTTTGAGGAAGGGGATTCATGCCCGACTCTCCTCAGACAGCCGTTCCGATAGCCCGTCTCGTCTTTCTCTATTCCGTCTGCTTGTCCGTCTCATTGGGTCTGGCAGTCCCTGCGCGCTCCGGAGAAGTCATCTATCGCTACGTGGATGACCAGGGAGTCGCCACCTTCTCCAGCCAGCGGGATACGATTCCGCTCAAGTACCAGGATCACGTGCAAGCCCTCGACGCCGTCACGTTCCAGCCGGTACCGGAAGCCGGCTTCCCGCCCGCTCCGGCACCGGTGGAAGAATTTCAAACCCCGCCCGGCTTATCCAGCCTCGCCAAGCCGGCATCCCCCTCCGGAGAAGCCGGTCAAACAGCCGCTCCGGTTGCACCCGCTTCAGCCCAGGCTGAACGGTCCGGTCCCTCTTGGCTGGATCAGTTTGCCGGCACAACTTTTCCCCTCCCCTCGCCACTCCAGCTCGGTGTCGGGCTGACCACCCTGGTCCTGATCATGTTCGTGGTGATGGTCTCGCGGATGACCCAGGGCCTTGTCCTGAGAATGTTGCTCCGGAGCTTCATCGTGTTGTTGCTCGGGGGAGCCGCCTATCTCCTATACTTTTCCGGCATGAACGAGCGCATGGCAGAAACCACCGGGCAGCCACGACAGCGGACGGCCACGGGAAAAGAGATCCTTGGCGACATGAAAGGCACGGCCGATCAGATGAAGTCGGCTCTGGACAAAGCGGCCGCCCCGGTGACCGGCGTGATCGAAAAGACCAAGGCGGCGACCGTGGGAGAGGCCAACCAAGCGGTCAACGCCGCCAACCAGTCCAATCAGCAACTGGACAAGCGCTTGCGCGAGATCGATGCCGCCCAGTAAGTACCCCTTGCAGGAACCGTCCGGACCATGGTTAACTGGCTCCACGCGGTGTGGACTATATTTGTGCACCGTGATTTTCATTGACTTACGAATGCACTTTCGATAACTTCCTCCGCCGATACAAAGAAACTTCCCCACGACCACCCGCGCGCAGCGCGGAGCAAGGACCGGAATACCACGATGTCTGAACGAGCCTATGTACTGATCAACGCCATGCCGGGGCAGACCGCCAACGTGATTTTGGCCTTGTCCACAATCAAAGAGATTAAAACGATCGACACCTGTTGGGGCAAACCGGACATTTTCACCGTGGTCGAGGTGTCCGACCAAGACGCCTTGTCCACACTGGTGCTGGCAAAGATCCACGCGATCGAAGGCGTGGCACAAACCGACACGCATCTGGTCTATCGGCTGAAAAAATAGCCGCCTGCCGGGAGGTTCTCGCCATGCTCACCCCCCGCCATCGAGTCCCTCGTGCCTCGCGACTCCTGTTCGTCGTCCTCTGCGCCATCGCCGCTGGCTGCGCCTCTTTCGATCCGCCGCAGTCCGCCGACCTCGCGCAGGCCACCCTTCCTGTGCCCGAGGCAAAAGTCCGCGCCGCGGTCGTTCAGGTGCTGGAGGAGGGAGGCTATCGAGTCCGCCAGGGTGAAGACGGAGGGGACTTGACGACCGAGTATCGTCAGGAAACCGACAGTCCCTCGGACTGGATGCTCCGCGTACGGTTCGGCACAGGCCGCAGCCGCGTCGAGGTCAGGCTCACGCCGGAAGGCGCAACCGCTACGCGCCTGGCCATCCACGTGACCTATGAAGGCAAGGACGGGCTGTTCGAATCCTGGACGACCTATCCCACGCCCCTGCCCCAGAGCGCGGAGCATCAACTGCGGCTGGTCAAGAGCGCCTTGGGCCTGCTCTAGTCCCCGCTTCCCTCGCCCAGATCGAGCCCGAACCGTTCGGCCATACGATAGAGGGTGCGCCGGTCGATGCCCAGGATCTTGGCAGCTTGCACCTTATTTCCCCTGGTCTCCTGCAGCACGCGTTGGAGATACTGCTTTTCCATCTCTTCCAACGTTAGCCATGCCCCGGATTCGCCGGGCGCATGGCCGCCCGTCCCGGCAGTTGAGCCGCTATGCGCCTGACGAATGGCTTCCGGCAGGTCGCTGGGGAGCACCAATGGGCCGCGGCTCAGCGACACAACCCGTTCGATTACGTTCTCGAGTTCTCGCACATTGCCCGGCCAGGCATACTGTTGCAGGCAGGCCATCGTTTCCGGCAAAAATCCGCGGATGGGATGCGGTTGACCGCCGGCGCATTGTTGGAGAAAATGGTGCGCCAGCATGGGGATGTCTTCGCGGCGCTGGCGCAACGGCGGGAGCGGAATGCGCACCACATTCAGCCGGTAGAAGAGATCTTCGCGGAACCGGCCTTCTTTCACCAGCGTCGCCAAGTCCTGATTCGTCGCGCCGACGAGGCGGCAATCCAGCCGCACCACCGCGGTGCCGCCGACCCGCCGCACTTCCTGCTCCTGCAACACCCGCAGCAGCTTCACCTGCAAAGCCGGGCTGATGTCGCCGATCTCATCCAAGAACAGCGTGCCCCCGTTGGCCATCTCGAACAGCCCCGGCTTGGCGCCGACGGCGCCGGTGAAGGCCCCTCGCTCATGGCCGAACAATTCGGACTCGAGCAGGCTTTCCGGCAAGGCTGCGCAGTTGACCGGCACGAATGGTCCATCCCGGCGCGCGCTGTTGGAGTGGATCGCGCGGGCGACTAATTCCTTGCCGGTGCCGCTTTCCCCCTCGATCAACACGGTGCTCTTGCCGGCCGCGACCTTGGCGACCAGCTTGTAGACTTCCAACATCGGCGGACTGCTGCCGACGAGAGGGGATCGACTGTCGCGGTCCCGCAGCTCTTCGCGAAACTTCGCGTTCTCGCGGATGAGCCGGCGATGGTCCAGGCTTCTCCGCACGACCAGCTTGACGTCCTCCCGTCGGAAGGGCTTGGCCAGATAATCGTAGGCACCTTGCTTCATCGCCTCGATCGCCCCCTCCATGGACCCGAAGGCCGTGAGCAACACGATCGGCGTATCCGGGCTGGAAGCTTGGAAGGCCTGCAGCACTTCGAACCCGCTGACATCCCCCATCCGGATGTCCGTGAGGACGAGGTCGAACTGGCGTTGCCGGCCCCGCTCGATCGCCTCCTTCCCGTCGGCGACGGCCTCGACGTCGTAGCCCTCTTTCTTGAGGGCCTCGACGAGCAACTCCCGCGCCGCCGCATCATCTTCCGCAACCAGTATCCTGGCCTCACCCGACACGTCGCGCTCCTTCCGCCGTCACCGAACCCATTGTCGCACCATGCTCGGAGATGCACGCGGGAAGCGCAATCACGACGGTGGTGCCCTTGCCGACCTGGCTCTCGATCGACAAGGCCCCATGATGGGCCTGGATGATCTGTCGGCTCAGAAAAAGCCCCAAGCCGCTCCCATCCCCGATCGCTTTGGTCGTAAAAAACGGTTCGAAGGCCCGGCTGACATGTTCCTCCGGCATACCGCATCCGGTGTCAGACACGGTGACCGTCGCCATGGCCGAGGCCGACGGCTCGCCCGTCCGACGTCTCGCCTCCTGCTCTTCGATCGTCAACGGCCGCTGCCCCACCGCGACGATCACCCGGCCGCCCGGACTCGTGGCCGCCAACGCGTTGGCCATCAGGTTCACCAGCACTTGCTGGAGTTGCTCCACGTCGCCCCACAGCAACGGATCGCCTTGCCAGGGTTCGGCCTGCAACGCCACGCCCTTGGCGGCGAAGGAGGGGGCCATCAGCGCCACGACGGGCGACACCAGACGGTCCACCGGCAGCGGCACGAGCTGGGGCTTGCGCTGTCTGGTGGAGGAGAGCAGCTCTTCGATAATCCGTACGACCCGGTTGATTTGGGCGTCGACGATCTCCACCCGTTTGCGCATCTCCGGCGTGATGGCCGGGTCCTCCCCCAGCGCTTGCACATGCCAGGCGATGGAATGGAGCGGCGTACCCACCTCGTGAGCCACGGACGCCACCAATTGTCCCACGGCGGCGAGCCGCTCGGCTCGATTGAGCGCGTCCTTGATCTCGGCCAGCTGGGCATTGGCTTGCAAGAGCTCCGCCCGCGCCGCTTCCTCACGAGCCTTCCGCTCCTCCCTCGTCATCGCCAGATAGGCCACGCCGATCAACACCCCCGCCACCATGGAGCGGTTGATGAGCGCGGACACGAACCGGCCCGGCTTCGTCGGCCTGAGCAGCCCGATGTAGGTCGCCAGGATGCAGAGGACGACCGTGAGGTACATGAGCCGCCGGCTGCGCGCCGCCGCGATCAGCAAGATCGGGAGCACAAACCCATAGGCGATCACGACGTTGGCCGGCGCCACCCATTCGGCGCTCACGATGGCCACGAACAGGGCCAAGGACACGCCCAGGACGACGGGAGATTTGCCGGCGATCGTCATCCTGCCCCCCCTGCCCGGCCGGCCCTCTTGAATTCGGCGGCCAGCCGCACCAAGGCCGGGGCACCCCACCAGGTTTCGAGCGGCAACTGCATCTTCCGCGACCAGTTGGGATAGCTGTCCAGCGTGCCGGGCATGTTCGTCTGCGACAGTTCGCCGATCACGTCGTCCAACGCAGCCAAGACCACCCAGCAGGGCGTGCGCGCCAAGAACAAATGAATCGCCCGAGCCAGATCGCCCGTCATGGCCGGAAGCGCCTCGGCCTCTCCCTGGATCGGCCACAGCCCCTCCTTCTGCAAGGCCTCGTACAGACGTCGGCAATCACGCGCCCGCTCCTCTCGCGCGGCTTTCAAGGCGTCGTCGTCGGGCAGAAGTCCCAACCTCCGCCTCGTGTCCAAATCCTTCCCGCCCCAGAACCCGGCGAGGGTGGGCAAATCATGGGTCGTCACGACCGCCACCGCCTGACTCGGATAGCGGCCCGGCTCGTTGCAACGCCCATCGGGCTGCCGTTCGAAATAGAGGACGCGATAGGACAAGACCCCGGCTGCCGACAGGCTGGCCCGCACCTCGTCCGGCACGGTCCCCAGATCCTCCCCGATGATCATCGTCCGGTGCCGGACGCTCTCGAGCGCCAAAATCCCCAACAGATCCTCGAACGGGTACGTGACATACGTGCCGGCTGAAGAGGGCAGCCCCTGGGGAATCCAGAAGAGGCGGAAGAGGCCCATGACATGGTCCAGTCTGAGCGCACCGCCATAGGTCAAGTTGCGGCGCAACAACTCAATGAAGAAGCGGTACCGGCTCGCCTTCAGCCGGTGAGGGTCCATCGGGGGAAACCCCCAGTTCTGCCCCTCCAAGGCGAAAGCATCGGGCGGACAACCGCTGTCCACCGTCAACGCCAAAACGTCTTGAAACACCCAGGCGTCGCTGCCGGAACGGCTGCTGCCGAGCGCCAAATCATGGTAGAGCCCCAGCGGCATGCCCAGCGCACGGGCCCGCTGCGCAACGACCAGGAGTTGCTCGCTGGCAATCCACTGCAGATACTGGTGAAACCGCACCCGCGAGGCCTGAGCCCGACGAAAGGCTTCGACCTCCGGCGATGCCGGGTTGCGATAGGGCTCCGGCCAATCCTTCCACTCCCAGATATCAGGGTATCGGCGCTGCAACTCTTCGGAGAGGGCTTGGAACAAGGCAAAGCGTTCGAGCCGTTCGCCGCCCTGTCGCGCATAATCCAGAAAGGCCTGTCCCCGTTGGGTGGCCGACGACTCGCCCTGGCCGCGCAAGTGCCGGGCTTGAAAGGTCTGGAAGAGGGCCTCCAGAGCCGTCAACTTGGCGGCATAGATCCGGTCGTACTCCACCAATTCGCTTGCCCGGAACGAAGCCAGGGAGGCCTGAAACTCCGGATCGTTGAGCAGCCGTTGCGCCGGCTCCGAGTCGGCCAACTCCGGGACCTGTTCGACCGCCACATACAAGACGTTGAGAAACAGTCGGCTGTCCGGCGAATAAGGACTGATGTGATAGGGCCTGGCGTTCTTCAACGCATGCAACGGATTGAGGCCGACCACTCCCGCGCCGAGATCCGTGGCGGCCCGCTCGACGATGTCGGCCAGATCCCCAAAATCCCCGACGCCCCAATTTCGGGACGAACGGAGCGCATACAGCTGCAGGCTCAGGCCCCAGGTCCGCGCCCCCTCTTGCAGCCGCGGCGGAACATAGCACCGGGATGGGGCCATAATAAGCCGGAGAGTCCCCCGCACTTCGCCGGCTGCGGTTGCGGCGTGAGCCACCAGATCATAGTACCCGCAGTCCAACCCCGTCGGAACCGGCACCGCGTAACGGGCATAGCGCCGGCCATCGAGCATCGTACTCGCAGCCGGAACTAATCCAGGCCCTGCCTCTCCTTTGTGCTGGAGACGGCCGGACTCATCCAGAATCTCCCATTCGATACACAGCTCATGCTCCGCGGCCTCTTCCACCGCAAGGGAGAAGGACCAGGCCCCCAGCGGCTGATCGATCCGGCGCACCAATACCGGCTCGCACGGCTGTCGCCACGTCGCCTCATCCCAGGCCAGCACCGCAGCCCGGAGAGTCTCCGGCTGCTCCGTCGCATACCCCATGGCCGCCAGTACGGCCCGCTTGGTCTGCTCGGAGGTTGCATGTCGGCGGCCCCAATTGTCGTAATACTCCGACGCAATCCCGCATCGGGCGGCCAATTCCGCCAGCCAGTCCTGTTCTTCCTGCATGTTCACAAGCTGGAGTCTAGGAACATGCGGAAGGCAAGTCAAGGCGGTCTCGCATCGTTGCGTCTCTCTCGTAGCGCCGGCTGCGCCGATCTTGTACAATTTTCCCCATGCTTGAAATCGCCCTGGTGCTCCTCGCGTTGCTCACCGTCGGTCTCCTCGGATTGGCGACCACGCTCCTGACCCCTCAACTCATGACGGCGGCGGGGCTCTGGACGTTGCTCCTCGGCCTCGTCACCGGCATTCCGACCGGCTTCTGGTACCACGTGACCCTGTATCGCCTCCTGTCGAAACGAATCGTCCTACCGGCCCGATGGTGGTGGTCCCCCGCTGACCTGCATCCCCAACTCGGACAAGAGGAATTGGCCAAGATCAAGCCCTGGTTCGTTCTCGGAGGAGTCGGTTTTCTCCTTTCCCTGGCCGGCGGCCTGGCGGCCATGGCCGGACTGTTGCTCAACCAATGACGACCACCGTTTTCCGAGCGGTCGGCAGCGATCAGACGCTGTACCGGCCCGCGACCACCGCGCAATTGGCACAGTACGCGGCCCAAGCGCCACGGGACTTCGGCTCCTGCTCCAAAGTCTGGGAGGAGCTCACCGTCTTCGCCTATGCGAACCTCCCCCGCTACGGCGTCAAGGCCGGCACCGCCAACCCGCAGGAGATCGGGGAAGTGATCGAGCGGGAAATCCATCGCGGCCGGAGCAAGGAGTCGATCGGCTTGGCTCAGAACCGAGCGTTGAAGATCTTCAGTATGCGAGAGGAAGACGCTGGAACGGTGGCCGTCGTGTTTCCAGGCTCTGCAGCGGCTGGATTGGCTGAACGCCAGAGACGAACGTCGAATGGTAGAGATGGAAACAAGCCGTTCGGGAGGATGAGGGGAGAAGCGCGAATCAAAACCGGCGGTTCTCCAACATCACCGCGCGACGCGCTTGACACCTGCCTGCGTCACATGATTCCCGCTTGGCGTTGGAGCCAACGGACATATGCGACGATCTGCGCGACATCGTCCGGCGTCACGCCCTCGATCCTGGGCATGTCGCCGAATTGCCAGTGGTGGGCACGGACTCCACTCGCCGCGGCCCGTTGAAAGGCCGCATCGCCGTGGTGGTTGGGCTCGTAGATTTTATGGACCAATGGGGGGCCTTGATTGGTCCCTACACCACGCTCCCCGTGGCAGCGGGCGCAATTGGCCTTGAACTTGGCTTCGCCCTTGCTGAATTCCGCCGGCACCGCAGGAACATCCTGTTTCGCCCAGACCATCTGGACAGCCGCCACCAACAGCATCGTCATCGCCCCGGTGATGAGACGAGCGCACCGTACACCGCCGATCCAACCGATCATCGTCATCACCCCTTCGCTTTTCCTTCTGGTTGACGCGGTTGGCCGGCCTCGGGGGCTTTCCCGAATTCTTCGCGCAGCATCCGCTTGACTTGGCCGGCGGTGAAATATCGATACAGCCTGGCGGAGACCGGCACGAGGACGATCAACCCGATCGTCAGATACATGAAAAATTCTTCGGGTGACATGGGACTCCGTTTAGCGCGTCGCGCAGGCGTACGCGACCGGATCAACCAGCCCCGCCGCCTTGAACCCCTCCAACCGAATACGGCAACTATCGCACCGGCCACAGGCCACGCCATCCGGTGCCGGGTCGTAGCAACTATGGGTCAGATGCAGCGGCGCTCCCAGCGCGACACCCTGGCGAATGATCTCGGCTTTCGTCATCCGGAGCAACGGCGCCCGGATCCCAATCCCGGCGCCACCCACCCCAGCCTTGGTCCCCAAACGGGCCACCCGTTCGAAGGCCTGGAGGTATTCCGGACGACAATCCGGATACCCGGAGTAGTCTACCACGTTGGCGCCGAAATAGATCCACGCCGCGCCCAGCGTCTCGGCATAAGCCAGCGCCAGCGACAAGAAAATCGTGTTGCGGGCGGGCACATACGTCACCGGGATGCCCTCCGCCCGATCGGCAGCAGATCGATCCTTGGGGACGGCCTGCTCGCCGGTCAGCGCCGAGCCCCCGATGGGTCGGAGGTCCAGTTCCAGCACCAGGTGGCTGGCGGCTCCCAGTGCCAGACCGACCCGCCGGGCCCGTTCGACTTCGATCCGGTGCCGCTGCCCATAGGCGATCGTCAGCAGATACAGGTCGCAGCCGTCCCGTTTGGCCACCGCCGCAGTGACCGTGGAATCGAGCCCTCCGCTGGCGAGCACGACGGCGTTCATACAGCAACGATAAATGATGAATGCAGAATGATGAATGGGGACTTCGGCCGGACCATCCTCAATTCATCGTTCATCGTTCTGCATTCTGCGTTGAAACTCAGTCCCGCTCCTCTCCCTTTTCGATCTTCTCGATCAATTCCTGTTGGGATTGGCACTCGACGCACAGCTTGGCGAACGGCACGGCGGCCAGTCGCTTCTCGCTGATGTCCACTCCGCATTCCGCGCAGATCCCATACGTGCCCTCGTCCAGTCTGGTGAGGGCTTCGTCGATCAACTGCCGCTTCCGGTTCCGCATTTCCATCAGCGAGATGCCGAGTTCCCGCTCCAGGTCCATCAACGCCTGGTCGCCGACATCCATCGCCGATTCCAACCGACGCTGCTGATCTTCCGTCAACGATTGCCCCAGCGAGGCGCCGATCTCGTTCATGATCTCCTGCCGCTTCTCCATCAACATACGATGCAGCGCATTCCGGCGCCCGTCGAATTTCGACTTCAGTTTCGGCGTTTCCTTGACCGTCACGTTTGCCTGCCTCTCGTTATGCAGAGACACGGCGCCGTGGCCCTTGCCCTGATGCTTCGCCGCAGGCCGCTTCGCGGCCGGCTTGGCGGCCTTCGTTTCTTTGCTCACGGGCTTTTTTTTGACTTTTCCCTTCGTGGACATCGTCGGCGCTTCCCTCCCTTGGGATCTCGGCCCGAAAAAAGCGGCGTATTCTTAGCATGGCACCGGCGGTTTGACAAGCCCGCCGGCCAACGCCGCAGGCTCGGCCTCGAACCAGAGCCGCACGACAGGCGGCGACAACCGAAGCGCAGCCGCTAGGGATAGGAGATCATAGCATGCAGAGGACAGCCGTTCAGCTTCTCCCTGCCCTTCAGATCGGTCAACTCCACCAGAACCACCATGCCCGCGATGTCTCCGCCGAGCTGGCGGATCAAGTGAATCGTGGCGGCGGCCGTTCCGCCGGTCGCAAGCAGATCGTCCACCACGAGCACGCGTTCGCCCATGGCGATCGCGTCGCGATGAATCGCCAGGGAGTTGGACCCGTATTCCAGGTTGTATTTGACTTCGTAGGTGTCCGCCGGCAGCTTCCCCGGTTTGCGCACCGGCACGAACCCCGCACCGATCTGGTAGGCCAACGGGCTCCCGAGGATAAAGCCGCGGGATTCGATCCCGACGATTTTCGAGATGCCCTGATCGCGATACCGGGCCACCAGCTCATCCTGCACCGCCCGGAACGCCTGGGCATCCTTCAGCAGCGTCGTAATGTCATAAAAAAGAATGCCGGGTTTGGGAAAGTCCGGCACTTCACGAATCAGTTTCTTGTAGTCCATGAGCTCATCCCCTTTTGCTAAGACCATCGTCGCTCAGTACCAGACCTGGAATCCCCTGTGCCGGCCGGTGGGCGCCGTCCATTCAACATGGAGATTCTCCACGCGCGCCAAGCGGGGCCCGGCTCGGAGCCTCTCGATGAACGCATCCACCATTGATCGTTCGCCCTCGACGTCCACTTCGACCCGGCCGTCCTCGCAATTCCGGACCCCGCCGGCGAGTGCCAGCTGGCCGGCTTCCCTTTCGGCAAAAGCCCGATAGCCGACGCCCTGCACCCGCCCGCTGACGAGAATCACGGCACGGACTGGGTGGGTGGAAGACATGGGGACACGAGGGTCTGGGTGAAAATCGTGCGGGCGGCGAGTGTGTGCTGCGCGAAGAAGAACAAACACGCTCCGGACACTTGAGGTGGTATTCAAGCGCCCCCATAACTCAAAGGGCGCTCGACCTCGCAAGCCAAAGAATTTGAGCCTACTTGAGGCAACGTAACTATCCGCCCGCACATGATCGAAGCGGGCGGTTCAACCGAAGGTTGGTATGGTCGGGGCGAGAGGATTTGAACCTCCGACTCCCGCGTCCCGAACGCGGTGCGCTACCGGGCTGCGCTACGCCCCGATCCCAATTCCCATTTCGCTCACATCAGGCTGGCGACACCCAGGTCATCCCATGGGCTTCGGCCACGGCTTGGCACGTCACTCGCCCCTTGGCCACATTGATCCCGCGTGCAAAACCAGGATCCGCGCGCATGGCCGACTCGAGTCCCGCCGAGGCCAGGCGAACTATAAAGGGAAGCGTCGCATTGGTCAAGGCCAAAGTCGAGGTCCGCGGCACGATGCCCGGCATGTTCGGCACGCAGTAGTGTAACACGCCCTCCTCGCAATACACGGGATCGGAATGGCTGGTCGGGCGGGTCGTTTCCACGCACCCGCCTTGATCGACGGCGACATCCACGATGACGGAGCCGGGACGCATGCGGGACACCACCGAGCGCGACACCAGCTTGGGCGCTTTGGCCCCCCGGACCATCACGGCGCCGACGACCAAGTCCGCCTCTTCCACCGCCGGATCGATCCAGGATTGCTGGGAGGCCAGCGTGACGATCCGCCCCTGGTACAGCGCATCCAGCTCCCGCAGCCGCTCCAGATCCTGGTTGATCACGGTGACCTGCGCCCCCATCCCCACGGCGATCCTGGTGGCGGCGCTCCCGACCACGCCGGCTCCCAGCACCACCACCTTCGCGGATGCCACGCCGGGCACACCGCCCAGCAACACGCCGGACCCGCCTTGCAGCCGCTCCAAATAGCCGGCGCCGACCTGCACGGCCAACCGGCCGGCGATCTCGCTCATGGGCTTGAGCATCGGCAGGCTCCCGTCCGGCGCCTCGGTCGTTTCATAGGCGATAGCCGTGACCTGCGCGTCCAACAAAGCTTTTGTCAACTCCGCCGAGGCGGCCAAATGCAGATAGGTAAAGAGGAGCTGCCCGGGACGGAACAGGGCATATTCGGGCGGCAAGGGCTCCTTCACTTTCACGATCAGCTCCGCCTCGTTGAAAAGCTGTTCCTTGGAGCCGGCCAGGCGGCCGCCCGCCTGGCGATACTGCTCATCGGAGAAGCCGCTCTCTTTCCCGGCCGCCGGCTCGACCCACACCATATGGCCGGCGACGCACAGGGTCCTGACGCCTTCCGGAGTCAGGCTCACTCGAAACTCATGGTCTTTGATTTCCCGCGGCACACCGATGATCATGGCGCTCCTCCCAAGCCTCCCAACCGACGGTCCGACAGCAAAGGCATTATACTCCGTGTCCGGACCACTTCTCACGCGGTCTTCTCTGTGCCTCCGGGCTGGACAGGCTAGGAGCAGCTATAGTATGATCCGCCCGTTTTCTCGGAGGATGCACACGTGGCGGATGGGCAGACGGGCTTTTCGGCAGGACGATGCGACGCCTGCGGGTCCCAGCAAGGCCCCTTGCAGAAACTGTCCCTGGGCAAAGACTTTTTTGGCCGCGCCTACGACCGCCTCTCTCCGTCCTCCGATCAAAGTCCGAAGTGGTACTGCGATTCCTGTTCGATGCACAAAAACCTTCAACGAGACTTCCGCGATATCCGCGCCGAGTTCGACAAGCTGAGCCAGGGACAGCCTTCGGAGCTCGCCGGCGCGGAGCTCTTTCAGCGCGCGCAGTTGCGCCTGAGAGAGATCGCCGCCATTTTATCCGGACAGGCGGCGGGGTCGCGTTTGCTCGATCCCGCGGATGTCACCGCCTTGGTCGAACGCGTGCAGGCCCGTGCGGGCGCGTCGCCTGCGAGCGGGCTACGGTAGCCGCGCCGCCCTGTGCCACCGTTCAAACACCATATTTTCGTCTGCATCAACCAACGCCCCAAAGGCGACCCCCGCGGCTGCTGCGCGGACAGCGGATCGGAGAAACTGCACGCCTTCTTCAAGAAGGAAGTGGACCGCCTCGGCCTGAAGGGCACCGTCCGGGCGAACAAAGCCGGCTGCCTGGACCATTGTGAATATGGCCCCAGCGTCGTGATCTATCCGGAAGGCGTCTGGTACTGGGTCGGATCGGAAGCCGATGTGACCGAGATCATGGAACGTCATGTAGGCAAAGGCGAGATCGTGGAGCGCCTGTTGATGCCGGGCCACCCCGCGCCGAAAAAATTAAGCCCTCCGAAATCGTAGTGCGATTCGTTCCGGATGGAGGTCGGCATGGCGGAGGAAAAATGGAAGGCCAACATGGAGAAAGTCGCCTTCATGAAGCAGTTTCCTGGCCTGGCCTGGTCCTGGGAGCAGATGCAGGGGAAAACCATCGAAGCCGTCTCGCTCCTGCCTTCGAAGCCAGGGGCGGCGACGCTGGTCTGCACCGACGGCTCCTTCGTGGTGGCGCCGCCCCTCGACCCGCAGCCTCACGAACTCGGCGAGAGCCTGCGCGCCGCGCGTCCCGCGCTGGAATCCAAACATCCGGACGCCTATCGGGAATACGATCGGCTGGTCAAGAAGGACCGGGACGCGTTGAAGGCAGCCAGGCTGGAAAAAATCGTCGGCGCCATTCAGAACAACCTGGAACAAATTCCAGAACTCAAAGACCGGTTACGCAAGCTCGTCAACGAATGGAAATGAGGATCGCCCGGCCATGAACATGCTGGAGCTGTTCTCCAAAGCCCTGTTTGAAGGAGTCTCTCCCATGATGGTCATCCGCGATCACCTTGTCCGCCATCCCGACCGTTGTACGCACCAAGCCATCTGCATGCCGGTCTGCCCGACCGGCGCCTGGCTTTCCACCCCGCCGTTCAAATTCGACTCGTCCCGCTGTCTGGAAGGCTGCCGCCTTTGCCTGGACGCCTGCCCCTCGCAGGCCATCTACGCGGTCTTCCGCAAAGGCGAGAAGATCCTGATTCCGCAGAAGAAGTAAGGCTGGACCGGTCGGCGAACGGCGCACGGATTCAGTGCGCCATGACGCGTTATCACCTGACAGCCCATTGATGTCACATCATTGGCCGCACGCCTTATCGGACCACAAGAACGGCGTCGCGGCGCTCTCACGGCTACTGACAGACAAATTGCGCCATGGCGCTGCCTTCACCGTGCATCCGCTCCATCCGAGCCTTTGAGAGAATGATATAGGATCGCTCAAACAGCCAGGTCTAGAGGCAGGTCTGCTATATCCTTAAGCCGCTTCCCATCCACCATAATGCTCAACATTTCTTTCGCATCTTCCAGACCAAGCTCATTCACGGTCTCAGCCAGTTCCAGAAGAGCAAAATGGTAAACACAATCTATATTCCCCGTTCCGAGAGCGATTGATCCGATTCTGCTCGGCAACGGCTCCCCTGTTATCACGACTATATGGGGTGAATGCCCCTTACGGTTGTTCATTAAGTTCAGAGCTTCTGATCGGGAGTTTTGTGCACGGTCGCTTCGAATGGTCCACTTACAAGAAATGCTGGCATGAAGTATCGGCAAACCCCC